>NZ_JBFBBR010000001.1:513836-908197 GCF_040682795.1 Streptomyces sp. NPDC051105 | reverse complement strand
AAACGCCCGGTTACATTCCGAACCCGGAAGCTAAGCCTTACAGCGCCGATGGTACTGCAGGGGGGACCCTGTGGGAGAGTAGGACACCGCCGAACAAATTTTCAAAGGGCTGGACCCGGAACTTCGGTTCCGGGTCCAGCCCTTTTTTGGTATGCGTAACGCAAAGTTCACGTTGCGCGCCGAGCATCCCAGCATGGGTACTGCTGCAATGCTCAGGGCCGCCGGCGTCGGAGTCGGTGACGAGGTCATCGTGCCGGCCTTCGGGAACGTGGAGGTCGCCGAGGCGGTGACACTCGCCGGTGCGCTTCCGGTGTTCGCCGACATAGATCCGGTGACCTACTGCCTCGACGTCTCGGCGGTGGAGTCGGCGGTAACTGTCCGGTCCGCGGCCGTGGTTGTCGTACACCGCTTCGGACGGTGGGCCGGCGTCCGGGAGTTGCATGCGCTGGGGCAGCGGCACGGGCTGCTGGTGCTGGAGCAGGGCGAGTCCGAGGCGCCGTACGACGAGGTCGCTCAGCGGCGGCAGCGGGCCGCCTACCTCGATGCGAAGCTGCGTGGGGTGCGGACGCCGGACGGTGGCGACGGGCACACCTACCAGCAGTACGTCGTGCGGGTGCCGGGGAACGGCCGGCCCGACCGGGACGCCTTCGCACGGGCTCTGCGGGCCAAGGGAGTCGACTGCCGGGTGCCGGTGAAGACGCCCGTGCACCGGCTGCCGGAATTCCGGCGCTGTGTCTCGCTGCCGGAGACCGAGCATGCCGCCGACGTGACGCTGGCGCTGCCCGTGGACGCCCCTTTGACGAAGCGGGAGATGCAGCGGATCGTCTCCGCCTGCAACGCCCTCGGAGGTCTGCTGCAGCCCGCCTTCTGAACGAGTTTGGGAACCCGGGTCCGTCCAGGGTATGATCTATTCCGTTGCCGCGGGGGAAACCTCGAAAAGGCAACAGGCCCCTATAGCTCAGTCGGCAGAGCGTCTCCATGGTAAGGAGAAGGTCAACGGTTCGATTCCGTTTGGGGGCTCCGGCAAGAAAAGTCCCGCCCGAAAGGGCGGGACTTTTTTGTGTCCTCTTCCGTCCCCGCCCTCAGTCCTTCTGAAGGCCGGGGACCCGCATCGCCAGAATCGCCATGTCGTCCGACGGAGCGTCCGACGCGAAGCGCTCCACCGCGCGCATGATGCGTGCGGCGACCGCACCCGCCGTCAGACCCGTGCAGGTCGTGAGGACATCGGCGAGGCCGTCGTCGCCGAGCATGCGGGTGCCCTCCCGGCGCTCCGTCACGCCGTCGGTGACGCACAGGAGGACATCACCCGGGTCGAGGGTGATCGTCTGCTCGTACAGCTCCAGGTCCTCGATGACACCGAGGAGCGGCTGGGGTTCGGCGGCGGCCTCCACCGTGCCGTCCTGGCGCAGACGCAACGGCAGCGGATGGCCGGCGCACACCACCTTCATCTCCGCGCTGCCGTCGTCCTGCGGACGCATCTCGCCGTACAGGAGGGTCAGGAAGCGGCTGCGGTCGCCCTCGTCCAGGATCGCCGAGTTGAGGCGCTCCAGGACCGCCGGGCCGCTGAGGCCCTCCCGGGCCAGCAGGCGCAGCGCGTGCCGTGCCAGGCCCGTCACGGCCGCCGCGTTGGGGCCCGTCCCGCAGACGTCGCCGATGGCGAAGCCGTACGTGCCGTCGGAGATGGGGAAGACGTCGTAGAAGTCGCCGCCGACCTCGTTGCCCTCGCCGGCCGCGCGGTAGATGACCTCGACCTCGACGCCCTCGATGTGCGGGGTGCCCGGGGGCAGGAGGCTGCGCTGGAGGGCCTGGCTGATGGCCGTGCGCTCCGAGTACAGGCGGGCGTTGTCCAGCGCCAGGGCGGCCCGGCGGGACAGGTCCTCGGCGAGTTCCAGGATTTCCTGGCGGAAGTGTTCGTCGGTGGGCTTGCCCAGGGTGAGCATCCCGATGACGCGGTTGCGGGCGACCAGAGGGAGGACCACGGTCTCGCCGCCCACGGCGGAGGCCGTGGCGAGCGTCGGACCGATGGCGGAGGAGACCTGGCGGGCAGGGCCGCCGGTCATGCCCAGGCTGCGCATGGAACTGCGCAGGGCGGCCTGGTGGGCGTTCTCGCCGGGGGCCGGCCAGACCCGGGCGCCCGGGGTGGGTACCGGGTCCGGCGGGGGCACCTTGGAGAGCAACGACTTGATGCCGTCGATGAGTTCCTCGTCCTCGTGCAGGACGTACGACAGGTACGGCTCGGAGGCCTGGTCGGCGATCGTGTAGACCGCGCACCAGGTGGCGAGGGTCGGCACCGTCATCTGTGCCATCAGGGCGAGGGTCTGGTCGCGGTCCAGGGTGCCGGCGAGCAGGTCGGAGGCCTCGACCAGGAAGCTGAGCGAGCCGCGGCGCAGCCGCTCCAGCTCGCCCAGGCGGGCCGACTCGACGGCCAGGGCGATGCGGTCGGCGGCGAACTGGAGGCGCAGCGCCTCCTCGTTGGAGTATCTGCCCGGCGCCTCCGCCGCGACGCCCAGGGAGCCCGTCAGCCGGCCCTCGACCTTCAGCGGGACCGTGACGACCGAGCGCATGCCGGTGCCGCCGAGGAGGGGGACCGCGCCCGGAACGGCCGTCAGATCGTCGTGGACGGCCGGCATACGGGCCGAGCCGTAGCGGCCGGGGCCGGCTTCGACGGGCACGCGCGCGAAGCGCTGACGCGCGGACGGCAACCCGGTGGAGGCGCGAACCTCCAACTCGGTCTCGTCGTCGGTCGCCAGGAGCAGGAACGCGGAGTCGCCGTCGAGCATGTCGCGGGCGCGCTCGACCGTGCGCTGGAGGAGGCCGTCGAGGTCGTCCGGGGCCGGCGAGCCGATGAACACCTCGAAGGGGTCGGCGCTCTGGCCGTCGGAGGCGCCGCCGGTGTCGGAGGCGGGGAGACGCAACGGGGTCTGGAGGACGGCGCGTTCGTGGTCGCGTACGAGGAGGCAGACGGTGGAGGGCTCGCCGCCGGTGTCGCGGACCCTCAGGTGCGAGGCGTAGACGGAGGTGACCCGGCCGTCGGCGCCGCGGATGCCGTAACTGCCCTCCCAGCGGGAGAGCTGGAGGGCCTCGGCGACGCCGGTGCCGGTGCCGGGGGTGTGCGGCCAGGCGGCGAGGTCGGTGAGCGGCTTGCCGGTGACCTCGGCGGCGGTGTGGCCGAAGAGTTCCTCGGCGTCCTCGTTCCAGGCCGTGACCGAGCCCTTGCGGTCGATCTGCACGACCGCGACGCGGACCCGGCCGTCGGCGAGGGGCAGCAGGTCGGCGGGGAGGGACGGGCCGGCCGCGCGGGTGCCCACCGGGCGCTCGGGGAGATCGAGCTGGAACCAGACGTTCTTGAAAGTGGGCGTGTACTCGACACCCCAGCGGGCGGCGAGGGCCGCACAGAGCTGGAGGCCGCGGCCGCCCTCGCGGTCGGGGCTGCCCATGTTGACGGCGGAGCCCTGGAGCGGGACCTCGCGTTCCGGGTAGCGGTCGGCGACCTCGATGCGCACCCCGTCGTCCGAGCGCAGGCACAGGACGTCGGCGTGGGTGCCCGCGTGTACGACCGCGTTGGTCACCAGTTCGCTGGTGAGGACCACGGCGTCGTCGATGACGTCCGCGAAGCCCCAACCCTGGAGCGTGTCGCGGACGAAGGCCCGCGCGGTCGCGACCGATCGCCCGACGGGCTCGAAGCTGGCGGCCGCGCGCGCGGTGATCACAGAACTCCTCGACCGGTTCTCGACGTACGGGCTTCCCTGGCCGGCCGACTCGTGCCGCTGCTGCGGCATCCGCTCGCCCGTGGGCCGTGGCTCCGGGGTGTGTCCCCCGGGGATCACTCCGGTGGTCATGGTCTGCGGCCGCCCCTCCGAATGCCCGCTCGTTCTCGTGCCACCGCCCAGGCCGAACAAACCGGCGCGGCTGGACAGCCGCATGCAAGGTTACTTACCTTCGCCGTCCGAGCGGATGCCGGTCGCCAGTGTTTACGTCCCCAGGGTGTGCGGACGATGTGCGAAGCTGCCGAACTGTTATGGCCTGGTTCGGCCAGGGTGAAACACTGGGCAAGCTTCTGATGAAGGTACGGGCAGGCTGAATGCGTTGCGTGTACGGCGGGCAGCAGCCCGTGGTGTGTCCGGATCCGATCCGGCAGAAGGACACAGCAGTAACGGGTACGCCGAAGTAAGCGGTACGTCGACTACGGCGGTATCCGAGCACAGTGGTACGGGCACAGTGGTGACGGTCGACCCCTGCGGGAGGGACACAGTGGAGTCTGGCGCAGCGACGCGGGGCACTAAGGCGCGCGCGAAAGGCGGACAGTCCCTGAGCGGGCGGCGGGGCGGCGGCGGGACCACGGAGGTGGATTCGGCCGCCCTGGACCGGCTGCTGGTGGCTCTCGTGGCGATGCGCGACGGGAACTTCCGGAAGCGGCTCACGGTGTCCGGGGACGGCGTGATGTCGGAGATCGCGGCGGTCTTCAACGAGGTCGCCGACCGTAATCTCCACCTCACGGGTGAGCTGTCACGGGTACGGCGGGTGGTCGGACGTGAGGGAAAACTCACGGAACGGCTGGAAACGGGCGCCTGTGAAGGTTCCTGGGCGACCGCCGTGGACAACTCCAACGCCCTCGTCGACGACCTCGTACGGCCGGTCTCCGAGGTGGGCCGGGTTCTGACGGCGGTGGCCGAGGGCGATCTGTCGCCGCGTATGGATCTGCGGTCGCCGTCGGCGGACGGGGCCGGGCATCCGCTGCGCGGTGAGTTCCTGAAGGTCGGCAGGACCGTCAACAACCTGGTGGACCAGCTCTCGACCTTCACCGACGAGGTCACGCGCGTGGCCAGCGAGGTGGGTACCGAGGGCAAGCTGGGCGGGCAGGCCCGGGTGCGCGGTATGTCCGGTTCGTGGCGGGACCTCACGGACTCCGTCAACACGATGGCGTACCGGCTGACGGCCCAGGTGCGGGACATCGCGTTGGTGACGACCGCGGTCGCCAAGGGTGATCTGTCCCGGAAGGTCACGGTTCAGGTCGCCGGCGAGATGCTGGAGCTGAAGGAAACCGTCAACACGATGGTGGACCAGCTGTCGGCATTCTCCTCCGAGGTGACCCGGGTCGCCCGTGAGGTGGGCACGGACGGCATCCTGGGCGGCCAGGCGCACGTGCCCGGGGTCGCCGGCACGTGGAAGGAGCTCACCGACTCCGTCAACACCATGGCGGGCAATCTGACCGCCCAGGTGCGCGGGATCTCCGAGGTGACCACCGCGGTCGCCAGCGGTGACCTCTCGCGCAAGGTGACCGTCCCGGCCCGCGGTGAGGTCGCGCAGCTCGCCGAGACGATCAACCAGATGACCGAGACGCTGCGGATCTTCGCGGACGAGGTCACCCGCGTGGCCAACGAGGTCGGCGCCGAGGGGCAGCTCGGCGGGCAGGCGAACGTGCCGGGCGCGGCGGGCACCTGGAAGGACCTCACGGACTCCGTCAACACGGTCTTCCGGAACCTGACCACCCAGGTGCGGGACATCGCCGCGGTGACCACGGCGGTGGCCAACGGTGACCTGTCGCAGAAGGTCACCGTGAACGTGGCCGGCGAGATGCTGGAGCTGAAGAACACCGTCAACGGCATGGTCGACCAGCTGTCGTCGTTCGGTGCCGAGGTCACCCGCGTGGCGCGGGAGATCGGTGTCGAGGGTGAACTGGGCGGCCAGGCCCAGGTGGCCGGGGCGGCCGGCACCTGGAAGGACCTGACCGACTCCGTCAACACCGCTTTCCGCAACCTCACCGGCCAGGTGCGCAACATCGCCCAGGTGACGACGGCGGTGGCCAACGGCGACCTCTCGCAGAAGGTCACGGTCGACGTCTCCGGTGAGATGCTCCAGCTGAAGAACACCGTGAACACGATGGTGGACCAGCTCTCCAGCTTCGCCGACCAGGTGACGCGGATGGCCAGGGACGTGGGCACGGAGGGCCGCCTGGGCGGTCAGGCCCGCGTGGACGGCGTCTCGGGCACCTGGAAGGAGCTCACGGACTCCGTCAACTTCATGGCCGGCAACCTCACCTCGCAGGTACGGCAGATCGCCCAGGTGACGACGGCGGTGGCGCGGGGCGACCTGTCCCAGAAGATCGACGTCGACGCGCGCGGCGAGATCCTCGAGCTGAAGAACACGATCAACACGATGGTCGATCAACTGTCCGCCTTCGCCGACCAGGTCACCAAGGTGGCCCGGGAGGTGGGTACGGAGGGCCGGCTCGGCGGTCAGGCGCAGGTGCCCGGTGTGGCCGGTGTGTGGCGGGACCTGACGGACTCGGTGAACGGCATGGCCGGCAACCTCACCGCCCAGGTGCGCAACATCGCCCAGGTGGCGACCGCGGTGGCCCGGGGTGACCTCTCGCAGAAGATCACCGTGGACGCGCGCGGTGAGATCCAGGAGCTGAAGAACACCCTGAACACGATGGTCGACCAGCTGTCGTCGTTCGCCCAGGAGGTCACGCGCGTGGCGCGCGAGGTGGGCACCGAGGGCATCCTGGGCGGCCAGGCCGAGGTGCAGGGGGTGGCGGGCACCTGGAAGGACCTCACCCAGTCCGTGAACTTCATGGCGAACAACCTGACCATCCAGGTCCGCAACATCGCCGAGGTCACGACGGCGGTCGCCAAGGGCGACCTGTCGAAGAAGATCACCGTTGACGCGAAGGGCGAGATCCTCGAACTCGTCACGACGGTCAACACCATGGTCGACCAGCTGTCCAGCTTCGCCGAGCAGGTGACCCGGGTGGCCCGTGAGGTGGGTACCGAGGGCATCCTGGGCGGCCAGGCGCACGTTCCGGGTGTCACGGGCATCTGGAAGGACCTCAGCAACAACGTGAACCTGATGGCCAACAACCTGACCATGCAGGTGCGGAACATCTCCCAGGTGTCGGCGGCGGTCGCCAACGGTGACCTGACCCGGCAGGTCACCATCGAGGCGAGCGGTGAGGTGGCCCAGCTCGCCGACACCATCAACACGATGGTCAAGACGCTGAGTTCGTTCGCCGACCAGGTCACCAAGGTGGCCCGGGAGGTGGGCACGGACGGCATCCTCGGCGGTCAGGCGCACGTACCGGGTGTGGCGGGTACGTGGAAGGACCTCACCGAGTCGGTGAACGGCATGGCGTCCAACCTGACCGGCCAGGTGCGCAACATCGCGATGGTCACCACGGCCATCGCCAAAGGCGACCTGACCAAGAAGATCGACATCGACGCCCGCGGCGAGATCCTCGAACTCAAGACGACGATCAACACGATGGTCGACCAGCTGTCCAGCTTCGCCGAGGAGGTCACCCGGGTGGCCCGTGAGGTGGGCACCGAGGGGCAGCTGGGCGGTCAGGCACGCGTGCGTGACGTCGACGGCACCTGGCGGGACCTCACCGAGTCCGTGAACGAGATGGCCGGGAACCTGACCCGGCAGGTGCGTGCCATCGCGCGCGTGGCGACCGCGGTGACCCGCGGCGACCTGAACCTGAAGATCGACGTGGACGCCTCCGGCGAGATCCAGGAACTCCAGGACTACATCAACAAGATGATCGCCAACCTGCGCGACACCACGGTCGCCAACCAGGAGCAGGACTGGCTCAAGGGCAACCTGGCGCGTATCTCCGCGCTGATGCAGGGCCGCCGCGACCTGGCGGACGTGGCCTCGCTGATCATGAGCGAGCTGACGCCGGTGGTCTCCGCGCAGCACGGCGCGTTCTTCATGGCGATGCCCCTGGTCGACGGCAAGGACCTGGGCGCCGAGACCGAGGACGCCTACGAGCTGCGCATGCAGGGATCGTACGGCTATTCGATGGGCTCCATGCCGACGTCGTTCCGGCCCGGTGAGGCGCTCATCGGCACGGCGGCCCAGGAGAAGCGCACGATCCTGGTGGAGAAGGCGCCCACGGGCTATCTGAAGATCTCCTCGGGGCTCGGCGAGGCCCCGCCGGCGCAGGTGATCGTGCTTCCGGTGCTGTTCGAGGGCAATGTCCTCGGTGTGATCGAGCTGGCGTCCTTCACGCCGTTCACGCAGATCCAGAAGGACTTCCTCAACCAGATCGCCGAGATGATCGCGACCAGCGTCAACACCATCTCCGTCAACACCAAGACCGAGGTGCTGCTGAAGCAGTCGCAGGAGCTGACCGAGCAGCTGCGGGAGCGGTCGGCGGAGCTGGAGAACCGGCAGAAGGCCCTCCAGGCGTCCAACGCCGAACTGGAGGAGAAGGCCGAGCTGCTGGCCCAGCAGAACCGTGACATCGAGGTGAAGAACACCGAGATCGAGGAGGCCAGGCAGGTCCTGGAGGAGCGCGCCGAGCAACTCGCGGTCTCCATGCGTTACAAGAGCGAGTTCCTCGCCAACATGTCGCACGAGCTGCGCACACCGCTCAACTCGCTGCTGATCCTGGCCAAACTGCTCGCCGACAACGCCGAGGGCAACCTCTCCCCGAAGCAGGTGGAGTTCGCCGAGACCATCCACGGCGCCGGCTCCGACCTGCTCCAGCTGATCAACGACATCCTCGACCTGTCGAAGGTCGAGGCGGGCAAGATGGACGTCTCCCCGACGCGTATCGCGCTGGTCCAGCTCGTGGACTACGTGGAGGCCACCTTCCGGCCGCTGACCGCGGAGAAGGGCCTCGACCTGTCGGTACGGGTATCCCCGGAGCTGCCCGCCACCCTGCACACCGACGAACAGCGGCTGCTGCAGGTGCTGCGCAACCTGTTGTCCAACGCGGTGAAGTTCACCGACTCCGGCTCGGTGGAGCTGGTGATCCGCCCGGCGAGCGGCGACGTGCCGGTGGGGATCAGGGAGCAGCTGCTCGAGGCCGGTTCGCTCAGCGATCCGGACGCGCCGCTGATCGCCTTCTCGGTGACCGACACCGGCATCGGTATCGCGGCCAGCAAGATGCGGGTCATCTTCGAGGCGTTCAAGCAGGCCGACGGTACGACCAGTCGCAAGTACGGCGGTACGGGCCTCGGTCTGTCGATCTCGCGGGAGATCGCGCAGCTGCTCGGCGGTGAGATCCACGCGCAGAGCGAGCCGGGCCGCGGTTCGACGTTCACGCTGTATCTGCCGCTGCACCCCAGCGAGCTGCCTCCGCAGGGCTACCAGCAGTCCGCGCCCGCGCTGGAGGCCGGGGACCTGGTCGCCTCGCAGAACCACGGCTCCGAGCTGTCCGGCGTGGAGATCGAGACGCCGGCCGAGGTGAAGTCGTACCAGGAGACCCAGAACGGTGCCGCCGCGCTCTTCCGGCGCCGCCGCCGGGCCATCCCGCAGATCGCCGAGTCGTGGCCGGTGCTGGCCGAGCAGGAGGCGACGGCCCCGGCGCCGCGCCGGGGCGTACGGTTCGGCGGGGAGAAGGTGCTGATCGTCGACGACGACATCCGCAACGTCTTCGCGCTCACCAGCGTCCTGGAGCAGCACGGTCTGTCGGTGCTGTACGCGGAGAACGGCCGTGAGGGCATCGAGGTCCTGGAGCAGCACGACGATGTCGCGGTCGTTCTGATGGACATCATGATGCCCGAGATGGATGGTTATGCGACGACCACGGCGATCCGTCGGATGCCGCAGTTCGCCGGGCTGCCGATCATCGCGCTGACCGCCAAGGCGATGAAGGGCGACCGGGAGAAGGCGCTCGAGTCCGGCGCCTCCGACTACGTCACCAAGCCGGTCGATCCCGACCACCTGCTGGCGGTGATGGCGAAATGGATGCGCGAGGAGTGACCGGAACGGACGGATGTGATGTGAACGTTTCGGGAACCTTCCGTGTGCACGCGGAGTTGCTGACGCAGGGTTGCGGAACCCGTGTAGAAGTGCGTAATTGGGGGAACCTTCTGGTCTCCGGCTGCGTTTCTGCTACGTGCACAGTGACATCGCGGTGACAGGGTGTGGCGACAGGCGGGGTGCGGCTACCATGACCGGCACAAGGACGGGCGGCGAAAGGGAGTCGTCCCCTGGGGCGGCGCCCGGTGCACATCCGGGGCGAGGAGGGCGGGCCATGGTGCAGAAGGCCAAGATCCTCCTGGTCGATGACCGGCCGGAGAATCTGCTGGCGCTGGAGGCCATCCTCTCTGCGCTCGATCAGACACTGGTGCGGGCATCGTCCGGGGAGGAAGCACTCAAGGCACTGCTCACGGACGACTTCGCGGTCATTCTGCTGGACGTCCAGATGCCGGGCATGGATGGTTTCGAGACCGCGGCACACATCAAGCGGCGGGAGCGGACCCGGGACATCCCGATCATCTTCCTCACCGCCATCAACCACGGCCCGCACCACACCTTCCGGGGCTACGCGGCGGGCGCGGTGGACTACATCTCCAAGCCCTTCGACCCGTGGGTGCTGCGCGCCAAGGTCTCGGTGTTCGTCGAGCTGTACATGAAGAACTGCCAGCTCCGCGAGCAGGCGGCACTGCTTCGGCTCCAGTTGGAGGGCGGCGGCAAGGGTGCGGTCGCCGGCAAGGAGTCCGCGGGGCTGCTCGCCGAGCTGTCGGCGCGGCTCGCGGCCGTCGAGGAGCAGGCGGAGGCGCTGTCCAAGCAGCTGGACGACGAGTCCGCGGACGCGGCGGCGGTGGCCACGGCGGCCCACCTGGAGCGCAAACTCACCGGCCTGCGCCGGGCGCTGGACGCCCTGGAACCGGGCACCGGCGGCGGCGCTTCACCGCTTTCCTCGCAGAACTGACCGCGACGACGGCCACAGTTGCCGATGAGCGCGCGTCAGTTCCGCGCCCCCGCAAGGGCGACACGAACGGGTGAAGCAGTGGGCACACGTGTCCCCCGTCGCATCCCCCGGTAACCTCACACCCATGGCCTCACGTCCCTCGGCAGCCAAGAAGCAGCCCCCGAAGAAGGCCGCTCCCTCGAAGGCGCCGGCGAAAAGGGCCGCCGCGAAGAAAGCCCCGGCCAAGAAGGCGCCCGCCAAGAGGGCGGCGGCGAAGAAGTCCGCGCCGGCGCCCAGGCCGGCGCCCAGCCCGACCGGGGGCGTCTACCGCCTGGTGCGCGCCCTCTGGCTCGGCCTGGCGCACGCCGTCGGCGCCGTCTTCCGCGGCATAGGACAGGGAGCCAAGAACCTGGACCCGGCCCACCGCAAGGACGGCATCGCGCTGCTCCTGCTCGGTATCGCCCTGATCGTCGCCGCCGGCACCTGGGCCGACCTGCGCGGCCCGGTCGGCGACCTGGTGGAGATCCTGGTCACCGGCGCCTTCGGCCGCCTCGACCTGCTCGTGCCGATACTGCTCGCGGTGATCGCCCTGCGGTTCATGCGCCACCCCGAGCAGCCGGAGGCCAACGGCCGGATCGTGATCGGCCTGTCCGCGCTCGTCATCGGCGTGCTCGGCCAGGTCCACATCGCCTGCGGCGCGCCCGCCCGCAGCGTCGGCATGCAGGGCATAAGGGACGCCGGCGGCCTCATCGGATGGGCGGCGGCGACCCCGCTGACGTACACCATGACCGACGTCCTCGCCGTACCGCTGCTGGCGCTGCTCACGGTCTTCGGGCTGCTCGTGGTCACCGCGACCCCGGTGAACGCGATCCCGCAGCGGCTGCGCGCGCTCGGCATCCGCCTCGGGCTGCTGCACGACCCCGAACCCGACGAGTACAGCGAGTACGACGAGCACACCGACGACGAGCGCTATGACGAGCAGTGGCGCCAGGCGCTGCCCGCCCGCTCCCGCAGGCGCTCCAGCGCCCCCCAGGACTACGACCCGGACGTCGCCGAGCAGGAGGCCCTCGCCAAGCGCCGGGGCCGCCCGCGGCGCTCCGCCGTGCCGCAGCCCGAGATGGGCCGTCAGATGGACCCCGTGGACGTCGCCGCGGCAGCCGCTGCCGCCCTGGACGGCGCGGTCATGCACGGCATGCCGCCCTCGCCGCTGGTCGCCGACCTCACCCAGGGAGTCAGCGTCGGCGACCGCGAGGACACCACGCCCACGCCCGTGCCGGCCCCCAGCCCCAGCCCCAGCCCCAGCCCCAGTCCGAGTCCGGTCCCGGCCGCGCGGCCCAAGCAGGAGACGCTCAAGGTCGAACCGGTCGTCGCCGACCTGACCAAGCCGGCCCCCGAAGAGCCCCGCGATCTGCCCCCGCGCGCCGAGCAGCTCCAGCTCTCCGGCGACATCACCTACTCGCTGCCCTCCCTGGACCTGCTCACCCGGGGCGGCCCGGGCAAGTCGCGCAGCGAGGCCAACGACAAGGTCGTCGCCTCGCTGTCCAACGTCTTCTCCGAGTTCAAGGTCGACGCGCGTGTCACCGGCTTCACCCGCGGTCCGACGGTCACCCGGTACGAGGTCGAGCTCGGCCCCGCCGTGAAGGTCGAACGGATCACCGCCCTCACCAAGAACATCGCGTACGCCGTCGCCAGCCCGGACGTGCGGATCATCAGCCCGATCCCCGGCAAGTCCGCGGTCGGCATCGAGATCCCCAACACCGACCGGGAGATGGTCAACCTGGGTGACGTGCTGCGGCTCGCCGAGTCCGCCGAGGACGACGACCCGATGCTGGTCGCCTTCGGCAAGGACGTCGAGGGCGGCTACGTCATGCACTCGCTGGCCAAGATGCCGCACATCCTCGTCGCGGGTGCCACCGGCTCCGGCAAGTCGTCCTGCATCAACTGCCTGATCACCTCGGTCATGATGCGGGCGACCCCGGAGGACGTCCGGATGGTCCTGGTCGACCCCAAGCGGGTCGAGCTGACCGCCTACGAGGGGATCCCGCACCTGATCACGCCGATCATCACCAACCCGAAGCGCGCCGCCGAGGCGCTCCAGTGGGTCGTACGCGAGATGGACCTGCGCTACGACGACCTGGCGGCGTTCGGCTACCGGCACATCGACGACTTCAACCAGGCGATCCGCGACGGCAAGCTGAAGACGCCGGAGGGCAGCGAGCGGGAGCTCAAGACCTATCCGTATCTCCTGGTGATCGTCGACGAGCTCGCCGACCTGATGATGGTCGCGCCCCGGGACGTCGAGGACTCGATCGTGCGCATCACGCAGCTCGCGCGGGCGGCCGGCATCCACCTGGTGCTCGCCACCCAGCGGCCGTCGGTCGACGTGGTCACCGGCCTCATCAAGGCGAACGTGCCCTCCCGGCTCGCCTTCGCGACCTCCTCGCTCGCCGACAGCCGTGTCATCCTCGACCAGCCCGGCGCCGAGAAACTCATCGGCAAGGGCGACGGGCTCTTCCTGCCGATGGGGGCGAACAAGCCGACCCGTATGCAGGGCGCGTTCGTCACCGAAGAAGAGGTCGCGGTGATCGTCCAGCACTGCAAGGACCAGATGGCGCCGGTCTTCCGGGACGACGTCACCGTGGGCACCAAGCAGAAGAAGGAGATCGACGAGGACATCGGCGACGACCTCGACCTGCTGTGCCAGGCGGCCGAACTGGTCGTCTCCACGCAGTTCGGCTCCACCTCCATGCTCCAGCGCAAGCTGCGCGTGGGCTTCGCCAAGGCGGGCCGGCTCATGGATCTCATGGAGTCGCGCGGGGTGGTCGGGCCGAGCGAGGGCTCCAAGGCGCGCGACGTTCTGGTGAAACCCGATGAGCTGGACGGAGTGCTTGCTGTGATCCGTGGGGAGTCTGAGGGGTAGGTCTGTCTCAGGGCTACGGGCGCCTGAAGACCGGGTGGAGGCTGTCGTGATCCACCCGTTAGAGATCGTCGGGCAACCGTTTCCCTTTGACGTACGTCAAGTTGAGCGAGAGGAAAGGTGGGTACCCCACCCTGGGGCGCACGCCTGACCCGTCATCGGGATGCCCGGCCATACCGATGGCGTACAAAGTCCCACCGCCCGGTTGCCCCACCCTTTCGTACCCCCCATAGACTGAACTTCCAGCACAGGTGGCTACACGCTCGAAAGGCGCCCCCGTGTCCATCGGCAGCAACTCCCCTGAAGACGAGCGTCCGTTCCCAGACGTGTCCGAGGAAAACCGCCCCTCCGTAGGCCGCGCCCTCAAGCAGGCCCGCATCGCCGCCGGGCTGACCGTCGACGAGATCAGCGGGAGCACCCGGGTCCGCATCGCCATCGTGCATGCCATCGAGGCCGACGACTTCGCCCCCTGCGGCGGCGACGTCTACGCCCGCGGGCACATCAGGACCCTGGCCAAGGCCGTCGGCCTCGACCCCGAGCCGCTGCTGGCGCAGTTCGCGGCCGAGCACGGTGGTGGGCGGCCCGCGCCGACGCCCGCCGCCCCGCTGTTCGAGGCGGAACGTATCCGCCCCGAGCGCCGAGGACCCAACTGGACGGCGGCCATGGTCGCCGCCATCGTCGTCGTGATCGGTTTCGTCGGCTTCACCGCCTTCAAGGGCGGCGACGGCGACGACGCCAAGCAGTCGGTCGCCGGGGGAGCCGCCCCGACGACCAGCAAGCCGGCTTCGCCCACCCCCAAGGAAAGCAAGCCCGACAAGACCCCTGAACCCTCCGACAGCGCGATCGCCGCCGCACCCCAGGACAAGGTCACCGTCCAGGTCAGCGCGGTGGACGGACGCAGCTGGATCTCGGCCAAGGACCACAACGGCCGGATGCTGTTCGACGGGCTGCTGAAGAAGGGCGACTCCAAGACCTTCCAGGACAGCTCCAAGATCAACCTGATCCTCGGTGACGCCGGAGCCATCCAGCTCTACGTCAACGGCAAGAAGATCGAGGACCAGTTCCGGCCCGGAGCCGTGGAGCGCCTCACCTACACCAAGGGCGACCCGGAAGTCGGATAACCGTTCGGATCGAGCACGTACCCAAGGGGTTGGCCGTGATCGGCCAGCCCCTTCGACGTGGGCTGTCGGTGAGACGAAGTAGTCTTGAGCCCATGCCTGAACGCCGTACCGTCGCACTAGTCACTCTCGGCTGCGCCCGTAACGAGGTGGACTCGGAGGAGCTCGCAGGCCGTTTGGAGGCGGACGGCTGGCAGCTCGTCGAGGACGCCCAGGACGCGGATGTCGCCGTGGTCAACACCTGTGGATTCGTCGAGGCCGCCAAGAAGGACTCCGTCGACGCCCTGCTCGAGGCCAACGACCTCAAGGGTCACGGCAGAACCCAGGCCGTCGTGGCGGTGGGCTGCATGGCCGAGCGGTACGGCAAGGAACTCGCCCAGGCGCTGCCCGAGGCGGACGGCGTGCTCGGCTTCGACGACTACTCCGACATCTCCGACCGGCTCCAGACCATCCTCAACGGCGGCATCCACGCCTCGCACACCCCGCGCGACCGGCGCAAGCTGCTGCCCATCAGCCCGGCCGAGCGGCAGGACTCGGCCGCGTCGGTGGCGCTGCCCGGGCACGGCCCGTCCGACCTCCCGGAGGGCGTGGCGCCCGCCTCCGGCCCCCGCGCGCCCCTGCGCCGCCGGCTGGACGGCGCCCCGGTCGCCTCGGTCAAGCTCGCCTCCGGCTGCGACCGTCGCTGCTCCTTCTGCGCCATCCCCTCCTTCCGCGGCTCCTTCATCTCACGCCGCCCCAGCGACGTGCTGAACGAGACCCGTTGGCTGGCCGAACAGGGCGTGTCGGAGATCATGCTGGTCTCCGAGAACAACACCTCCTACGGCAAGGACCTGGGCGACATCCGCCTCCTGGAGTCGCTGCTGCCGGAGCTGGCCGAGGTCGACGGCATCGAGCGGGTGCGCGTCAGCTACCTCCAGCCGGCCGAGATGCGCCCCGGCCTGATCGACGTACTGACCTCCACGCCGAACGTCGTGCCGTACTTCGACCTGTCCTTCCAGCACTCCGCCCCGGGCGTGCTGCGGGCCATGCGCCGCTTCGGCGACACCGACCGTTTCCTGGAGCTGCTCGACACCATCCGGACCAAGGCCCCGCAGGCCGGCGTCCGCTCCAACTTCATCGTCGGCTTCCCCGGCGAGTCCGCGTCCGACCTGGCCGAGCTGGAGCGCTTCCTGAACAGCGCCCGGCTCGACGCGATCGGCGTCTTCGGATACTCCGACGAGGAGGGCACCGAGGCGGCGACGTACGAGAACAAGCTCGACGAGGATGTCGTCGCCGAGCGTCTCGCCCGGGTCTCCCGGCTCGCCGAGGAACTCGTCTCGCAGCGGGCCGAGGAGCGCGTCGGCGAGACCGTGCACGTGCTCGTGGAGTCCGTGGACGGCGAGGACGGCGTCTACGGCCGGGCGGCCCACCAGGCGCCGGAGACGGACGGGCAGGTGCTGCTCACGGGCGGCGAAGGCCTGCGCGTCGGCCGTATCGTCGAGGCGAAGGTGGTCGGTACGGAGGGCGTCGACCTGGTGGCCGAGCCCCTGCAGGGCGGGCCCGCGTGGAGTGAGGAGGCCGGCAGATGACCGGAGTCCCGGCGTCCGCCGCGGGCGGCACCTCCGGCGCTCAGGGCGCTCAGGGCGCCCCGGGCTCCGCCGCCACCTCCGGTGCCGCTCCGGATCTCTCCGGTCCGCAGAACGCCGGCCCGCGGAACGCCGGTGCTGAGGACTCCGGTACGGAGAACTCCGCTACGGAGAACTCCGGTACGGAGAACTCCGGTACGGAGAACTTCGGTGCCAAGAGTTCTGTCGCCGGGACCGTCGATGCCGACAGCTCTGGCACCGGGAAGGCCGGTGCGGAGAGCTCTGGTGCCGGGAGCGTCGGTGCGAAGGACGCCGGTGCCGGGAACCTCGGTGGTGAGAGCGCCGGTGGCGGGAGTATCCGGGCCGCTGGTTCCGGTTCCCCTGACGGGGAGAGGCCCGTGCGCGGCGGGAGGAAGATCGCCGCTGCCGCCGTCAACCAGGCCAGCCTGTGGAACGTCGCCAATCTGCTGACCATGCTCCGGCTGGTCCTGGTCCCCGGCTTCGTCGCCCTGATGCTGGCCGGCGGCGGATACGACCCGGCCTGGCGCTCGCTCGCCTGGGCCGCCTTCGCCATCGCCATGATCACCGACCTGTTCGACGGGCATCTGGCGCGCACCTACAACCTGGTCACCGACTTCGGGAAGATCGCCGACCCCATCGCCGACAAGGCGATCATGGGGGCGGCGCTGCTCTGTCTCTCGTCGCTCGGCGATCTGCCCTGGTGGGTGACGATCGTCATCCTCGGCCGGGAACTCGGGATCACCCTGCTGCGTTTCCTGGTCATCCGCTACGGCGTGATCCCGGCCAGCCGCGGCGGCAAGCTCAAGACCCTCACCCAGGGCGTGGCCGTGGGGATGTACGTACTGGCACTGACGGGCTGGCTGGCCACTCTGAGGTTCTGGGTGATGGCCGCGGCCGTCGTCCTGACGGTCGTGACGGGTCTCGACTATGTGAGACAGGCCATTGTGCTGCGGAGGCAGGGAATCGCCGAGCGCGCTGCGGCGCTGGAGGAGACGGAAGCGTGAATTCCACGGCCGCCGAACTGGTGCGACTACTGACGGTGAGGGGTCAGACCCTCGCTGTCGCCGAGTCGCTGACCGGCGGCCTGGTAGCGGCGGAGATCACAGCGGTCCCTGGGGCGTCCAAGACGTTCCGAGGTTCGGTCACCGCCTACGCCACCGAGCTCAAGCACGACGTGCTGGGTGTCGACGCCACCCTGCTGGCCCAGCACGGCGCGGTGGATCCGCAGGTCGCGGCCCAGATGGCGGCCGGCGTGCGGAAGGCGCTGGGCGCCGACTGGGGCCTCGCGACCACCGGGGTCGCCGGCCCCGAACCCCAGGACGGCCGCCCGGTCGGCACGGTCTTCGTGGCCGTCGACGGCCCTTCCGGTGCTGGTTCCGGTTCTGCCGCTGGCGGAAAAGTGGAGGCTCTGCGGTTGAACGGCGACCGTGCGGAAATTCGTAGAGAGAGTGTACGGAGCGTACTCGCGCTGCTTCTGAGAGAGCTTGCGAGCGAACAGACCGGGAATGAGCGGACACAGGATACGGAACAGAACGGGGGGTTTTGATGTTTGCAGCCCTGAGTGAACACGACATCGCTCCCCGCACGGCCGCGGCGCAAGGCGGTACGGTGGGGCGTGAAGGATGCGGCTACGCGGTCCGAGGAGGGAGCCACCGATGATTCTGCTCCGTCGCCTGCTGGGTGACGTGCTGCGTCGGCAGCGCCAGCGCCAGGGCCGTACTCTGCGCGAAGTCTCCTCGTCCGCCCGAGTCTCACTCGGCTATCTCTCCGAGGTGGAGCGGGGGCAGAAGGAGGCTTCCTCCGAGCTGCTCTCCGCCATCTGCGACGCGCTGGACGTACGGATGTCCGAGCTCATGCGAGAAGTGAGCGACGAACTCGCCCTCGCCGAGCTGGCCCAGTCCGCTCAGGCCACCGAGTCCGTGCCCACGCCGGTTCGCCCGATGCTGGGAAGCGTCTCGGTGACCGGTGTGCCACCGGAACGGGTGACCATCAAGGCGCCCGCCGAGGCAGTGGACGTGGTCGCCGCGTGACGCCTGTGCGGGTGTAGACCGACGCGGCGCCGACCCGGCGTCGAAGAAGAAGTGTGCGAGGCCCCGGCCGGGGCTTCTCCAGACAGACCTGGGGAGGCGTGGCCGGGGCCGTCGTATGCCTGCCGACGGTGTGCGTCCATTTGCCGGTGTCCGGTGGTGCGGTCATGGTTGGAGGGACCGACAGGGGGCGAAACGACCGGAGAGACGCATGTACGTCGTGAAGAGCCCGCTGTCCGACGCGGACCTGAAGACCGTGGCCGAGGCGCTCCAGGGCGCCCTCGTCGATCTCGTGGACCTGGCACTCATCGCCAAGCAGATCCACTGGAACGTGGTCGGCCCCCGCTTCCGGACCGTCCACCTCCAGCTCGACGAGGTCGTCGGCACGGCCCGGACACACTCCGACACGGTTGCCGAGCGGGCCTCGGCGCTGGGCGTCTCCCCGGACGGACGCGCGGTCACGGTGGCCGCCGGCAGCGGCATCGCCACCGCCCCCGGGGGCTGGGTCAAGGACTCGGACGCGGTGGGTGCCCTGGTGGACGCGCTGGGCGCGGTGATCACCCGGATGCGGGGGCGGGTCATGGCCACCGCGGAGCCGGATCCGGTCTCCCAGGACATCTTCATCGGGATCACGGCGGATCTGGAGAAACATCACTGGATGTTTCAGGCGGAGAACGCGTAGCTGTGGCCGCCGCCGGCCGACGGCCGTTGCATCGGTGAGCCCTCGGTGCGCCTCCCCGGTGGACCGGGCGGCGTTCTAGCGTCCGGCTGGAGGTGTCGGCCATGGTGGGACGGATAGTGCGCTGGGGGGTTGCCCTGGGATTCGCGGCGGTGTGGTGGTGGGCCGTGCTGCGGATCACCTTCGCCGACGGAGCCGGGGCCCTGGAGGGGACCGTGGCCGCCGGGGGATGGGGACTGAGCCTGCTGCCGGTCAACTGTGTACCGAGGTCCCGGGCGGCGGGGGCCATGGGCCCCGGGCGGTGGCGGGCCGCCTGGCGGACACCGGTCGTTACCAGGGCATCGCGACCCCTCCGTTCGGGCGCAGGATCTGGCCGGTCATGAACGAGGAGGCGTCGGACGCCAGATACAGCACGGCGTGAGCGACGTCCGCAGCTTCGCCGACGCGGCCCAGGGGCGACATCCGGGCCATCCACGCCTCCGTCTGCCGCTGCTCCTCGCCGTCGTCGCGGTCGGTCATGGGGGTCCGGGTCCAGCCCGGGGCGACCGCGTTGACGCGGATGCCCTGCCGGCCGACCTCGCTCGCGAGCGTCTTGGTCAGCTGGACCACGGCCGCCTTGGCCGCGCCGTAGCAGAGCAGGCCGGGGCCGCCGGTGTCGATCGCACCCGACGCCATGGTGATGATGCTGCCCCCGGTCTGCCGGTCGAGCATCAGGCGTGCCGCCTCCTGGCAGGAGCGCAGGACGCCTTTGAAATTGACGTCCAGCACCCGGTCGACGTCCTCGTCACGGGTCTCCAGCACCGGGCTGCGGTGCATGATCCCGGCGATCGCCGCCATGACGTCCAGCCGCTCGCAGGACCGGACGGCCTGCCCGAGCTGCGCCCGGTCGGTGACGTCGACGGTGTGGATGTGGGCGGTGCCGCCGGCGTCCTTGATCAATGTGGCCGTCTCGTCCAGGCCTTCCGCGTTCCGGTCGGCACAGTGCACGGTCGCGCCCGCCTCGGCGAGCAGCACGGCGGAAGCCCGCCCGATACCGCCGGCGGCCCCGGTGACGAATGCGGTGCGGCCGGTGAGGTCGTACGCCTTGAGGGACATGAGGGGACGGTACGAGCGTTTCTGACGGGTCGTCAATTAGCCTGGCGAGAGCGGCTGCTCGGGGTGCCTCGAGAGCCGCGGGCGGGGCCGGTCTGGCAGACGGGGCACCAGTAGGTGGGGCGCTCACGGGAGCCGTCGCCCTGGTCGCCCACCCGGATCGGGGTGCCGCAGCGCAGACAGGGGCGCCGGGCGCGGCCGTAGACGAACAGGTCCTGGTTGCGCAGGCCCGTGGTCTGGCGGACCAGGCGGTCGCGGTTGGCCTCCAGGAGGCGCTTGGCGAGGCCGGGGAGTTTCGCGGCACGATCGGCGGGGAGCGCGCCGACCGGGAGCCAGGGGGTCGCGCCGATCAGGAAGCAGAGCTCGCTCTTGTAGACGTTGCCGATGCCGGCGAGGTTGCGCTGGTCGAGCAGGGCCTCGCCGAGCGGCCGGGCGGGGTCGGCGAGCAGGTTGGCGAGGGCGCGGTCGGGGTTCCAGTCGGGGCCCAGCAGGTCGGGGCCGAGGTGGCCCACGGCGCGATCCTCCTCGCCGGTGCGCAGGAACTCCAGAACCTGGAGGCGGTAACCCACGGCGGTGCGGTCGGCGGCACCGAGGACGGCCCTGATCTGGTGGTCGGGGCCCCCCTTCCAGCGCTCGCCGCTCCCGTAGACCTTCCACGCGCCCTCCATCCGCAGATGCGTGTGCAGGGTCAGGCCGCCCTCGAAGCGGGTGAGCAGGTGCTTGCCGCGCGGGATGGTGCCGAGGACGGTACGGCCGGTGAGGTCGACGGTGGCGTACTTGGGCACCCGGAAGTCGCTGCGGGTCAGCACCTTGCCCGCGAGCGCGTCGTGCAGGCGCCGCGCGGCCTGCCAGACCGTGTCACCTTCGGGCATGGGTCAAGGGTGACACGGGAGCGTGGAGCGCGCGGTGGGGGCACGGGCGCGGATGGCGGTGGCGCATGCGGCGCACCGGGGGCGCGGTGTTCATGTCCGGTGTTCATGTTCCTGGTGGGTCAGGCCCGCAGGCGCAGGCCGCGCGGGGTCGCGATGAAGCCCGCTCCTTCCAGCAGGGTGCCCAGGGGCGAGGTCAGGGCCGTGGCGCCGTTGACACGCTCCACCGTCACCGTGCCGAGGGTGCCGGCGCGGGCGGCGGCCGCGAGGGCCTCGGCTGCCGTACGCAGGCGGGGGTCGTCGCCGGCGTCCGTGTCCGGGGCGGACGGCCACGCCAGCAGGGTCTTGCCGCCGCGCTCCATGTAGAGGGTCAGCTCGCCGTCCACCAGGACGACCAGCGAGCCCGCCTTACGGCCCGGCTTGTGACCTGCGCCGGTCGGGGGCTCGGGCCAGGAGAGGGCGGCGCCATAGGCGTTGGCGGGGTCGGCGGCGGCGAGGACCACGGCTCTGGGGTCGGGGGCGGCCGGGGTACGGGTGTGATGGCTGCCGTAGGTGTACGGGTTCGCGGGGCTGCCGCCGCGGGGGCCGCCGTAGCCGGGGGCGGCGAACGGGTCGGACGGGGCGAGGCCCTTGGGGGAGACGTAGTCGCCGGGGGCGGTGGGGGGCTCGGGGGGCCAGGTGAAGTCCCCGTCCAGGCCGGGGAAGCCGGCTTCGTCGATGGGGCCGAGGGGGGTCTCGGCGCCGAACGCGGCGGAGGTGACCGAGCCGCCGTTCCCGAAGGACGCGTGGGCCACTGGGCCGCCGTTTCCGAAGGGGGCACCCGGCAGAGTCTCGCCGCGCTCGCGGGCGTTGGACGCGGCGCGCAGCCGGTCGACCGCGCCGTCCATCGCGAACTGGGCCGCGCCGAGCCCCTCGACGACGTAACCCCGGCGGGCCTGCCCGCTCTCCTCGAACGCCGACAGGATGCGGTACACCGCCGAGAAACCACCCTCGACGCCCTCCGCCGCGACCGCTCCCCGGGTGACCACGCCGTGCCGGTCGAGCAGGGTGCGGGCCAGGGCGTGGGCGCGCACGGTGGTGTCCGGCTCGCGCTGCGGGAGCAGGGACCAGCGGCCGGCGACGGTCGGCGGACCGGTACGTGAGGCGGTGCGGGCGGCGGCCGTCAAGGAGCCGTAACGACCGCGCGGGACGGCGCGCTTGGCGCGGTGGGCCGTGGCACCCGCGGTACGGCCCGAGCCCAGCAGGGCGCGCATCGGGGCCAGGGTGTCGTTGGTGAGCCGACCGGACCAGGCCAGGTCCCAGACAGCATCGGCCAGTTGGGGGTCGGTGGCGTCGGGGTGGGTGGTGGCGCGGACCTGGTCGGCGATCTGACGGAAGAACAGGCCGTAGCCGCCGGAGAGGGTGTCCAGGACGGACTGGTGGAGGGCCGTCAGCTCCAGGGGGTGCGGTGGTGGCAGGAGCAGCGGGGCCGCGTCCGCCAGATACAGCGAGACCCAGCCGTCCTTGCCCGGCAGGGCGCCCGCGCCGGCCCACACGAGCTCTCCGGCGGCGGTGAGTTCGTCGAGCATCGAGGGCGTGTAGTTGGCCACCCGGGACGGCAGGACCAGCTTCTCCAGGGCCGACGCCGGCACCGACGCGCCCTGCAACTGCTCGACGGCGCGCACCAGTCCGTCGACGCCACGCAGCCCGTGCCCCTTGCCGATGTGCTGCCACTGGGGCAGGAACTGTGCGAGCGCGGCCGGTGCCACCGGCTCCAGCTCGTGCCGGAGCGCGGCCAGGGAGCGGCGGCGCAGCCTGCGCAGCACGGCCGCGTCGCACCACTCCTGGCCGATGCCCGCCGGATGGAACTCGCCCTGCACCACCCGGCCGCCCGCGGCGAGCCGCTGCAACGCGCCGTCCGTGACCGCGGCTCCGAGCCCGAACCGGGCCGCCGCCGTGGCCGACGTGAACGGGCCGTGCGTGCGCGCGTACCGGGCGAGGAGGTCGCCCAGCGGATCCTTCACCGGCTCGGTGAACGCCTCGGGGACACCCACCGGCAAGGCCGTGCCGAGCGCGTCGCGCAGCCGGCCCGCGTCCTCGATCGCCGCCCAGTGGTCGCCACCGGCGATCCGGACCTTGATCGCCCGGCGGGCACCGGCCAGCTCCTCGGCCCATCGCGGTTCGGCGCCCCGCTCGGCCAACTCGGCGTCCGTGAGCGGCCCGAGCAGCCGCAGCACGTCGGCGACGCCTTCCGGGTCCTTGATCCGGCGGTCCTCGGTGAGCCACTGCAGCTCGCGTTCCAGCTCGGTGAGCACGTCCGCGTCGAGCAGCTCGCGCAGCTCCGCCTGGCCCAGCAGCTCGGCCAGCAGGCGGGAGTCCAGGGAGAGCGCGGCCGCGCGACGCTCGGCGAGCGGGGAGTCGCCCTCGTACAGGAACTGGGCGACATAGCCGAACAGGAGGGACCGGGCGAAGGGGGACGGCTCCGGGGTCGTGACCTCGACCAGGCGGACCTTCCGGGACTCCAGGTCACCCATCAGCTCGACCAGGCCCGGCACGTCGAAGACGTCCTGGAGGCACTCGCGGACCGCTTCCAGGACGATCGGGAAGGACCCGAACTCGCTCGCCACCTGGAGCAGTTGGGCGGCACGCTGACGCTGCTGCCACAGCGGGGTGCGCTTGCCGGGGTTGCGGCGGGGCAGCAACAGCGCGCGGGCCGCGCATTCGCGGAACCGGGCGGCGAACAGGGCCGAGCCGCCGACCTGGTCGGTGACGATCTGGTCGACCTCGCCCTTGTCGAAGGCGACGTCCGCCGCGCCGACGGGCGCCTGCTCGGCGTCGTATTCGGTGCCCGCCTTGGTGGGGGCCTGATCGAGCAGATCCAGGCCCATCAGGTCGGCGTCCGGCAGGCGCAGCACGATGCCGTCGTCGGCGTGCATGACCTGGGCGTCCATGCCGTACCGCTCGGACAGCCGGGCGCCGAGGGCCAGCGCCCAGGGAGCGTGGACCTGCGCGCCGAACGGGGAGTGGACGACGACCCGCCAGTCGCCCAGTTCGTCACGGAAGCGCTCCACGACGATCGTGCGGTCGTCGGGGACATGGCCGCAGGCCTCGCGCTGTTCGTCGAGGTACGACAGCACGTTGTCCGCCGCCCAGGCGTCCAGGCCCGCCGCGAGCAGACGCAGCCGGGCGTCGTCCTTGGCGAGCGAGCCGACCTCGCGCAGGAACGCGCCCACCGCGCGGCCCAGTTCGAGCGGGCGGCCCAGCTGGTCGCCCTTCCAGAAGGGCAGGCGGCCCGGCACCCCGGGGGCGGGGGAGACCAGGACGCGGTCCCGCGTGATGTCCTCGATGCGCCAGGAGCTGGTGCCCAGGGTGAAGACATCGCCCACCCGGGACTCGTACACCATCTCCTCGTCCAGCTCGCCGACCCGGCCGCCGCCCTTCTTGGGGTCGGCGCCGGCGAGGAAGACGCCGAAGAGGCCACGGTCGGGGATCGTGCCGCCGGAGGTGACGGCCAGGCGCTGGGCGCCCGGGCGGCCGGTGACCGTGCCCGCGACCCGGTCCCAGACCACGCGCGGGCGCAGCTCGGCGAAGGCGTCGGACGGATAGCGGCCCGCGAGCATGTCGAGGACCGCGGTGAACGCCGACTCCGGGAGCGAGGCGAAGGGAGCCGCGCGGCGGACCATGGCCAGCAGGTCGTCGAACTGCCAGGTGTCCAGCGACGTCATCGCGACCAGCTGCTGTGCCAGCACGTCGAGGGGGTTGGCCGGGACCCTCAAGGACTCGATGGAGCCGGTGCGCATCCGCTCGGTGACCACGGCCGCCTGCACCAGGTCGCCCCGGTACTTGGGGAAGACCACGCCGGTGGACACCGCGCCGACCTGGTGTCCCGCGCGGCCGACGCGCTGGAGGCCGGAGGCCACCGAGGGCGGGGACTCGACCTGGACGACCAGGTCCACCGCGCCCATGTCGATGCCCAGTTCGAGGCTGGAGGTGGCCACCACGGCGGGCAGCCGGCCGGCCTTCAGGTCCTCCTCGACCAGGGCCCGCTGCTCCTTGGAGACCGAGCCGTGGTGCGCGCGGGCGATGACCGGCGGGGCGCCCTGGGCCGCGCCCGAGCCGCCCATCAGCTCGGCGGGGGAGTGGTGCTCGTCCAGCGGCTCGCCGGTCACGCGCTCGTACGCGATCTCGTTGAGCCGGTTGCACAGCCGCTCCGCCAGCCGGCGTGAGTTCGCGAAGACGATCGTCGAGCGGTGGGCCTGCACCAGGTCGGCGATCCGCTCTTCCACATGCGGCCAGATCGACGGCCGGTCCCCGCCCTCCTTGGCATCGGTCGCCGGCGAGCCGCCCAGCTCGCCCATGTCCTCCACGGGGACGACGACGGAGAGGTCGAACTCCTTGCCGGACTCGGGCTGGACGATCTCCACCTTGCGGCGCGGCGAGAGATAGCGGGCCACCTCGTCGACCGGACGGACGGTCGCCGACAGGCCGATACGGCGGGCCGGCTTCGGCAGCAGCTCGTCCAGCCGCTCCAGGGAGAGCGCGAGATGCGCGCCGCGCTTGGTGCCGGCGACGGCGTGCACCTCGTCCAGGATCACCGTCTCGATGCCGGTCAGCGCGTCACGCGTGGCCGACGTCAGCATGAGGAACAGGGACTCCGGGGTGGTGATCAGGATGTCCGGCGGGCGGGTGGACAGGGCGCGGCGCTCGGCGGGCGGGGTGTCGCCGGAGCGGATGCCGACCCTGACCTCCGGCTCGGGCAGACCGAGGCGCACGGACTCCTGGCGGATGCCGGTCAGCGGACTGCGCAGGTTCCGCTCGACGTCGACCGCGAGGGCCTTGAGCGGGGACACGTACAGCACCCGGCAGCGCTTCCTGGGGTCGGCCGGGGGCGGGGCCGAGGCCAGCTGGTCCAGGGCGGCGAGGAAGGCGGCCAGTGTCTTGCCGGAGCCGGTCGGGGCGACCACCAGCACGTCCGAGCCCGCCCCGATGGCCTGCCACGCGCCCGCCTGGGCCGCGGTGGGCGCGGAAAACGCCCCCGTGAACCAGCCGCGGGTCGCGGGGGAGAAGCCGTCGAGGGCCCGGTCTGCGGATTTCGCCATGGGTCAATCCTGCACCCGGCCACTGACAACCGGGTCTGACCTGCGGAGATGCGGGAGGCGGGATACCGGGAAGAGGGGTGCGGGGTGGCAGCCGAGCTGGGCGGCCGGCGGGAAGCGGGAGCCGAAGGTGCGGGGTGAGGGCGGTCGGGTGGAGCGGGGCGGTCGACAATGGGCGTATGACGGCATCGGACGAGCGGGCGCGGCACTGGCGGTACGAGGCGCTGCCCGACGTCGATCTGCTGCGTGCCCGGTACGTCCGGAAGACGTTTGTCCGGCACACCCACGAGCACTTCGTGATCGCCGGGATCGCGGACGGGGTCGAGGTCTTCCGGCACCGGGGTTCCGACGTGACCGTCGGCGCCGGGGCGCTCGCGCTCGTCAACCCCGACACCGCGCACACCGGCCGGGCCGGGGTCCCCGAGGGCTGGCGGTACGGCGCGGTCTACCCGTCCCCGGAACTGGTGACGGCGATCGCCGCGGAGACCACCGCGATCCGGGGCACCCCCGGCTTCGTCAGCCCGATGCTCGACGATCCGTACTGCGTCGCCCTGGTGCACCGGGTGCTGCGCGCCGCCGACGAGGGCAACGCGCTCGCCGCCGACACCCTGCTGCGGGTGGCGGTGACCCGGCTGCTGCGGTCGAACGGCGGCCCGCTGCCGCAGCGGCAGGTCCGCACCGCCGGCGCGCGGCTCGCCGCACGCGCGCGTGCCGTGCTGGAGGAGCGGATGGCCGAGCCGCCGACCCTGGAACGGCTCGCCACCGACCTCGGCACCAGTCCCTTCGCGCTGCTGCGGGCGTTCCGCGACACCTACGGCATGCCCCCGCACACCTGGTTGACCGACGCCCGGGTGCGCCGCGCCCGGCTGCTGCTGGACGCGGGCGCGGCCCCCGCCGAGGCCGCCGTCACCGTCGGCTTCACCGACCAGCCGCACCTCAACCGGCACTTCGCGCGGATCGTCGGCGTCCCGCCGGGTGCCTACCAGCGTGAGCGCGGTCCCGTGGCGCATCCGCGCGAGCGCGGTCCCGGTGCGCGCCCAGGCGGGCGCAAGAACGTACAAGACGCGCGGGACGGCGGTACGTAGCGTCCTGGGCGTGGCACAGCAGACAGCACTCGCAGACATACGCGGCGCGGACGAGCCGAAACCGGACTCCGCCGTCGTCCGGGACGCCCTCGGGGTCGGCGTCGCCGTGGGACTCTCCGGGTTCGCCTTCGGGGTGACCTCGGCCGGCAGCGGGCTCGGACTGCTCCAGACCTGCGCACTCAGCCTCCTGGTGTTCACCGGTGCCTCCCAGTTCGCCCTGGTCGGGGCACTCGCGGCCGGCGGCAACCCGCTCACCGCGGCGGCCGGCGCCTTCTTCCTCGGGGTGCGCAACGCTTTCTACGGGCTGCGTCTGTCGCAGGTGCTGGCCCTTCCGCGCGCGCTACGGCCGCTGGCCGCCCAGTGGGTGATCGACGAGACCACCGCGGTGACGCTCGCCCAGCCGACACGGCGTGCCGCGCGGATCGGCTTCACCGTCACCGGACTCAGCCTGTACGTGCTGTGGAACCTCACCACCCTGCTCGGCGCGCTCGGCGCCAAGGCCGTCGGGGACACCGGCGCCTGGGGCCTGGACGCGGCCGGACCCGCCGTGTTCCTGGCGCTGCTCGCCCCCATGCTGAAGACCACGACCGACCGCGCGGTCGCCGCGCTCGCGGTGCTGCTGGGGCTCGGCCTGCTGCCCGTACTGCCCGCCGGGGTGCCGGTCCTGGCGGCCGCGCTGGCGGCGCCGGCCGTCCTGTACGTCTCCGGCCGCCGGTCCGGCCGTACCCGCGACGACGCTTCCGAGGAGACCCGTTGAACATCTGGATCGCGATCGCCGCGACCGTCCTCGGCTGCTACGCCGTCAAGCTCGCCGGGCTGCTGGTGCCCACGGGCGTCCTGGAGCGGCCGGTGGTGCGGCGGCTGGCCGCCCTGCTGCCGGTGGCCCTGCTCGCCGCCCTCACGGCCCAGCAGACGTTCGCCGACGGGCACGCGCTCGTGCTGGACGCCCGGGCCGCGGGACTCGGGGCCGCCGCCCTGGCGCTGGTGCTGCGCGCGCCCTTCCTGGTCGTCGTCGGCGCGGCCGTGCTGGTGACGGCGGGGGTCCGGGCCATCGCGGGCTGAGCGGGGCCGGGGGCGGCCGAGAGACGGGTCACCCCACGAGGTGGCCGTACGCCTTCAGGGTGCGCAGCGCCTTGATCGTCACCATCGGGCGGGCCTCCAGGGCGGTGGCCGGCGCCCACTGGAGCCAGCCGATCGGCCAGCCGCCGTCCTCCTGCTGCTCGGCGGCGAGGTGGTCCAGCGAGCGGGCCATCTCCTCGTCGGTGAACCACGCGCGCGCCAGCGAGTCCGGGGACTTCGCGAAGTCGTGCGGGAAGTGGTGCTCGCCCGGGGCGTAGCCCGTCGCCACCGGGTACGCGTCCAGGCGCTCCGGGTCCAGCGCGGCCAGCCGGTGCTCGCGCACCAGGCGGCCCAGCCGGTCGGCGGCCGCCTCCGCGCGGGCGCGGTCGGGTACCGCGTCCAGGAAGGCGACGGCGGCCTCGACCTCGTAGGGATGCGACTTCTCCAGTGACTCCACGGCCTCCCAGCAGAAGTCGGTGGCCCGGAACAGCCAGGCGTGCCACACCTCGTTGCGGTGCAGCAGCCCCACCACAGGGCCGGTGGCGAGCAGCTCGCTGGGCGGGTCGTCGGTGATCGGGATGAACGGGGCGGCCGGATAGCCGCGCTGGCTCGGATGGATCGCCGGCAGCGCCCCGTCCGCGGTGGAGACGGACGTCAGATAGCGGCACACCCGCTCCACCCGCTGCCCGCCGCAGCGCCCCACGGCGTCCAGGACGGCCAGCGCGTGCCCGGTGTGCAGCGGCTGGCTCACCGGACCGCGCAGATCGGGCTCCAGCGCATGGCCGTACCCGCCGTCCTCGTTGCGGTAGGCGTCCAGCGCCGTCTCCACCGGATCGGGGCTGCCGTTCAGGAAGTGGTACGCGAAAAGGCGCTGCTCCAGCACGCGCGCGGTGAGCCACATGAACTGTTCGGCGCGGAAGAGCGGGGAGTGCGCCGGGGGCGTAGGGGGGAGTGGGGAAGCTCCGGTTTCGGCCATGCGTCAGACCGTAGGACGGAAAGCGGTCTCGGCAAGCGGTCCCGGGCAGGGCCCACTCTCAGGGGCGGGATACTGGTGTCATGCGGTTGACGGTCTTCTGGCAGCGGATGGCGGAACACTTCGGTTCCGGGTACGCCGACACCTTCGCGCGCGATCATGTGATGACGGAGCTCGGCGGACTCACGGTGCACGAGGCGCTGGACGCCGGCTGGGAGGCCAAGGAAGTATGGCGTGTGGTCTGCACGGTCATGAACGTTCCCGGGGAGAAGCGCTGAGCGTGCACAAAGATTGGACACCGGCCACGCGTTGTCAGTGCCGTCGGCGAGACTTGCACCGTGGCACCCACTGACGACGACGGGCGGACCGCCCAGGACGCATACCCGGTCGACACGACGCCGGCCGCCGGACCCCCGGCCGCCGGCGCCGCGGTACCGGGCGCCCGCATGCCGCGCTGGCTGCCGCGCGCCATGGTGCTGGCGCTCGCCCTCATCGCCGCCTTCCAGCTGGGCAGCTGGGCGTTCCACCAGCTCACCGGCCTGCTGATCAACATCCTCATCGCGTTCTTCCTGGCGCTCGCCATCGAGCCCGCGGTGAGCTGGATGGCCTCGCGCGGAACGCGCCGGGGGATCGCGACCTTCCTGGTCTTCCTCGGCCTGGCCATCGCCGCTGCGGGATTCGTCACGCTGCTCGGCTCCATGCTGGCCGGCCAGATCATCAAGATCGTCGAAGACTTCCCGGACTACCTCGATTCGGTCATCAACTGGGTCAACCACACCTTTCACACCGACGTGAAGCGGGTCGACGTCCAGGAGGGCCTGCTGCACTCCGACTGGCTGCGCAAGTACGCGCAGAACAGCGCGGCCGGCGTGCTCGACGTCTCCGGGCAGGTGCTCGGCGGCCTCTTCCAGCTGCTGACGATCACGCTGTTCGCCTTCTACTTCGCCGCCGACGGCCCCCGGCTGCGCCGCACCCTGTGCTCCGTCCTGCCGCCCGCCCGCCAGGCCGAGGTGCTGCGGGCCTGGGAGATCGCCGTGGACAAGACCGGCGGCTACCTGTACTCGCGCGGTGTGATGGCGCTGATCTCCGGCATCGCCCACTACATCCTGCTGGAGGCCCTGGGCGTGCCGTACGCGCCCGTACTCGGTGTCTGGGTGGGTCTGGTCTCGCAGTTCATCCCCACCATCGGCACCTATCTCGCGGGTGCGCTGCCGATGCTGATCGCGTTCACCGTCAACCCCCTGTACGCGGTGTGGGTGCTGGTGTTCGTCGTGATCTACCAGCAGTTCGAGAACTACATGCTCCAGCCGAAGCTGACCTCCAAGTCCGTCGACATCCACCCGGCGGTCGCCTTCGGCTCGGTCATCGCGGGCACCGCGCTGCTCGGCGCGGTCGGCGCGCTGATCGCCATCCCGGCGGTCGCCACGCTCCAGGCGTTCCTGAGCGCCTATGTGAAGCGCTACGACGTCACGGACGACCCGCGGGTGCACGGCCACCCCCGGCGCGGCGCGGGCGGCCCCGGGCTGCTCACGCGCGTGCGGCGGCTGATAGGGCAGCGGCCGGCCGAGGACTCACGGGAGAGCTCGACCTGACGGCCGCCCCGATTGGTGCCGGGCCACCGGGACGAGTGGCGGCTACCGGTCCACCGCGAACACCACCAGGTGCACCAGGCCGGAGAGGACGAGGAGCACCCCGGCCGCATGACAGAGACGCTCGGCGGGACGGGCACCGCGCAGGGGGCTCGCCGGTGGATTCCGGTGCGGACCTTCCGGGGAGGCCGAAGTCTCCGCGGAGGACGGACTTTCCAGGGGCAGGGCATGCGCCCACCCTCCCGGGGGCCGTCCGCGCGGTCGTCGTCCGGCTGAGGACACCCGCCGTACGCCGTGGGGAGTAGGCGTGTGGACGGTCAGGAGACCGTGGCGGCCGGCGGGGTCCACCGCCGGCTGCGGGGCACCGCGCCCGGGACGCCGTAGTCCTTCCTCAGGTGTTCGGGGATGGCGTAGTGCATGACGCGGCCACGGGTGAGGGAGGACAGCTCGAAGACGGTGGTGAGGTGGCCGAGGCGGTCCAGCGCCCACGCGCCCAGCGGGGAGCGGTCCTCGATGGTCTCCAGGACGCCGAGGAGGTGCGGTACGGCCTTGACGACGGTGTCCCACGGGGTGCGCGGCACCTCCAGCCAGTCCGCGCAGGTGTCGCCGACCAGATGGCGGATCAGGGCCGAGACGATCGGGTCGAAGAAGGTGCCGGGGACGACCTCCTCGTAGAGGTCGATGAGCTGCCGGGTGAGGACCACGCCCTCCTGGGAGGGGCCCATGTGCCGGACCATGTACAGATCGAGGAAGGCGCGCGCCTCGTCGAGGGTCTTCGGAACGGTCTCCTGGTCGACGCCGAGCATGGCGCCCACCACCCGCCACGCGTAGTAGTACGCTTCCGCGCCCTCCGTGGACAGATGGATGCCCAGTCGGTGCAGACTGTCGAGGACCAGCAGTGAGAAGAACATCTGCCCGCCGATCATGTCCTCCTGGCAGATCGGCGTCCCCAGCGTCTCGGTGTCCCAGCGGTTCTCGCGCTTGAGGTGGTGCCGGATCGAGGCGTGCAGCAGACGCACCTTCTGGGCGGCGGGGACGAAGCGGCCGCCGGCCTCGAAGGCGTCGGGCTGCATCAGATAGACGGTGAACTGACCGGTCTCCGCCATGCGCTTGGAGGGGTAGCTGAGCCCGTGCGTGGCCGACAGCAGCTTCGCCACGCGCGGGACGACGTAGCAGGCGGGCATGGAGGCGAAGGAGAGCGCGGTCGCGATGTGCACGTTGTTGTCGATGAAGAACAGCCGGGCCTTCTCCATCTCGCCCCAGTCCACCCACGAGGGTGGGACCCGGGTGGCCTCCAGGTACTCCCGTGCGACGTCGGGCAGCCCGTCCGGCAGGGGCGCGCCGGCGGTGGAGACATAGCGCATCAGGGAGTTGAACGTGCCCACCTCCCCGCGCTCGAAGAGTGCGGCGACCGTGGCGTCGGCGAGTTCGTCACCGGTGTACCGGAGGGCGTCCAACGACGCCTCGGTGTGGGTCACGGCAGGGCTCCTTGTCTATGCGGGGCTCTCGGTCTTCGTCTCTGCGGGGCTCTCGGTCTTCGCGGATCTCTTCGTGAGTCACTTAGCGGGGGTCGTCCGTGCCCCGGGCGGGTGTCAGAACAGGGGGCGGGTGTCAGAACAGGCGGACCGCCGCCGAGTGGGCCAGCGCGGTCAGGGCGCCGGCGGCGGGGGCCGGCACGTCCAGTGCGTGGAGGGCGTCGAGTGCTTCCGCGACCCGCGCGCTGATCATGCGCTCGATCCGGTCGGGCGCCCCGAGCCGGCACATCACCTCGCGGACCGCGTCCAGGCCCTCCGCTCCCAGATCGCGTCTGCCGAGCACCGCGCCGAGCCGCTCCCGGTCCTCTTCACGGGCGAGCCGCCAGGTCTCCGCGAGCAGCGCGGTGGGCCGGTGGCCGCGCACGTCGTCGGCGTTGGCCTTGCCGGTGTGCTCCGGCTCCCCGAACAGGCCGAGCAGGTCGTCGCGCAGCTGGAACGCCTCGCCCAGCGGCAGCCCGTACGCGGAGTACCCCTCCCGCAGCACCTCGCCCGCCCCTGCCAGGGCGCCGCCGATCAACAGGGGCTGCTCGACGGTGTACTTCGCGGTCTTGTAGCGGATCACCTTCAGCGAGGCCGTGGTGTCCGGGCCGGTCCCGCTGCGCAGGATCTCCAGGCACTCGCCCGCGATCAGCTCCCGGGCCAGCATCGACCACAGGGGGCGGGCCCGGGCGAGATAGGCGGCGGGCAGCCCGCAGGTCGCGAACAGCTGTCCGGCCAGTGACATCAGCAGATCGCCCACGAGCATCGCCAGCGACCGCGCGGTGCCGTCGGCGCACGGGTGGGCCGGTACGGCGGCGCGCAGGGCGATGTGTGCCGTGGGGCGCCCGTGCCGCAGCGAGCTGTCGTCGATGAGGTCGTCGTGCACGACGGCGGCGGCGTGCACCAGTTCCATGGAGGCCGCCGCCCGCACCAGTGCGTCGCTGTCCGGCTGCCCCACCGCACGCCAGCCCCAGTAGCAGAACGCCGCCCGCAGCCGTTTGCCGTCCGCGACCGCCGCCTCCAGCTGTTCGGCCACCGGGCCGAGGAGCGGATCGACCGCCGCGAACAGGTCGGCCTCCTGGGCGACGAACCGGTGCAGTACCTCGTCGACGCGGATCTTGAAGCCGGTCGGATCCCACCGGTCAGCCATCGGCGGCAGTCCGCCGGGCGAGGGCGTGCCGGGCGAGGATCTCCAGATGGGCCGGGGGGACGGTCGCGTACCGGTCCAGGACCAGGCGTCCGCGCGCGGTGAGGTCGTGCTCGGCCTCCGCCGCCAGCGCTCCGGCGTCCGAGCGGCGCAGCAGCCCCCGTAACGTCCCGAAGGCGGTGCCCACCGTGCTCACCGCCAGATCGGCCAGCCCCGCCGCCAGCAGCACGGCCTGCTCGTCCAGGCCGCCTCGTCCCGTCTCACGTGTCATGCGCTCTCCCACCCACGGCACACAGGGGCGCCGCCCACCGGACGCCTCTTCGAGGATCGCGGCACGACGGGCGCGGGCATGCGGAAACTCACGATCGGGTGAACGCCTTGCCGGGTGGCCGCCACGCTGGAGGGCGCGTGCGCCGAGGCCGCGAGCGCCTTCGGTGACGGCGAGGTCTTCGGATCGCCGTGCCGCGTTCTCGCTTCCGGCGGCCGCCCCCAGCGCGCCGCGCGCTCCCGCCCGCGTGCCGCGTACGCCCGATTTACGGCCGTCGCCCGTCTTCGCCCCGCGCAACCCCCTCCCCGCGTCTGGCGCGCCCCGTCCCTGTCCGCGCACCGCTCGGAGTCCGTCGATGAGCGGGGGGCGAGCGGTGGGTGAGTGCCGTGCGGGGAAGTACGGGAGTACCGCGTGGTGCGCTTGACACGAAAATCGAACATCCATTCTTATGGAGGCTCCGGCGGAGTTCTCGACAGTGACTCCAGTGGCAGTTCGACATGGTTTCGGCGGAGAAGTCCCCGAGTTATCCACAGGCCGGACCGGCGTCGGGGCGCATTGTCAGTGGCAGGCGTTAGCGTCTTTGACGTGAAGCGATCGACTCAAGCAAACCGGGTGGAACCCATGGCAGGTACCGACCGCGAGAAGGCTCTCGAAGCCGCTCTCGCACAGATTGAACGGCAGTTCGGCAAGGGCGCGGTCATGCGCATGGGCGACCGGACGAAGGAACCCATCGAGGTCATCTCGACCGGGTCGACCGCGCTCGACGTCGCCCTGGGCGTCGGCGGCCTGCCACGCGGCCGTGTCGTGGAGATCTACGGACCGGAGTCCTCCGGTAAGACGACCCTGACCCTGCACGCCGTGGCCAACGCGCAGAAGGCGGGCGGTCAGGTCGCGTTCGTGGACGCGGAGCACGCCCTCGACCCCGAGTACGCGCAGAAGCTCGGTGTCGACATCGACAACCTGATCCTCTCCCAGCCCGACAATGGCGAGCAGGCCCTGGAGATCGTGGACATGCTGGTCCGCTCCGGCGCCCTCGACCTCATCGTCATCGACTCCGTCGCCGCGCTCGTCCCGCGCGCGGAGATCGAGGGCGAGATGGGTGACAGCCACGTCGGTCTCCAGGCCCGGCTGATGAGCCAGGCGCTGCGGAAGATCACCAGTGCGCTCAACCAGTCCAAGACCACCGCGATCTTCATCAACCAGCTCCGCGAGAAGATCGGCGTGATGTTCGGTTCCCCGGAGACCACGACCGGTGGCCGCGCGCTGAAGTTCTACGCCTCGGTGCGACTCGACATCCGCCGCATCGAGACCCTGAAGGACGGCACGGACGCGGTCGGCAACCGCACCCGCGTCAAGGTCGTCAAGAACAAGGTCGCGCCGCCCTTCAAGCAGGCCGAGTTCGACATCCTCTACGGCCACGGCATCAGCCGCGAGGGCGGTCTGATCGACATGGGCGTGGAGAACGGCTTCGTCCGCAAGGCCGGCGCCTGGTACACGTACGAGGGCGACCAGCTCGGCCAGGGCAAGGAGAACGCGCGCAACTTCCTCAAGGACAACCCCGACCTGGCCGACGAGATCGAGAAGAAGATCAAGGAGAAGCTGGGCGTCGGCGTCCGCCCGGAGGAGCCCACCGCCGAGCCGGGCGCGGACGCGGCGGTCGTCACCGCGGCCACGGTCGACCCGGCGAAGACGGTGCCCGCCCCGGCCGCCGCCAAGGTCACCAAGCCCAAGGCCGCCACCGCCAAGAGCTGACGCCGTGACACGACGAACCGACTGGGCCGACTACGAGTACATGTCCCCCGGTGCCCCACGGGGGAGGGGCACCGGGGACGGTACCGGGCCCTACGGCACGGGCGGCGACGGGTACGGGGGCGACGGCGAGGGACACCCGGTGGCACGCCGGCACCGGGACGGGGGTGCGACACGGGGGAGCGAGGGCTCATACGGGCGTGACGGCTCGTACGAGGACGACGGCCCGCCCGACTCGTACAGGGTGTACGAGGACGGCACGCACGACGGCCCGGCCGGGCCCCGCGGACACGGATCACCCGGCCGTGGCTCGCGGCGGCCCGGGACGCGCCGTCGGCGTGGCTCCGGGGAGCCGTCAGGTGAGGACGGGGGTTCCTCCTCCTTGTCGAGGGCCGAGCAGGGGGAGCCTCCGGCGGACCCGGCTGAGCGGGCGCGGGCGATCTGTCTGCGCCTGCTCACCGGGACCCCGCGGACCCGGAAACAGCTCGCGGACGCCCTGCGCAAGCGGGAGATCCCGGACGACGTCGCCGAGGAGGTGCTGTCGCGGTTCGAGGAGGTCGGGCTGATCAACGACAGCGCGTTCGCGGACGCCTGGGTCGAGTCCAGGCACCACGGCCGGGGGCTGGCCCGGCGCGCACTCGTCCAGGAACTGCGGACCAAGGGCGTCGATTCGGCGCTCATCGACGAGGCCGTCGCCCAGCTCGACTCCGAGCAGGAGGAGGAGACGGCCCGCGAACTCGTCGCCCGCAAGCTCCGCTCCACCCGGGGCCTCGACCGGGACAAGCGCCTCCGCCGCCTCGCCGGCATGCTCGCCCGCAAGGGATACCCCGAGGGCATGGCACTCAGGGTCGTCCGGCGAGCCCTGGAGGAGGAGGGCGAGGACACGGATTTCCTGGAGGGCGGGGACTTCTGACGAACCGGCAGGCCTGACGGGCGGTCAGTTCAAAGGCGGCGCCGGCCTGCCGGGGTGGTGGGGTTAACCCCCTCCCAAGACACCGGGTCACCGCAGTGCCCGGGGACCCGGGTGTGAACAACCGTGTACGCCATGATGCTGCGTTACGCCCTCAGGACCGTCCGTGCCCGCAAGGCCGGGTTCCTCGGCGCCTTCCTCGCCCTGCTCTGCGCGGCCGCGCTGATCTCCGCCTGCGGCACTCTCCTCGACACCGGCCTGCGCGGCACGATCCGCACCGAGCGCTACGCCGCGACCCCCGTCGTGGTCTCCGGCGACCAGTACGTCCACCGGACCACCGTCAAGCACAAGCACGGCAAGACCAAGGTCAAGCACAAGGCGAAACCCATCGCCGAGCGCGCCTGGCTGCCGGCGGACCTGGAAGTCCGGCTCGCCCACACGCCCGGCGCCGCCCGGGTCGTGCCCGAACTGACCTTCCTCGCCCAGCCGCTGACCCCGGCCGGCGCCGGCGGCCGTACCGCCTACGGACACGCCTGGGAGTCAGCCCCGCTCACCCCGTACCGACTGGTCACCGGCACCGCCCCGAAGGCCGCCACCGACCTGGTCGTCGACCGCGACCTCGCCGCACGCGCCCGGCTGCGCCCCGGCGACACACTCACCGTGCAGTCGACGCAGGCCCCGCGCGCCTACCGGATCACCGGAATCGCCGCTCCTGCCACCGAGGTACGCCACCAGACGTCCCTCTTCTTCTCCACCGCCGAGGCCCAGCGGCTGGCCGCACACCCCGGGCAGGTCACCGCGTTCGGCGTGCTGCCCGCCCACGGCACCGACCCGGACCAGCTGAAGCGGGCCGTGACACGGGCACTGCGCGGCACCACCGCCCAGGTCTCCACCGGGGACGCCCGCGGCCCCGTCGAGTTCCTGGACGCGGCCGCCGCCAGAGTCCGGCTGGTCAGCATGGGCGGTGCCATGGGCGGCACCGCGCTGCTCGTGGCGATCCTGGTGGTCGTCGGCACCTTCGCGCTCACCGTCCAGCAGCGCCACCGCGAACTCGCCCTGCTGCGGGCCATCGCCGCCACTCCCGGCCAGATCCGTCGGCTGCTCGGCCGCGAGGCACTGATCGTCGGCGCCGTCGCCGGCACCGTAGGCGCACTCCTGGGGCTTCCGCTCGGCGCCTGGCTGCACACCAGGTTCGTCGCCCTGGGCGCCGTACCGGCCACGCTTCAGCACACCACCGGTGTCTTCCCGCCGATCGCCGCGCTCGTCGCGACCTTGATCGGCGCCTGGGCCGCCGCCCGTATCGCCTCCCGGCGCATCACCCGGATCCGGCCCACCGAGGCACTGGCCGAGTCGCGGACCGAGGCCGCCCGGCCCGCCTGGGGGCGGATCGCGGCCGGTCTGCTGCTGCTCGCCGGCGGAGTCGTGCTCGTCGTCCTGCTCACCTCCCTGCGCACCGAACCCGCATCGACTCCCGTCACCTTCCTCGCTGTCGTGGTCCTCTCCACCTCCGTCGCCCTGCTCGGCCCGTTGCTGGTCACGGCGGCCGCGCTGCTGCTCGCCGGACCGCTGAGGCTCACCGGTCACGGTGGTCGGCTCGCCACCGCCAACCTGCGCGGCAACGCCGCCCGGATGGCCTCCGTCGTCACCCCTCTCACCCTGCTCGTCGGCATGACCTGCACCGTGCTGTTCGTCCAGTCCACCCTCGGCGACGCCGCCCGCGCCCAGGCCCGCGCAGGGGTCACCGCCGACTGGGTCGTCGCCGCCCGGGGGCCGGGCGTCCCGGCCGAAGCCGCGCAGCGGTTGCGCACCCACCACGACGCCGTCACCGAAGTGGTCCACACGACCGTCCGCGTCGGGCTCGACAAGTACCCGGCCCAGGGCGTCACCCCCGAGGGCCTCACCCGCACCTGGGACCCCGAGGTCACTGCGGGCTCCCTCGCCCGCCTCACCGACCGCACCGTCGCCGTCAGCGAACTGGCCGCCGAACAGCACCACTTGGCGCCCGGCCGCACCCTGCGACTCACCCTCGGCGACGGCACGCCCGCCACCCTCACCGTCGCCGCCGTCTACGCCCGGGGTCTGGGCTTCGGCGATCTCACCTTCGCCCACGACCTCGTCTCGCACCACGTGGACAACCCGCTCGCCTCCTCCGTCCTCGTCAGCACGGCCCGTACACAAACACAACTCGCGACTACGCTCCGTGAGTTCCCGGGTCTGCGGATTCTTTCGCCGGCCGCCGCCGACTCTCTCCAGGCCGACCGTCAACAGGACAACGCCGAGGTCAACTACCTGGCCATGGGGCTGGTCCTGGCCTTCACCGCCATCGCCGTCGTCAACACGCTCGCCATGTCGGTCTCCGCACGTGTCCGGGAGTTCGCGCTGCTCAGGCTGGCCGGGGCCACTCGCCGTCAGGTGCTCCGGATGCTGCGGACCGAGGTGCTGTCGGTGCTGGCACTGGCGACGGCCCTCGGCAGCGGCATCGCGCTCGCCGTACTGACCGCGTTCAGCGTGGGCATGACGGGCCGAGCCGCACCGACGGTCACGCCGTTGCTGTACGTGACCGTCGTCGCGACCGCCGCGCTGCTCGCGCTGGTGGCCGCGGCTCTTCCCGGCCGGGTGGCGCTGCGGGTGCCGGCGGTGACGGTGGCGACGGCGAAGGACTAACGGTCGGCGTCGTTGTCGGAGGTGACCGGCAGTCCTGCTGACTTCCACGCCTGGAAGCCGCCGACCAGGTCTGTCGCGCGGCGCAGGCCCAGCTGGTGCAGGGAGGCGGCGGCCAGGCTGGAGGCGTAGCCCTCGTTGCAGATCACGACTATCCGGAGGTCGTGGCCGGTGGCCTCGGGGGCCTTGTGACTGCCCTGGGGGTCCAGGCGCCACTCCAGCTCGTTGCGCTCTATGACGAGGGCGCCCGGGATGACCCCGTCCCGCTCGCGCAGCGCCGCGTACCGGATGTCGACCAGCAGGGCGTCTCCGGTCCGCGCCGCCTCGTACGCCTCGTGCGCCGCCACGCGCCGGTAGCCGGTCCGCACCCGCTCCAGCAACTCGTCGATGCCCACGGCGGGGTGTTCGGAGCCGCTCACTGCCAGTCCTCCGGGCGCTCGACCTGCTCCAGACGCAGCACCGGTCCGCTGCGGCTGTAGCGGCGGATCCGCGGCAGCGGCGGGTAGTAGGCGTGGACGGAGACCGCGTGGTGTTCGGTGGACTCGTTGAGCACCTCGTGGACGTGGTCGCGGCCGAAGGAGCGGCCCTTTCCGGCGGGCAGCCGACGCTCGCGGTCGACGTCCTCGGAGAGCTCCAGGGTCTTCCAGCCGTCGGTGGGCAGCCGGGTGGCGAGCGAGTACTCCTTCAGCTCGCCGCTGGCGGTGAGGAAGGCGCCGACCGACTCGGCGTGGTCGTGCCAGCCGGTGCCGGAGCCGGGCGGCCAGCCGATCAGCCAGGCCTCGCTGCCGCCGGGACCGTCGAGCCGCACCCAGGTGCGGCCCTCCGGGTCGAGCGGGAGCGAGGAGATCAGCTCGGTGTCGGCGGCCGTACGCCGGACGAAGTCGAGAAGGTCCGCCTGAGTGGGCGCGGCGCCGGGCGCGGAGGCGGACGGAGAGGCAGGGGAGGCCGGGGTGGAGAGAGAAGCAGACACGTGCACCGTTCCTGATGAAGATTCGCCGAAGGGAGCGCAGACGGCGCCCCGGAGAAAGAAGGAGAAAAAGCGAATTCAGCAGGACGGAAGACACACGCAGCCCGCGTAGCGGACCAGGTCGACATGGACCTTCCGCCACAGGCGCACAGTGGTGTCGTTCACGTTGCGGAGTACACCATGCCGGTGCGGACGGGTCAACTCACCGTCACCATGTGGACCGCGCGTTCACCGCGCGCCGGATCCGGCCTGTGCCTCCGCCTCCGCTTCGGTCTTCTCCGGGTCCTTGCCGCCCAGCGTCGCCTCGGCGGCCGCGTACAGGTCGGCCGGGCGGACCCCGCTGAGGGCGGTCACCAGATGGCCGTCGGGGCGCACGAGCAGCACCGAGTGCGCCGGTGCACCCGGGTAGGCCTCGGCGACCAGCAGCTCGGCGGGGTGCGGCAGCGCGGTCACGGCCGCGGCCAGCCGGGGCATGATCCCGGCGGAGACCCAGTGCTTGCGGTCCCACACGCCCGTACCAGGCGCGATGAGGACGACGAGCAGCGCGCCGCGGCCGAGCCGCGACCGCAGCTGTACGAAGGTGCCGTCCTCCGCGGTGACCCGGACGTCGGTGACCGGCGCCCCCGGCGCGGTGTCGACCGGGATCTCGTGCTCCAGGTGACGGGGCGCGAGCGGCGAGTCGGCGTACGCCCCCGGCGCACCGAGCGGGCCGTGCCCCAGGTGACCGTCGGTGAGGAGCGCGTCGTGCCCCCGGGCCGTGCCGGGCACGATCCCGCGCAGCCCGCCACCGCCGCGCAGTACCGGCAGCACCTGGTCGGCGGCGCGCAGCCGGGCGGCGACCACCGCCCGCCGCTCGGTCTGGTAGCTGTTCAGCAGCGACTCGTGCGGCCCGTGGTGCCAGGCCGGGGCCAGCTTCCAGGCGAGGTTGTCCACGTCCCGCAGGCCCTCCTCCAGCCCGTGCGTGCCGAACGCGCCGAGGAGATGCGCCGCGTCCCCGGCGACGAACACCCGGCCCACCCGCCACCGCCGGGCAAGACGGTGGTGGACGGTGTGCACGCCGGTGTCGAGCAGGTCGTACGGCGGCGTGGTGCCGTCCGTCCAGCCGGCGAGGGTCTCGCGGATCCGGTTCACCAGGAGCTCGGGGGTGACCAGGTCCTTGCCGGGCGGCAGCAGCCAGTCCAGGCGCCAGGCGCCGTCCGGGAGGGGGCGGGCGGTCACCTCCCCGGCCGAGGGCCCGGACATCCGCCACGGCGGGGCCCGATGGAGCAACGCCTGACCGGGCCACGGAAGTTCCGTGCGCAGCGCGGCGACCGCGTGCCGCTCCACCGCCGTACGGCCCGGGAAGCGGATGTCCAGGAGCTTGCGCACGGTCGAGCGCGGGCCGTCGCAGCCCACCAGGTAACTGCCGCGCCACCAGGTGCCCTTGGGGCCACGCGTGTGCGCGGTGACCCCGGAGCGCTCCTGCTCGACGGTGTCCAGCCGGCTGTCCGTGGCGACCTTGACCAGCGGCTGGTCGGTGATCGCGGCGCGCAGGGCGTTGGTGAGCGTGTGCTGGGCGATGTGCAGCGGGGACGGTTCGCCGGCGTCGTCGAAGACCACCTCGCGCATCACCTGCTTGCGGCGCATCGAGCGCCAGCCGGCCCAGCGGGTGCCCAGCTCGTCGAGCGGGGCGCCGGACAGCCGCGTCAGCAGGGCGGTGGTGTCCTCGCGCAGCACCACCGTGCGCGCCGGGCGCGGCTCGTCCTTGCCCGGGCCCTCGTCCAGGACGACGGACGGCACCTCCTGACGCGCCAGCGCCAAGGCGAGCGTAAGCCCGACGGGCCCCGCTCCGACGATGATCACCGGGTCCACGGCGCGGCGCCCCCTGCCCGTACGCAAGTCCCGACGGAGACGGATGAACAGGTTGGTGGAGCAGGGTGCACGATCACAGAACGTATGCAACAGACTGGGCGCCACCCGGTCAAGCGGCGCACCCGGGGACACGTCAGCATGGCGGGCGCGCGAGCCCCGGAAGCCGGGTGAAAAGGGGGGAGGCAGCGGCCGGACAGCCGCTGCCTCCACGTCGGTCGCCCGGGTTGACCCGGCGTCAGGGGTTGGCGCCGCCCGCCCCCGTGGCGAAGGTGCCGGCGACCTCGCCCGCGTTGATGTCGTCGATGTCGGGGCCGAGGACCGCGCCCGTGCCGCGCTTGCTGCGCCGCAGCCGGCCCTCCAGCCAGGAGGCGAACGTGGTGAGGATGAGGTTCAGGACGATGAAGATGACCGCCACGACGATGAAGCTCGGGATGACGTTGGCGTAGTTGGCGGCCAGGGTGCCGCGGGCGTTGAGCAGATCGGTGAACTGGAGCATCACACCACCCAGTGCGGTGTCCTTCACGATCACCACGAGCTGGCTGACGATGGCCGGCAGCATCACGGTGACCGCCTGCGGCAGCAGGATGCCGGTCATGGTCTGGCCCTTGCGCAGACCGATCGCGTACGCCGCCTCCGTCTGCCCCTTGGGCAGGGCCAGGACGCCGGCCCGTACCACCTCGGCGAGCACCGAGGCGTTGTAGAGCACCAGGCCGGTGACGACCGCGTACAGCGGCCGTTCGTCGCTGCCGACATCGGTGGAGCGGACGTAGAACTCCATGGCGAACAGCATCAGCAGCAGGACCGGGATCGCCCGGAAGAACTCCACGACGGCGCCGGCCGGGACGCGTATCCACACGTGGTCGGACATCCGTGCTATGCCGAGGACCGCGCCCAGCGGAAGGGCGATGACCATGGCGAGGGCCGCGGCCTTGAGGGTGTTGCCGAGGCCGGGCAGCAGATACGTGGTCCACGCCTCGGAGGTGGTGAACGGCTGCCACAGGGCCCACTTCAGCTGGCCCTTGTCGTCCATCTTCTGCCAGACCCACCAGAGCAGGAGGGCGAGCAGCAGGACGAAGACGACGGAGAGAAGGACGTTGCGCCGCTTGGCGCGGGGCCCGGGGGCGTCGTACAGAACCGAGCTCATCGCTTCACCGCCAGGCGCTTGGCGAGCCAGCCGAAGAACAGGCCGGTCGGGAGGGTCAGGACCACGAAGCCGAAGGCGAAGACCGCGCCGATGGGCACCGTCTGGGCCTCGTTCTCGATCATCGTCTTCATCAGGGCGGCGGCCTCGACGACGCTGATCGCGGCGGCCACGGTGGTGTTCTTGGTGAGGGCGATCAGGACGTTGGCCAGCGGGCCGATCACCGCGCGGAAGGCCTGCGGCAGCACGATCAGCCGCAGGGTCTGCGAGAAGTTCAGCCCGATCGCGCGGGCCGCCTCGGCCTGTCCGACGGGCACGGTGTTGATGCCGGAGCGGATCGCCTCGCAGACGCAGGCCGCGGTGTAGGCGCTGAGGCCGAGCACGGCCAGCCGGAAACCCTGGACCGCGAAGTCGTCGGCGCCCAGGGTGACGCCGAAGATGTCGGCGAGACCGAGCGAGGTGAAGATGATGATGACCGTCAGGGGGATGTTCCGGACGGTGTTGACGTAGGCCGTGCCGAACCCGCGCATCAGTGGGACCGGGCTGACCCGCATCGCGGCCAGCAGGGTGCCCCAGACCAGGGAGCCCACGGCGGAGAAGACGGTCAGTTTCACCGTCGTCCAGAACGCCCCTAGGACGTCGTAGCCTTGAAGAAAGTCGAACACGATTTCCCGCGCTTCCGGGTGTGTGGCGTAGGTGGAGGGCATGGCGCGCCGCCGCCAGGGGAAGCGGCGGCGGCGGCGCGCCCGAGGAACCGTGCGACCTGCCGGATCCCTGCGTCGGCCGAGTTCCGCGGGGCGCGCGGAACCGCGCCTTACTTGACGATCACGCCGATCTTCGGGGCGGCCTCGTTCTTGTAGTCGGCCGGGCCGAAGTTGGCGTCGACCGCCTTCTGCCAGGAGCCGTCGCCGACCATCTTCTCCAGCGCCTTGTTGATCTTGTCGAGAGTCGCGGAGTCGCCCTTCTTGACGCCGACGCCGTAGTTCTCGTTGCTCAGCTTCAGACCCGCGAGCTTGAACTGACCCTTGTACTTGTCCTGCGCGGCGAAGCCCGCGAGGATCGAGTCGTCCGTCGTCACGGCGTCGACGGCCCCGCTCTGCAGGCCGGCGATGCACTCCGAGTAGGTGCTGACCTCCTTGAGGTTGGCCTTCGGGGCGATCGTGTCGTGGAGGTTCTGCGCCGAGGTCGAACCGGTCACGGAACACAGCTTCTTGCCGTTGAGGTCCGTGCCCTTGGCGATCGTCGAGTCCTTCTTGACCAGCAGGTCCTGGTGGGCCAGCAGGTAGGGGCCGGCGAAGTCCACCTTCTGCTTGCGCTCGTCGGTGATCGAGTAGGTGGCCGCGATGAACTTCACGTCACCGCGCGCGAGGGCGTTCTCGCGGTCGGCGCTCTTGGTCTGCACGAACTCGATCTGGTTGGGCTTGTAACCGAGCTGTCCGGCGACGTACGTGGCCACGTCCACGTCGAAGCCCGAGAAGGAGCCGTCGGGCTCCTGGAGGCCCAGTCCGGGCTGGTCGTACTTGATGCCGATCTTGATCTTGCCGCCGCCCGACGAACCGCTGTCGTCGTCCTTGTCGCCGCTGCCGCACGCCGTGGCGGACAGGGCGAGCGCGAGCACGGCGGCCGAGGCGGCGGTGACCTTGCGGAGCTGCATGATGAACATCCCTCGTTTTGGTGAAGACGTCTGGGAAAGGAAGCGGGTCCCGCCGCGCCTCAGTGGTGCAGGATCTTCGACAGGAAGTCCTTGGCCCGGTCGCTGCGCGGGTTGCTGAAGAACTGGTCGGGGGTGGCCTGTTCGACGATCCGGCCGTCGGCCATGAAGACCACCCGGTTCGCGGCCGACCGCGCGAAGCCCATCTCGTGGGTGACGACGATCATCGTCATGCCGTCCCGGGCCAGCTGCTGCATGACCTCAAGGACCTCGTTGATCATCTCGGGGTCGAGGGCCGAGGTCGGCTCGTCGAAGAGCATGACCTTCGGGTCCATCGCCAGCGCCCGCGCGATCGCCACGCGCTGCTGCTGGCCGCCGGAGAGCTGTGCGGGGTACTTGTCGGCCTGGGTGCCCACACCGACCCGGTCGAGCAGGGCGCGGGCCTTCTCCTCGGCCTGCCTCTTGCCCGCCCTGCGGACCTTCACCTGACCGAGCATCACGTTTTCGAGCACCGTCTTGTGCGCGAAGAGGTTGAAGGACTGGAAAACCATGCCGACGTCGGCGCGCAACCGGGCCAGCTCCTTGCCCTCCTGGGGCAGCGCCTTGCCGTCGATCGTGATCGTTCCGGAGTCGATGGTCTCCAGACGGTTGACGGTGCGGCACAGAGTCGACTTACCGGACCCGGAGGGCCCGATCACCACGACGACCTCGCCGCGGGCGATCGTCAGGTCGATGTCCTGGAGCACGTGCAACGCGCCGAAGTGCTTGTTGACGCTCTTCAGGACGACCAGTTCGCCGGTCGCGGCCACGTCTTCCTTGGCCACCGATACTTCGGTCATCGCTATCGGGCTCCGTCCTCCTCGGTTGCGGAGGAATGTAGTTACCGCGCATGACCAGCGTCATTACATCTGAGGGAGATCTGAGCATCACGATCCGATAGCATCCGGGCACATGTCGTAGCGGCTGTGGCCTGTGCGCGTATCGGCCGGGTAACGGAACCCGCGCCTCGCCGGAACCCACTTGACGCCGTCGTCGTCCATCAGCGTGACTGCCATCGTGCACGCGCGCGTACGCGCGTTTTCTGCAAGGCACAGGTTTTCCGCGGACAAGCGGAGAACGAACCAGGACGATACGACCGCTGAACCGGAGGGGGCCGGGATGAGACTGCTGCTCGTCGAGGACGACAACCACGTCGCCGCCGCACTCTCCGCGGTCCTGGCCCGGCACGGGTTCTTTGTCACGCACGCCCGCAGCGGCGAGGAGGCCCTCCAGGCGCTCGTCCCCGAGGTCGACGGCTACGACGTCGTCCTGCTCGACCTCGGACTGCCCGACCAGGACGGCTACGAGGTCTGTGGCAAGATCCGCAAACGCACCAGCACCCCGGTCATCATGGTCACCGCCCGCGCCGACGTCCGTTCCCGCATCCACGGCCTCAACCTGGGCGCCGACGACTACGTGGTGAAGCCGTACGACACCGGGGAACTGCTCGCCCGGATCCACGCCGTCAGCCGGCGCACCCACCACGAGGACGGCTCGGCCGGTGGCGACAACGCGCTCCGGCTCGGCCCCGTCCACATAGAACTGCCCACCCGCCAGGTCAGCGTGGACGGCACGGTGGTCCAGCTCACCCGCAAGGAGTTCGACCTGCTGGCGCTGCTCGCCCAGCGGCCCGGTGTGGTCTTCCGCCGGGAACAGATCATCAGCGAGGTCTGGCGCACCAGCTGGGAGGGCACCGGGCGCACCCTGGAGGTGCACGTCGCCTCCCTGCGCGCGAAGCTGCGCATGCCCGCCCTCATCGAGACCGTACGCGGCGTGGGTTACCGCCTCGTCGCCCCGGCCGCGTAGCGGGGACGGGTGCGCACACGTCTCCTCCCGCTGCTCATCGTCCTGCTGGCGGCCGTCCTGCTCGCGCTCGGCATCCCCCTCGCCGCCAGCGTGGCCGCCGCCCAGCAGCAGAAGGTCGTCGTGGACCGGATCGACGACACCGCACGGTTCGCGGCCCTGGCCCAGTTCGTCACCGACGCATCCACCACGTCACGCCCCACGGGGACCGACGAGCGCCAGGAGACGCTCCGCCGCGAACTCGCGAGCTACTACGGCGTCTACGGCATCCGCGCGGGCGTCTTCTACCGCAACGCGTCCTCCATGGCCAACGCGCCCGACGACTGGGTCCTGCCGAAGACGGGCGAGGTACGCGAGGCCTACGACGAGGCGCTGCTCAGCCGGCGCAGCCATGACCCCCGGCAGGTGTGGCCCTGGCAGCGCACCCGGCTCGTGGTGGCCTCGCCGGTGATCCGTGACGGTGACGTGGTCGCCGTGGTGGTCACCGACTCGCCCACCGGGCCGATGCGTTCACGGACCCTGCGCGGCTGGCTGTTCATCGGCGCCGGCGAGTTCGCCGCGATGCTGCTCGCGGTCGGCGCGGCGCTGCGGCTGACCGGGTGGGTGCTGCGGCCCGTACGGGTGCTCGACGCCACCACCCACGAGATCGCCAGCGGCCGGCTCAAGTCCCGGGTCGCGGCGGCCGGCGGTCCGCCGGAACTCAGACGGCTGGCCCGGGCGTTCAACGAGATGGCGGACAACGTCGAGGACGTGCTGGAGCAACAGCGGGCCTTCGTCGCCGACGCCTCCCACCAGCTGCGCAACCCGCTGGCCGCGCTGCTGCTGCGCATCGAACTGCTCGCCCTCGAGCTCCCGGAGGGTAACGAGGAGATCGCCTCGGTCCGCACCGAGGGCAAGCGGCTCGCCCAGGTCCTGGACGACCTGCTCGACCTCGCGCTGGCCGAGCACGCCGAGGCGGACCTGATGCTGACGGACGTCGGCCGGCTGGCGGCGGAGCGGGTCGCGGCGTGGGCGCCGGCCGCGGCGGCGAAGGGGGTCCGGCTGAGCGGGGAGTGCCCGGCGACCACCGGGTGGGCCGACCCCATCACGCTGTCCAGCGCGCTGGACGCGGTGATCGACAACGCGGTGAAGTTCACGCCGGAGGGAGGCGTGGTGGAGGTGGCTGTCGCGGCCGACGGTGCCATGTCGACGGTCGTGGTGACCGACACGGGGCCGGGGCTGACCGATGAGGAACTCGCGCGGGTCGGGGACCGGTTCTGGCGCAGTGGGCGCCATCAGAACGTGAAGGGGTCGGGGCTGGGGCTGTCGATCACGCGGGCGTTGCTGGCGGCGGGTGGGGGTTCGTTGTCGTACGAGCACGGTGAGCCGCGGGGGCTGCGGGTGACTGTGTCGGTGCCGCGGAGTCGGTGAGAGACGGGTGGGTGCGGTTGTGGATCGGGTGCGGGCCGGCGGGGTTTTGTCGCGCCCACGAGGCGGTAACCGCATATCCCAAACAGCCCCGAGCCCCTTTCGGGGCGCTTCCGCTGCGGCCTGTCGGAAAAGGCGCCGTCCCCCAGGGGCGTTCTCTTTCGCGGTCCTTCAGGGCTTCACCGACCGGTAGTACCGTCGTGCGCCCTCCTGCAAGGGCAGGGGGTCCGTGTAGATCGCTGTGCGCAGATCCACCAGTTGGGCCGAGTGGACGTGGGCGCCGATGTCGTCGCGGCTCTTGATGACCGTACGGGTCACCCACTCGGTGAGGCGTGGGTCCATGTCCTCGCGGGTCATGAGGAGGTTGGAGACCGCGATCGTCGCCACCGTCGTGCCCTGCTGCACCGACGGGTACGCCGACTCGGGCATGTTCGTCGCCCGGTAGTATCGCGCGGCCTCACCCTCGGAGTGCAGTTTGTTGACGAGACTGTCGTCTATCGGCACGAACGTGAAGCGGAACTTCTTCGCGAGGTCCAGCAGTCCCTTGGTGGGCAGCCCGCCCGACCAGAAGAACGCGTCGACCTTGCCGCGCCGCAGCTGGTCCGGGCCGGTGTCGATGCCTTCCGCCACCGGGACGATGTCCTTCGCGGGGTCGATCCCGGCGGCGCTGAGCACCCGGTTGGCGATCAGCCGCACACCCGAGTTGGGCAGTCCTATCGCCACTCGCTTGTGCCGCAGCTGCGCGATGCCGGTGATGCCCGAGTCGCGCCCCACGACGAGCTGGACGTAGTCGTCGTAGAGCCGCGCCACCCCGCGCATCCGGTCGGCGCCCCGGCCGTCGTTCAGCTGGTACGTCTCCACCGCGTCGGCCGCCGCGATGGTGAAGTCGACCTGGCCGGTCGCCACTCGCCGCACGTTCTCGTACGACCCCGCGCTCTGGACCAGTTTGACCTTCAGGCCCGGCATGTCCCGGCCCAGCTCGGTGCGGAGCCGCTCGCCGTACTCCTGGTAGACCCCACGCAGCGTGCCGGTGCTGAAGGTGATCGTCCCGGTCGGCGGCTCCTCGCCCAGCGGCAGCAGCCACCACAGCAGCAGGCCGAACGCGACGAGGCCGGCGGCCGAGCCCTGGAGCGCGCGGCGCCTGCCGATACGGGGGAACACCTTTGACATGCGCGCGATCCTGCCAGCCGGTCCCGCTCCTGACCAGGGCCGAGCCAGGAGGGCGGACCGGGACTGTCAGTGGCGGCGGCTAGAGTCGTTCGCATGACCAGCTCCTCGCCCGCCTGTCTCGTCCGGGAGTTCCACCGCGCCTTCGGCCTGGACGCCCGTACCACGCCGACCGAGGTCTCTCCCGAGCTGGCCGCACACCGGGGGGAGTTGCTCGCCGAGGAGGCCGCGGAGGTCGCCGAGGTGGCGGTCGACGGGCCCCTCGACCGACTCGCGCACGAACTGGCGGACGTGGTCTACGTGGCGTACGGCACCGCGCTGGTGCACGGCATCGACCTCGACGCGGTGATCGCCGAGATCCACCGGTCCAACATGAGCAAGCTGGGGCCCGACGGGCAGGTCGCCCGCCGGGCCGACGGAAAGGTGCTGAAGGGCGAGCACTACCGGGCGCCTGACGTCTCGGCCGAGCTGCGCCGCCAGGGCTGGATACCGGGCGACGCGGACTGACCCGGGCTCGGAGCGTGCCGGCCGTCGGCTGCCACTCGCGGTGCAGGGCGGCCACAGCCCAACGCGGCCTGAACCACGACGACTTCGGGCCGCCGTGGCCGTTTCCGGGAAGGTCAGCCCTGCTTACTGGATGTACTCGGGTGGTGCGACAACGCGGCGAGGTGCCGTGCCGGGCGTCGCGAGCCGGTGGACCTTTCCGGTCGCAGCACTAGCCGCCGACCTGGCCGAGCCGCAGGTTCCAGCGGCCGGGGCCGCCGGTGACCTCCGTCGCGGCCAGCGGCGGGACGTCTACGCGCCAGAACGCCGTCTCGGGCGCCCCGAGCGCGTGCAGCGCCACGGCCCGAACCACCTCCGGCTCCACCACCGCGATCGTCCGGCCGGTCGTGCGGCCCGTCGCCTTCAGCCACTCGGTGATCCGCGCGCAGAACTCCCGTACCGATTCGCCTCCGTGCGGCGCGGCTCCCGGCTCGGACAGCCACTGGACCAGCGCCTCGGGTTCGGCGGCACTGACCTCCTCCAGCGTCCGGCCCCGCCAGCGGCCCGCGTCCAGGCCCGCCAGGCCGGGTTCCGCCGAGGCGTCCAGGCCCAGCGCGACGGCCGTCTCACGGCAGCGCACGCTGGGGGAGCTGACCGCCCGGCCGGCGGGCAGCGACAGCGCCACCGCCTCCGGGTTCTCGATGGAGTCGCCGTCGTCGAAGCGGGCCCGCCGCAGCGAGGGGGTGATCGCCGGGGCTATGAGGATGACTCGGCAGGTCACGGGGCGGTTCCTCCTGGCGCGTCCATCGGGGGCGGGTGCCGGACGCGCACGACAGTACGCCGTCCGGCGCCCGGACCGGCCCACAGCTCTGCGCGCCCAGGTCTTCTTCACAGCCCCCGGGCCGGTCCGGCGCCCAGGAGGATAGGGTCGTAAGTACCGTTTGTATGGGTTTGACACGGTCTGCTCAACGCCGCCTCGCAGGGTGGTCGTGCCGGTCCGGGCCATGGGGTCACCATCTCGGAGGCGGTGACTGTCTGTGCCGTACGGGTCACGTGACCGCGAGACGCGCGGAGTTGATCGCCCCACGGCCATACGCCTCACAAAGACCCGCCATAAGCGCAACCTCTGGCCGCCCGGCTCCCCCGACCGGCCCGAACGCGGCACGGAGGGGGCGATGGCGGCCGGGACGGCACACCGGTCCGCGCGCTTATGGGGGCCATCGGATCCGCCGATGGCGGGACCGGAATCCGCGGCGGGACCGGGCGCTTGTGGACTCCCGTCACCTCACGGACGAGGTGACGGGACGACCGGTTCGTCCCCTGCATTTCACACCTGAGGACATCTCATGGGAACTGTTGATCTGACCGGACGCGTGGCCCTGCTGACCGGCGCCACCAGCGGTATCGGCGCCGCGACCGCGACCCTGTTCGCCGAACGGGGTGCCCACGTGCTGGTCGCGGGACGGAACGCGGAGCGCGGCGAGAAGGTGGTCGCGGCCGTCCGCGAGCGCGGCGGCAAGGCCGACTTCCTGGCGGCGGAGCTGCGGGACGCCGACTCGGTGCGGCAGCTGGCCAGGCGGGCCGTCGAGCTGGGCGGCGGCCGGGTGGACATCATCGTCAACAACGCCGGCATCTTCCCGTTCGGCCTGACGGCCGAGACGCCGTCCAGCGATGTGGACGCCGTCTACGACCTGAACGTGAAGGCGCCGTTCTACCTGGTCGCCGAGCTGGCACCGGGCATGGCCGAGCGTGGACAGGGTGCGATCGTGAACGTCAGCACGATCGTCGCCGAGTACGGGGTCGTGGGCATGGCGCTGTACGGGTCGAGCAAGGCGGCCGTCAACCTGCTGACCAAGGCCTGGGCCGCCGAGTTCGGCCCGCGGGGCGTGCGGGTGAACGCCGTGGAGCCCGGCCCGACCCGTACCGAGGGCACGGCCGCCATGGGCGACGACCTGGACGCCCTGGCCGCCCAGGCGCCCGCGGGCCGGCCCGGCGAGGCACGGGAGATCGCCGAGGCGATCGCCTACCTGGCGAGCGACGCGGCGAGCTTCGTGCAGGGAGCGATCCTGCCGGTCGACGGCGGCCGCACGGCCGTCTGACGCATCAAGGGGGGCGCCGGAACCTGCCACCCGGCGCTCCGGCCGGGTCAGGCGAGGTCCCGCTGAAGCGCTGGGCGTGCCGGGCAGTGTCCCAGCCGTCTCCGGAGGCCTCGCCGTGTCCGCCCGTGTCCGGCGGGGCCCAGGCGGTTCCCGGTCGTGTCCGGTGAAGCGCCAGGTGTCTTCGGCGGTCCGGGTCGTGTCCGGTGAAGCGCCAGGTGTCTTCGGCGGTCCGGGTCGTGTCCGGTGAAGCGCCAGGTGTCTTCGGCGGTCCCGGTCGTGTCCGGTGGTGTCCCGGCTGTCCTCGGCGCCCCGCCGGCCGTCTCCGGCAGGGTGCCCCCGACGGTCGCGGTCGGTCGGTGTCGGGTCGGGGCGTGCGGGTTCAGGCCCGGGGCGGACGGTCCAGGGTCGCGATGAAGTGGCCCAGGTCGCGGCGGCGGGAGTCGGACGGCCATACCGCCCAGGTGCGCCGCACCAGCGGGTCGCCGATCAGCGGTGACCAGGTCACATGGTCGGGCAACGGCTGCTGCCAGCCCGGCGGAGCCAGTGCGAACGCCTTCCCGGAGGCAACCGCGGCCAGCTTCACGTCGGCGATCAGCGCCTGCCCCTCAGGCGCCTCGGGGCCGAGATCGAGGCCGTGCCCGCGCAGGATCGCGGTCAGCTCGTCGTACCAGGCGGGGCTTCCGGCCCGCGGGAATCCGACCCACTGCAACGTGTTGAGCGCGTCGAGCGGGATGCCGTCGGGCCCGGCCAGCTCGGCTGCCTGTTCGACGCCGACCAGCACACCGAGTCTCTCCCGTACGACGAGCAGCGCGTCGAACTCCGGCCCAGACGGCCGCTCTCGGAGAAAGCCGACGTCGAGGTCGGCGGCGCGCAGCGCGGTCAGCTGCTCCGCCGTGGACAGATGCCGGGCCTGCACCCGTGTCTCCGGATACGTCGAGGCCAGTTCGGCGAGCGCCGGGTCGAGCAGCCCGGACGGCAGCTCCAAAGGGATCCCGATGCGCAGCGCCCCGCCGCCCGGACCGGCGTACCCGGCCATCACCCGCAGCGCCTGATCGTGCCGGGCGAGCACCGCCCGTGCCTCACCGGCCAGCGCGGTCCCCGCTTCGGTCGCCCGCACCCCGCTGCGCCCGCGCACCAGCAGTCGCACACCCAGCTGCCGCTCCAGCCCGCTGATCGTCTGGGACAGAGCGGGCTGGCTCACATGCAGCCGCCGCGCGGCAGCGGACAGCCCGCCCTCCTCCACCACCGTCACGAACGCCCGCAGCTCGCGCAACTCCATGCCGCCTATGCCATCACGCCCGCCGACGGGAGTCACGTGCTTACACAATCCTCACGCGACCGATCGTTTATAGCGATAACGCTTATCTCCGACTATCTGGCCTAAATGGGAAACAGGGCAGCTTTCCGCTCGTTGGTATCTATGACGGCGAATAACCGGAAGCTCTGTATTCGCCGCTGATGGAGACCACCATCGAGGATCGGAGTGCTGCGATGTCGCTGACGTCATCCGAACGGCCGTACGCCGCTCGTGCGGGCACGGTGAACGCCGAGACCAGGAATCTCACCGAGCGCGGCGAGCGATCGCGGCACGGCGACCGCTCGGGCGCCCTGCGCGCCGCGGTGTTCGGCGTCAACGACGGCCTGGTCTCCAACACGGCACTGGTGATGGGCTTCGCCGGATCCGGCGTCTCCGGTACGGCCGTCCTGTTCGCCGGAGTCGCCGGACTGCTGGCCGGAGCCTTCTCCATGGCCGCCGGCGAGTACATCTCCATGCGCAGCCAACGCGAGGCCTACGAGCGCGAGATAGCGGTCGCCGCCGACCAGCTGCGCGCCGACCCGGGCGCCCACGAGGCGGAACTCGTCCAGCTCTACCGGGACAAGGGACTGGACGCGGACGACGCCCGGCATGTCGCGACGACCATCATGCGGGACCACGACACCGCCCTCAACACCATGGTCCGCGAGGAACTCGGGCTGGACCCGGATGAGTTGGGTTCGCCGTGGTCGGCGGCCTTCTCCAGCCTCGCCTCGTTCGCCCTCGGCGCCCTGACCGCCGTACTGCCCTTCCTCTTCCTCTCGGGAACGGCCGCGCTGCTGCTCGCCGTCGCCCTGGCGGGCACCGCCCTGTTCGCCGTCGGCGGGGCGATCGGCCTGCTCAACCGCCGGGCGCCGCTCCGCTCCGGGGCCCGCCAGCTCTTCGTGGGCGCCCTCGCCGCCGCGGCCGTCTTCGGGATCGGGCATGTGGTCGGCGCCAGAGTCGGCTGACCCCGACCGACGGCACAACCGAACGAACTCATCACCCACGGAGGACAATCATGCGCAGCACCACACTGGGATCGACCGGACTGCTGGTCTCCCGCATTGCCTTCGGCACCTGGCAACTCGGCGGGGACTGGGGCACCTTCGCCGAGGACGACGCCAGGAGGGCGATCCACCGGGCCCGCGAGCTCGGGGTGAACTTCTTCGACACCGCCCAGGGGTACGGCTTCGGTGCGTCAGAACGCCTGCTCGGAGCCGCCCTGCGGGACGAACTCCGCGGACACCGCGACGAGTTGGTGATCGCCACCAAGGGCGGCCTGCGCCGCACCGGCACCGGAGTGGCCCGGGACGCGAGCCCCGCCGCCCTGCGCGCCGGCGTCGACGCCAGCCTGACCGCGCTCGGCGTCGACCACATCGACCTCTACCAGGTCCACTGGCCCGACCCGGACGTGCCGCTCGCCGATACGGCCGGCGCGCTGGAGGAACTGGTCGCGGCCGGCAAGATCCGGCACGTCGGCGTGTCCAACTACACCGCCGAGCAGATGGCCGAGTTCTCCCGCACCCTGCCGGTGGAGACGCTGCAGCCGCCGTACCACCTCTTCCGCCGCGGGATCGAGGACACCGTCCTGCCCTACACCCGCCGGCGCGGCATCGGCGTCCTGGTCTACGGCCCGCTCGCGCACGGCCTGCTGACCGGCACGCTCGGGGAGGACACCGTCTTCCCCGCCGACGACTGGCGGGCGAAGAGCGAGGTCTTCCGCGGCGAGGCCTACCGGCGCAACCTCGGGGTCGTCCACGCCTTGGAGGAGTTCGCGGCCTTCCGTGACATGACGGTCAGTCAACTGGCCATTGCCTGGACCCTGGCCCGACCGGGCGTGGACGCGGCGATCGTCGGCGCGCGGCGCGTCCACCACGTCGAGGACAGCCTCGCGGCGGCGGACCTCACGCTCGACGAGACCGACCTCAAGGACATCGACTCGATCATGGCGGCGGCCACCTCGGTCGCCGGACCTTCCCCGGAGAGTGTGTGATGACCGCATCGACCGAACGAACCGAGCGGACCAAACCGACTGAACCGACTGAACCGACTGAACCGACTGAACAGACCGAACGGACCGAGCAGACCGAGCGAACAGGAAGGACCCGGGTCGCTGTTCTCGGCACCGGTGTCATGGGCGCCCCCATCGCACGCAACCTGCTGCGCGCCGGGTTCGACGTGACGGTGTGGAACCGGACCCGGCAGCGGGCCGAGGCGCTGGCCGGCTCTGGCGCGCGCGTCGCCGGGACCCCGGCCGGGGCGGCGGCGGAGGCCGGGTTCCTGATCACCATGCTCACCGACGGTGCCGCCGTGCAGAGCGCGATGACCGGGGCTGACGGCGCCCTGACCGCGCTCGGCCCGGGCGCGGTCTGGATCCAGATGAGCACGGTCGGCGTCCACGCCACCCGGCAGCTGGCGGAACTCGCCGAGGGGACCGCCGCGTTCGTCGACGCCCCGGTCTCCGGGAGTTCCGGGCCGGCGGAACGGGGCGAACTGCTCGTCCTCGCCTCCGGGGATCCGGCACTGCGCCCCCGGGTGCAGCCGCTGTTCGACGCGCTGGGCCACCGAACGCTGTGGCTGGACCGCCTCGGCGACGGCAGCCGCTTCAAGTTGGTGCTGAACAACTGGCTCGCGGTCCTGGTCGAAGGCATGGCCGAGACCGTCAGCCTGGCCGGCGTGCTCGGGCTGGAACCCGGTCTGGTGCTCGGCACCCTCACCGAGAGCCCGCTGGGGTCCCCGTATGCGACGGCCAAGGGCCGGGCCATGGTCGAGCACGACTTCGCCCCGGGTTTCCCGCTGCACCACGCGGGCAAGGACGCGGCCCTCGCCCTGGCGGCCGCCGACCACCGTGGGCTCGAACTGCCGCTCACCGAGGCGCTGCTGAAGCGCTGGGACGAGGCGATCGCGTCCGGCCACGCCACGGACGACGTGGCCGCGGCCATCACCGCGGCCGTCCCGACACATCCCTGAGCCTGGCGCCGGAGCCCGAGCGCAGCCTCGAGCCGGTGAACCTTTCCGGTCGCAGCACTGGCCCGGTGCGGGACGACTTCGAGCGATTGTCCGGGCTGCCGGAGGAGGCGGGATACGTCCGCGCCCCCGAGGGCTCCTACGGCGACGCGGATGTCGTCGTCTTCAACACCTGCGCCGCCTCCACGGCCGTGTCGGACTGCGCGAGGACACCGGCGTGCCGGACGTGCGAGGGCGGCGCGGGCCGGTGTTCCGCCGGGAACACCCACCCCCGGACCATGACCGGCGCGCCGCGGCCTGCGCCGGGCCCCGCCGCGCCTTCCCGGAGGCGGACGCGTGCGCCGCCCCTGTCGTGGTCGTGGTCAGCTCGCGGTGCCGGCGGTCGACGGGTCCGGCCGGGTCGGATGTGACCCGGCCGGACCCGCCGGTCGGGGGATCAGTGTGGGTGCGGCGTCCGTGCCACCGGATCGGCTACCAGCCGACGGCGACCAGGAGCCATTGCGGGTTGGCGTGGGAGATGAAGGAGGACTGGCCCGCCACGTCGTCGTAGGGGAAGCCGTAGGCGAGGTGGTTGATGGCGTTGTCGTGCCAGAACTTGGCGTAGTAGTTCGCCGGTGCCGCCGTGTAGAACCGGGCGGGGTCGGACTGCTGGGAGGCCGGCAGGGTCGCGACGTGGCGGTTGAGGGCGGCGCACATGTTCGGGTCGCCCGCCAGGGCGGCCGCGCAGCCGAAGATGTCGGAGGTGGCCGCGGTCACGCCCACCGACTGGGCGTACGAGGTGAAGTAGTTCGCGTTGGCGCCGCCTGCGCGGAAGCTCGGGTCGCTGCCGGGCGCGATGATCCGGTACGGGGCCTGGGTCTGGGCCAGCACGTCGAACTGGGACGGCACCGCGTCGATGAACCGCTGGAAGGTGGTGGCGCGGTCCTCGGCGAAGGTCTGCCGGTTCTCGCCGACCTCGACGTCGTAACCGTCCTTGGTGTGCAGGCGCATGGCCAGCTTCAGGCCGAAGGCGTCGACCCGGGTGGTGTTGCCGTTGAAGACGTTGTTGCCGACCGTGAACTCGATGAAGTCGTAGTACGAGCTGGTGGGCGAGCCCAGGTAGAAGTACATGCGGCCGGCGGAGTTGGCCGGCATGTCGAGGTAGGGCTGCTCGGCGATGGAGTGCGTCTGGCCGTTGAAGCTCCAGTACACCTGGCTGTCGGGGTACTTGCCGTTGGTGCGGTTGAGGATCTTCACCTCGACGGCGTTGTTCGCGGCGGGGATGTCACTGGTGCTGCCCCAGAAGTCGTCCGGCGGGGTGGTGGACCCGGGGCCGTAGACCTGGAACTCCCACAGGGAGTAGCCGTACGGGGTGCCGCGCGCGGTGCCGTAGAGGCGGACGAAGCGGCCGCTGCCGGTGATGGTCAGGTTCTGGGTTCCGCCGGTGGCGGTGGTCGTGGAGTAGACGGTGGTCCAGGTGGTGGCGTCGGTGGAGACCTGGACCTGGAAGGCGGTCGCGTAGGCGGCCTCCCAGGTCAGGGCGACCCGGCTGAGCTGCTGGACGGACCCGAGGTCGACCTGGAGCCACTGCGGGTCGGAGAAGGCCGAGGACCAGCGGGTGCCGGTGTTGCCGTCGACCGCCGCGCTCGCGGGGAAGGAGGCATTCTCGCTCGAGGAGGCGGTGGCGGGCCTGCCCTGGGACAGCAACTGGTCGGCGGCGTGCGCGGGCGACGGCGCGAGGACCGCGAAGAAGGCGGCGATCAGGACGACGACCAGGCCGAGAGCCGCGCGCGGGCGTACGGCGCCGGCCGGTGGTCTGCGGGTGGGTGCGCTGGCGGAACTCTGCATGCGGAGTCTCCTCAAGCCGGTTCGGCGTGCGTGGGGATGGAGCAACAGCAGACATGAGAGCGCTCCCTCGGGTTGTAGACCTACTCATGTCCGCCGTCAACAACTGAAGCCGAAATCAATCGGGTTACGACCCCGCCGATGACACGGCGCTGATCCCGGCGCTGGTATCGCCCACAACCTGTTCGCGGCCTTCAGCTTCCGACCGCTTGCACGGCCCGGGTCGACCCGCTTTTTACAACCCTTGACGCAACCGGTACGGACCTTTCCGTGCCGCCATGTCGTCGCCCCGGAAGATCACGAGCAGGTCGTGCGGTTTCCCCGGGCGCGACCGGAACAGAGGCTGGGTGCCTTGACCGGCAGGGGGTGCCGTGCGGTGTCCGCGGGCGGCCCGCCGGAGGGACCCCCGCGGCAGGTCTGGGTGTCCGCGAGAACGGCGCAGGCCGCCGTTCGGGCGGTGCTGAGAAGGACGGCGGCATGACGGCGGAGGCCGTGTGTCCGCGAACCGGCTCAGGCTCCGTCTTCCGGGCCGCGCCCCGAGCCACCCTCGTACGGGGCGGGGTGCCCGTCGTCCCTGGTCCGTCGGCGAGGAGGCGGCGGCCGCGACGGGCCACTTTCACGACCGCCTACTCTTGACTCATGACCAGCAGCAGTGACCGGAGCGCGGCAGTGGACGTTCTTTCATCTAAAACCTATGAAATCCGCACGTACGGGTGCCAGATGAACGTCCACGACTCCGAGCGATTGTCCGGGCTGCTGGAGGAGGCGGGATACGTCCGCGCCCCCGAGGGCTCCGACGGCGACGCCGATGTCGTCGTCTTCAACACCTGCGCCGTCCGGGAGAACGCCGACAACCGCCTCTACGGCAATCTCGGCCGCCTCGCCCCGATGAAGACGAAGCGCCCCGGCATGCAGATCGCGGTCGGCGGCTGCCTCGCCCAGAAGGACCGCGACACCATCGTGAAGAAGGCCCCCTGGGTCGACGTCGTCTTCGGCACGCACAACATCGGCAAGCTGCCGGTCCTGCTGGAGCGCGCCCGGGTGCAGGAAGAGGCGCAGGTCGAGATCGCCGAGTCGCTGGAGGCGTTCCCCTCCACGCTGCCGACCCGGCGCGAGAGCGCGTACGCGGCCTGGGTCTCGATCTCCGTCGGCTGCAACAACACCTGCACCTTCTGCATCGTCCCGGCGCTGCGCGGCAAGGAGAAGGACCGCCGCACCGGCGACATTCTCGCCGAAATCGAGGCACTGGTCGGCGAGGGCGTCTCCGAGATCACCCTGCTCGGCCAGAACGTCAACGCGTACGGCTCCGACATCGGCGACCGCGAGGCCTTCAGCAAGCTGCTGCGGGCCTGCGGAACCATCGACGGCCTGGAGCGGGTCCGCTTCACCTCCCCGCACCCCCGTGACTTCACGGACGACGTGATCGCGGCCATGGCGGAGACCCCGAACGTCATGCCTCAGCTCCACATGCCGCTCCAGTCCGGCTCGGACACCGTCCTGAAGGCGATGCGCCGCTCGTACCGGCAGGACCGCTACCTCGGGATCATCGAGAAGGTCCGGGCCGCCATCCCGCACGCCGCGATCACCACGGACATCATCGTGGGCTTCCCCGGCGAGACCGAGGAGGACTTCGAGCAGACCCTGCACGCGGTCCGCGAGGCCCGCTTCACCCAGGCCTTCACCTTCCAGTACTCCAAGCGGCCCGGCACCCCGGCCGCGACCATGGAGAACCAGATCCCCAAGGAGGTCGTCCAGGCGCGTTACGAGCGTCTCGTCGCCCTTCAGGAGGAGATCTCCTGGGACGAGAACAAGAAGCAGGTCGGCCGCACCCTGGAGCTGATGGTCGCCGAGGGTGAGGGCCGCAAGGACGGCGCCACCCACCGCCTCTCCGGCCGGGCCCCCGACAACCGTCTGGTCCACTTCACCAAGCCCGACCAGGAGGTCCGCCCCGGCGACGTCGTCACGGTCGAGATCACCTACGCCGCCCCCCACCACCTCCTCGCCGAGGGTGCCGTACTGGACGTGCGCCGGACCCGCGCGGGCGACGCCTGGGAGAAGCGCAACGCCGCCCAGGCCGCCAAGCCGGCGGGCGTGCTGCTGGGGCTGCCGAAGATCGGGGTGCCGGAGCCGCTGCCGGTGGCCTCGGGAAGCGGCTGCGGCTGCGACTGACGGGCTGCCACAATACGGGCGGAAAGGAGCATCACATGTTGCCGTACCGAGTTGCGTTCACCGAAGAGGCCGCCCAAGTGCGCGACAGCCTGCCCGCCGACCGGCGTGACGTGCTGGAACGCGGCCTGGCCATACTGGTGACCGACCCGCGGCACAAGCTCTCCCATCCCGTCCGCGGCGACGAGACAACGCGGGAGATCGCCCTCTCGCGCAACCTCTTCATCGAGTACGTGATCAGCGACGGCAAGCTCGTCGTGCTGGTGCTCACGTTGATCGACCTGACCGACGTGCTGATCGAGGACTGACCAGGGGCGACCGCCGCCGCCGACTGACCTTCGGCGGCCGTCGCCGCTACTCTGCCGATCATGCTTGTCGCCGCCGCAGTCTGCCCCTGCCCCCCGCTCCTCGTGCCCGAGGTCGCCGCGGGTGCCGCCCCCGAGCTGGACGGCACCCGTGCCGCCTGCGCGGACGCGCTGGGCGTGCTCGCCGCCGCGCGCCCCGACCTGCTGGTGGTGGTCGGGCCCGCGAAGGAGACCGGGCGGGGCGTGTTCTCGCAGGGCAGCCGGGGCTCCTTCCGCGGCTTCGGCGTCGATGTCGACGTACAGCTCGGGAGCGGCGAGGCCGGTGAGCGGGAGCTGCCGCCCTCGCTCGCCGTCGGCGCCTGGCTGCTGGAGCGCACCGGGTGGGCCGACGCGCCGATCGAGGGGCTGGGCGTGGGCGAACCCCTGGAGGCCGAACGGTGTGTCCGTACCGGCCGGGAGATCGCCGACCGGGCCGCGCGGGTGGCGATGCTGGTCATGGGCGACGCCAGCGCCTGCCGCACCCTCAAGGCGCCCGGCTACCTCGACGAGCGGGCGGCCCCCTTCGACGCCGAGGCGGCCCGCGCGCTCGGCACCGCCGACCTCGCGGCGATCAAGGCCCTCGACGCCGACCTGGCGTACCAGCTCAAGGTCTCGGGCCGGGCCCCCTGGCAGGTCCTGGCCGGCGCGGCCGAGGACGCGGGCCTCGCCGGGGCGCTGCTCCACGACGACGTGCCCTACGGCGTCTGCTACCTGGTGGCGGCCTGGTCCTGACCACCTCGCGAAACGGCGGACGGCCGGGAGTCGGGTGACTCTCGGCCGTCCGCCGATCTGCGTGGTCCGCCCGGCTCAGGGAGCCGGTGGCGGGCTCTCCGGCCGGGTCGGCGCGGTGGGGCCGGTCGCGTCCGGGTGCACAAACCGGTCCATGGCGTCCTTGGCCCTGCCCGTACCCGTCTGGATCTTGTCGCTGTACTTGCCCTTGGTCTTCTCGTCGACGACCCGCGCGGCCTTGTCGATGCCGTGCTGGAGCTTGTCGATCTTGTCCTCGTGCTGTTGCGCGAGGTCAGAGACCCGGTCCTTGGCCGGGGCGAGTTTGGCCTTCAAATTGTCCAAAAGACCCATGGCTACCTTCCCTATGGCTTCCCTCGCGGGCCGCTATGTGCGGGCGCCCTCGCCGACCTCGTTGTCGGCGGCCTCCTTGGCGGACTGCTGCTTCGGGATCTCGGTGCTCTCGGCGTCGGCGACCGCGACGGGCTCCGGTTCCGTCCGCACCTCCGTGCTCCCGTCGCCGTCCTCGCCCGGCTCCTTCGCCGCCGTCGCCCCGGCCGCCTCCTCCGCCGCGATGTCCGCCGTCTCCTCCGCCGCGTCCTCCGCAGCGCTCTCCACGGCGTTCTTCACTGTGGCCTCCGCCGCCGACCCGTCCGGCTCGGTACCGGCCGGCGCCTCGGTGTCCGGCTCCTCCGTGACCTTCGACTTCTTCCCGAGGAATCGTGCAAAAACGCCCATATCCACTCCATACGTTACTCGCGTGAGCGAAATCCCGCGTGACCCGGTGCGTCCGTTTGCGTCACCCCGGTCACCGCCTCTCGCCGGCGGCGGGAACCTCGCAACGGGCAACGAAGCCGGACACGGACTGTCACGTAACTCGTTCGAGACCCGCCCCCGAGGTTTGCGAGACTGGTGCGGTGAGCAGCGCACCCCCCGCCCCCCGTGTCATCGCCGTCGTCGGCCCCACCGCGGCCGGAAAGTCCGACCTCGGCGTCTTCCTGGCCCAACGGCTCGGCGGCGAGGTCGTCAACGCCGACTCCATGCAGCTGTACCAGGGGATGGACATCGGCACCGCCAAGCTGACGCCCGAGGAGCGCGCCGACGTGCCGCACCACCTGCTCGACATCTGGGACGTGACGGTCACGGCCTCCGTCGCCGAGTACCAGCGGCTCGCCCGCGCCCGTATCGACGCCCTGCTCGCCGAGGGCCGCTGGCCGGTCCTGGTCGGCGGCTCCGGGCTCTACATCCGCGGCGCCGTCGACAACCTGGAGTTCCCCGGCACCGACCCCGAGGTCAGGGGCCGCCTGGAGGAGGAACTCGCGCTGCGCGGCTCCGGCGCCCTGCACGCCCGGCTGTGCGCCGCCGACCCCGAGGCCGGCCGTGCCATCCTGCCCAGCAACGGGCGCCGCATCGTCCGGGCCCTGGAGGTGATCGAGATCACCGGCCGGCCCTTCACCGCCAACCTGCCGGGCCATGACTCGGTCTACGACACCGTCCAGATCGGTGTCGACGTGGCCCGCCCCGAACTCGACGAACGCATCGCGCTGCGTGTCGACCGGATGTGGGAGGCCGGACTGGTGGACGAGGTGCGCGCACTGGAGGCGCACGGCCTGCGCGAGGGCCGTACGGCGTCGCGCGCGCTCGGCTACCAGCAGGTCCTCACGGCGCTCGCCGGGGAGTGCACGGAAGCGGAAGCACGCGCCGAGACCGTTCGTGCGACCAAGCGCTTCGCGCGCCGTCAGGATTCGTGGTTCAGGCGCGACCCCCGGGTGCACTGGTTGAGTGGGGCCGCGGCGGACCGCGAGGAACTTCCGCGGCTGGCCCTGGCGTTGCTCGAACGACCGGTCACAGCCTGATCACGTCATGGCATCGGGATGCGCCACCGGTCATCGGGGCCTCCGGCGCCGTGCCATCATCGAGCTTCGATCGCAAGTGGAGTCCTAGTTGGGAGGGCGCGTGGCGATGGAGGCCGGCCCTCGCGACACCGCACGAGACACCGAGCATGTCGCCGTGGAACCGGGTGATCCGGACGACGGCGAGGACCGACTGACGCCGGACGGTCCGGACGACACGGTGGGCGGCGGGGTGACCGCCGACGGCCCCGAGCCGGAGGAGATGTTCACCAGCGGCCCCGAGGTCGAGGTCGAGCTCCGTCCGCAGCGTCGTCTGCGCCTGTGGCAGCTGACCCCGATCGTGGGCCTGGCCGCGGTGGGTTCCCTGATGTTCGCCTTCCCGCTGGCCTTCGACTTCGGCGACAGCGGCGCGGTGATCGCGATGCTGGGTCTGCTGATCTGCTCCTGCGCGGCGGGCTGGGGAATGATGGCGGCCCGCCGGGTGGGCTACACCCTGCCGGGCTTCCCCGCGAGGGGCTCGGACCGCAGGCCCGACTGGCGCGTGGTGATCGGATACGTGGTCCTGGTGGCGCTCGTGGTCGTCCTGGCTGTCTGGCGAGTGGCGCGACTGCGCTGAAAAACGCCCTGGACCGGGGCGCCCCACAGGGGCGCGGGGCTGGATGGGGTACGCGGCCTCGCCGCGTGGGCGCCAGCAGCCCCCACCGGCCCGCAGCCAGACCACCGCGCACCCCTCCCTTACCCTCGAAGAATGAGCATCCCCTTCCTCAAGGGCCACGGCACCGAGAACGACTTCGTGATCGTCCCGGACCCGGACAACGCCCTGGACCTCACCCCGGCCGCCGTGACCGCCCTGTGCGACCGCCGGTCAGGCATCGGCGCGGACGGTGTGCTGCACGTCGTCCGGTCCGCCGCGCACCCCGAGGCCGAGAGGATGGCCGCCGACGCGGAGTGGTTCATGGACTACCGCAACGGCGACGGCTCGATCGCCGAGATGTGCGGCAACGGCGTCCGCGTCTTCGCCCGCTACCTCCAGCACGCCGGTCACGTCACGGAGGGTGACCTCGCCGTCGCCACCCGCGGCGGCGTGAAGACCGTCCACGTCGCCAAGGACGGCGACATCACCGTGGGCATGGGCAGCGCCCGGCTCCCCGAGAGCGACGTCACGGTGAGCGTCGGCGACCGCAGCTGGCCCGCCCGGAACGTGAACATGGGCAACCCGCACGCCGTCGCCTTCGTCGAGGACCTCGCGCACGCCGGCGACCTGTACAGCCCGCCCCCCTTCAGCCCCCCGTCGGCCTACCCCGAAGGGGTCAACGTCGAGTTCGTCGTCGACCGAGGTCCTCGCCACGTCGCGATGCGCGTGCACGAGCGCGGCTCCGGCGAGACCCGCTCCTGCGGCACCGGCGCCTGCGCGGTCGCCGTGGCCACCGCCCGCCGCGACGGCGCCGACCCCGCCGTCACCGGAACCCCGGCGACGTACACCGTGGACGTGCCCGGCGGACGTCTCGTCATCACCGAGCGACCCGACGGCGAGATCGAGATGACGGGCCCAGCCGTGATTGTGGCCGAGGGCGAGATCGACGCCGATTGGCTGGAAAACGCCGTCCGTTGAACCGGCCCGACGTCGTGAACCGTGGTCGGGGGCGTCGTACAACATCCGGATCCATGGCCCGCGTTGCCCCCGATGGCGAGAAACGTCGACCACCCCCCGAACAGGTGGCGCAAAATCGTAAACCTCCAAGTCGTCGCTCGAATGGGTGATCCGTTTCACGCTGGGCGAGAGGCGGTCAGTCGGGCGTGTTGGGCTCGGTAGCATCAAGCACCGGCACGGACGGGGGAATGTCACCAATCCCTGAGCCGTGTATGCCCTGGGGCCCCGTCCGCCGGTCCACGAGCCGGAGGTGCCCATGAGTGCGGAGGCCACGAACCCTGCGACGCCCGGACCTGTAGTGCCCACAGCGGCCCGCAGGAAGGCCCGCCCCCGGATCGACCTGCGCCGGCTCGGCCGGGCCGCGCTCCTCGGCAACGCGGCCCGCGGCAAGCTGCCCGACGCCATCGGCCATGTCGCCGAGGCGCACCGCGCCCACTACCCCGACGCCGACCTCGAACCCCTGCGCCGTGCCTACGTACTGGCCGAGTCATCGCACCGCGGCCAGATGCGCAAGAGCGGCGAGCCGTACATCACCCACCCCCTCGCGGTCACCCTGATCCTGGCCGAACTCGGCGCCGAGACCACGACCCTGACGGCCTCTCTGCTCCACGACACCGTCGAGGACACCGATGTGACCCTCGACCAGGTGCGGGAACAGTTCGGCGAGGAGGTCCGTTACCTGGTCGACGGGGTGACGAAACTCGAGAAGGTCGACTACGGGGCCGCCGCCGAACCCGAGACGTTCCGGAAGATGCTCGTCGCCACCGGCAGCGACGTCCGCGTGATGTCGATCAAGCTCGCCGACCGGCTGCACAACATGCGCACCCTCGGCGTGATGCGCCCCGAGAAGCAGGAGCGGATCGCCAAGGTCACCCGTGACGTCCTCATCCCGCTCGCCGAACGGCTCGGCGTGCAGGCCCTGAAGACCGAGCTGGAGGACCTGGTCTTCGCCATCCTGCACCCCGAGGAGTACGCGCACACACGAGAGCTGATCGCCGAGAACGCGGCCCGCGCGGACGACCCCCTCGCGGAGATCTCCGACGAGGTGCGCGGGGTGCTGCGCGACGCCGACATCCCCGCCGAAGTCCTCATCCGGCCACGCCACTTCGTCTCCGTCCACCGCGTCAGCCGCAAACGCGGCGAACTGCGCGGCGCCGACTTCGGCCGGCTGCTGGTGCTGGTCAACGAGGACGCGGACTGTTACGCCGTGCTCGGCGAACTGCACACCTGTCTGACCCCGGTGGTCTCGGAGTTCAAGGACTTCATCGCCGTACCGAAGTTCAACCTGTACCAGTCGCTGCACACGGCGGTGGCCCGCGCCGACGGGCAGGTCGCCGAAGTCCTCATCCGCACCCACCAGATGCACAAGGTCGCCGAGGCCGGTGTCGTCGCCCTCGGCAACCCCTACGCCCCGGCCGCCGACGCGCCCGGCTCCGAGGCCCCGGCCGACGGCGAGCGTGCCGACCCGACCCGTCCCGGCTGGCTCTCCCGCCTCCTCGACTGGCAGAAGGCCGCGCCGGACGCCGACACCTTCTGGTCCACCCTCCGCGAGGACCTCGCCCAGGACCGCGAGATCACCGTCTTCCGCCCCGACGGCGGCACCCTCGGCCTCCCCGAGGGCGCCACCTGCGTCGACGCCGCCTACGCCCAGTACGGCGAGGACGCGCACGCCTGCATCGGCGCCCGGGTCAACGGCCGCCTGGCCACCCTCAGCACCGTCCTCAAGGACGGTGACACCGTCCAGCTGCTGATGGGCCAGGACCCGGCCTCCGAACCCTCCCGGGAGTGGCTGGAGCACGCCCACACGCCCGCCGCGCGCATCGCCATCCAGCGCTGGCTCGCCACCCACCCGGACAGCACCGAAGAGCCCCACGCCCCCGTGGCCGTACCCACGCGCCCGATCCCGGAGCCCCAGGCACCCACGCCCCGCACCGCCAGCGCCGTGGTCGTCGACCGGCCCGACGCGACCGTACGGCTGGCCGGCTGCTGCACCCCCGTACCGCCCGACGAGGTCACCGGCTTCGCCGTGCGCGGGGGAGTGGTCACCGTGCACCGCGTGGCCTGCGCCTCGGTGGCGCACATGAAGGGCACCGGGCGCCCGGAAACCGCCGTGAGCTGGGGTGACAGCACCGCCTGCCGGGTCACCCTGGTCGCCGAATCGTTCGGCCGCCCCCATCTGCTCGCCGACCTCACCGAGGCGATGGCCCAGGAGGGCGCCGAGATCGTCTCGGCCACCGTGGAACCACCCAGCCAGCAGCGCGTCCGCCACACCTACACCGTCGAGCTCCCCGACGCGGCCCACCTGCCCGCCCTGATGCGCGCGATGCGCAACGTGGCCGGGGTGTACGACGTCGACCGAGCGCAACACCAGTGAGGCGGCCGTCCGAGCCGACGGGAGGCCCGTCAGAGTTACTCGTTCGAGTGGATCGGGCGCGCGTCGTCACCGGGAGCCCGGAGCGCGCTGGTAGCGGTGGTTCATGTCGCTCACCCTCCGCGCCCGTCGGCCCCGGCGCCGGCACACCGCTCTGCTCGCCTCCGCCGTCTCCGTAGTCCTGCTCGGCGCGAGCGCGCCGCCGACGTCGCTGGGCGTCGGCGACCGGCTCTTCCCGTACCTCGGAAACCCGGGGTACGACGTGGCGTCGTACGACCTCTCCTTCACCTATCCCGGCAGCAACGACAAGCCGCTCCAGGCCGTGACCACCATCGACGCCTGGGCCACCACCGACCTGGACCGGGTCAACCTGGACTTCGCGCACGGCAAGGTCGAGTCCGTCGAGGTCGACGGCCGGGCCGCCGCCTTCGACAGCGCCGGCGACGACCTGGTCGTCACCCCGGACCAGCCGCTGCGGCAGGGCAGCTGGACGCGGATCACCGTGAAGCACACCAGCGACCCGGTGCCCGCCAAGGGCCAGGACGGCGGCTGGGTGCGCACCACCGACGGGCTCGCCATGGCCAACCAGGCCGACGCCGCCCACCTGGTCTTCCCGTGCAACGACCACCCGTCCGACAAGGCGATGTTCACCTTCCACATCACCGCCCCGAACGGCTACACCGTGGTCGCCAACGGTCTCCCCACCGAGTCCGCCCGGGTCGGCCGGCAGACCACCTGGACCTACCGCACCCAGCACCCCATGGCCACCGAACTGGCCCAGGTCTCCATCGGCCGCTCCGCCGTACTGCACCGCACCGGCCCGCACGGCCTGCCCGTCCGGGACGTCGTCCCGAGCGCCGACGCCAAGACCCTCGAACCCTGGCTGGCCAAGACCCCGGACCAGATCGCCTGGCTGGAGAGCAAGGTCGGGACGTACCCCTTCGAGACCTACGGCGTGCTCATGGCACAGGCGTCCACCGGCTTCGAGCTGGAGACCCAGACCCTCTCCCTCTTCGAGAAGAACCTGTTCACCGGGTCCGCGTACCCCAAGTGGTACATCGAGTCGATCATGGTGCACGAGCTGTCCCACCAGTGGTTCGGCGACAGCGTCAGCCCGCACGTCTGGTCGGACGTGTGGCTGAACGAGGGCCACGCCACCTGGTACGAGGCGCTGTACGCGGAGGAGAAGGGCAACCGGCCCATGATCGACCGGATGAAGGCCGCCTACGGCGCCTCCGACCGCTGGCGCGCCGCCGGCGGCCCGCCCGCCCTGCCCAAGGCGCCCGACCCCGGCCAGAAGATCAGCATCTTCCGACCCAACATCTATGACGGCGCCGCCCTCGCCCTCTACGCCCTGCGCCAGGAGATCGGCAAGCCCGCCTTCGAGCGCCTGGAGCGGATCTGGGTGCAGCGCCACAAGGACGCCACCGCCACCACCGCCGACTTCGTGAAGCTGGCCTCCGCGGTCGCGAACCGTGACCTCACCGGCTTCTTCGACGCCTGGCTGTACGGTGAGAAGACCCCGCCGATGCCCGGCCACCCGGACTGGAAGCAGACCCCGGCCCCGGCCAAGCAGGCCAAGAAGTGACGGCAGCGCGGCCCCCGGAATAACACGGTGCCGTGACGGGTCGTACCGTGCGACCATCATGGGGTCGGCGCGGTACGGGTCACGGGGAATCTCCCGGGGTACTCGTACGTTGAGCAAGTGAACGCCGATTTCGGCATCCCTATCGACGTAAGGATCAAATGACCTCCTCTTCTTCCCCTTCCCAGGACACCAGGCGCCTCGCGCAGGACTACCCCGAAGGTCTTCGGGCCGATGCCCTGATGGAAGAGGACGTCGCCTGGAGCCACGAGATCGACGGAGAGCGGGACGGCGACCAGTTCGACCGCTCCGAGCGCGCGGCCCTGCGCCGCGTGGTGGGCCTCTCCACGGAGCTCGAGGACGTCACCGAGGTCGAGTACCGACAGCTCCGTCTGGAGCGGGTCGTGCTGGTCGGGGTGTGGACCACGGGCACCGTGCAGGACGCGGACAACTCCCTCGCGGAGCTGGCCGCCCTCGCCGAGACGGCGGGTGCGCTGGTGCTCGACGGTGTCATCCAGCGCCGCGACAAGCCTGACGCGGCCACCTACATCGGCTCCGGCAAGGCCCTGGAGCTGCGCGACATCGTCGTCGAAACGGGCGCGGACACCGTCATCTGCGACGGTGAGCTGAGCCCGGGCCAGCTGATCCAGCTGGAGGACGTCGTCAAGGTCAAGGTCATCGACCGGACCGCCCTGATCCTGGACATCTTCGCCCAGCACGCCAAGTCCCGAGAGGGCAAGGCGCAGGTCGCGCTCGCACAGATGCAGTACATGCTGCCGCGCCTGCGAGGCTGGGGTCAGTCGCTGTCCCGGCAGATGGGCGGCGGCTCGGGCGGCGGCCTCGCCACCCGTGGTCCCGGTGAGACCAAGATCGAGACGGACCGGCGGCGGATCCGCGAGAAGATGGCGAAGATGCGCCGGGAGATCGCGGAGATGAAGACCGGCCGCGACATCAAGCGGCAGGAGCGCAAGCGCCACAAGGTGCCGTCCGTCGCCATCGCGGGCTACACCAACGCCGGCAAGTCCTCGCTGCTCAACCGCCTCACCGGCGCCGGTGTCCTGGTCGAGAACGCCCTGTTCGCGACCCTGGACCCGACGGTCCGCCGCGCGGAGACCCCGAGCGGCCGCCTCTACACGCTGGCCGACACCGTCGGCTTCGTGCGCCACCTGCCCCACCACCTGGTCGAGGCGTTCCGTTCCACCATGGAGGAGGTCGGCGACGCCGATCTGATCCTGCACGTGGTCGACGGCTCGCACCCGGTACCGGAGGAGCAGCTGGCCGCCGTGCGGGAGGTGATCAGGGACGTCGGTGCCACCGACGTACCCGAGGTCGTGGTGATCAACAAGGCGGACGCGACCGACCCGCTGGTCCTCCAACGGCTGCTGCGCAACGAGAAGCGCTCCCTCGCGGTCTCGGCCCGCACCGGCCAGGGCATCCAGGAACTCCTCGCCCTGATCGACGACGAGCTGCCCCGCCCGTCGGTCGAGATCGAGGCCCTGGTGCCGTACACCCACGGCAAGCTGGTCGCCCGCGCCCACAACGAGGGCGAGGTCCTCTCGGAAGAGCACACCGCCGAGGGCACCCTGCTCAAGGTCCGGGTCCACGAGGAACTGGCGGCGGAACTGACGCCGTACGTCCCGACGCCGGCGGTGTAACGACTGCTGAGATGAGGCCCGCCCCCTTGCAAGGGGGCGGGCCTCATGTCTTTGTCATTTAGGGGCGCGGGGCAGTGTCGATATACGGCTCCGCCGCAGGGGCGCGATCAGCCACGATGGCGAGTCAGCCGACCGAGCACACGGCGTGCCACGGCGAGTCGGCGACCCCCACCACCCTCACTGATCAGCAAACTCCTTGCTCACCGCCTCATACACACCCTTGGCCACATCACCGAACCGCGGCCCGGCCAGCCACCCCGAACTCACCGGTCCGATCGACGTGTTGGACACCAGCGCCGGCTTGCCGTCGGCACCCGTCTCCACCCAGCCGCCACCCGACGCCCCGCCGGTCATCGTGCAGCCGATCCGGTACATCGTCGGCGCCGATGCGTCGACGGACAGCCGCCCCGGCTTGTCCGCGCACTGGTACAGCAGCGACCCGTCGTAGGGCTTCGCCGCCGGATACCCGGTGGCCGTGATGCTCGACACCTTCGGAACGGCCGGGGCGCCGAAGTTCACCGGAAGCGCCGAACCGACCGTCTCCTCGAGGGACTTGCCGCCACTGCCCTGCTCCGGCGTCACATGGATCACCGCGTAGTCGTACGACGAGCCGTCGCCGCCCGTCTCCCCGCCCTGGTTGATCCACTGCTGCGAGGTCTGCGCCCCATCACCCCACCAGACGCCGTACGGCGCGATCTGGGAGCGCGTCGCCTGCGTGAGCGCCGTGCCCGTCAGCCCCTGGTCGTTGTACGACGGCACGAACGCGATGTTGCGGTACCAGCCGCCGTTCTTGCCGGCGTGCACACAATGGCCCGCCGTCCACACCAGGTTGGACTTGCCGGGGTGCGCGGGGTCCTCGACGACCGTCGCCGAGCAGACCATCGTGCCCTCGGGGGAGTCGAAGAACACCTTCCCGGCGGTGGCCGCGTTGGCGTGGTACGTCGTCCGCACGGCCTTCGCCTCGACCGGGTCCGGCGTCGGGTCGGTCACCCCCTGGTCACCGGAGAGGTCGTTGTCGTCTACGCCCTTGTCCTGGTCCGGGTCGTCGGCGTGCCGCATCCGGTCCGGGTTCCACAGGCCCTTGATGATGGGGTTGATGAAGTCGTTGGCCTCGCGCAGCCAGTCGTCCTTGTTCCAGTTCTTCCAGGCGCCGTTCTTCCACTTGTCGACGTCGATCCCGTGCTCTTTGAGCTTGTTCTTGATGTCGTCCGGGATCTTGATCTTGCCGTCGCCGGTGTCGGCCGTGGCGGACGCGGACGCCGGGCCGCCCGCGTTGTCGTCGCCGGAGCTGTCGCAGGCGGTGGCGGTCAGCGCCAGCGCCGAGGCGAGGGCGGCGGCCGCCAGCGCCCGGGGCGCGCCCCTTCGAAGGGTGGACGACGGCCGGATGGATCGCATGGTGGTGACTCCCCCTGTCGGTAAGGAACTTCAGCGCCACACACTATGCGCTCGCTGTGCGGGGCTTCCCATGGAAGGGCAACGGTTTCGCTACGGGCCCGCCGCCCGGACAACCCCTCTCACCTGCCTCTCCGGCCTCGGCCGCCCTCAGCCGGCACGGCACCCTCACCAGCAGGTGAGCAGCGGTTCGAACTCCGGGTGGATCCAGCGCATGCAGGCGGATCCGACACATGCAGCCGGTGTCGTCGCGGGGCACGGGCGCCCTATTCGCGGTAGCGCCTGTGCGACCGGTCCGGGGCCGCACCTCCGGCCGGACGTCGTCGACCCCGGCTGGATCCAGCGCCGCGACCCAGTCGTCCCGGCCGCGGGGCGGCCGCCCAGGGGGCGGGATGCTCCGCCCCCTGTGGAAGAGGTACGCCGCGAACGCCACCGAGTCCCGGACCGCGCCGCCGAGCAGGTCCGCTGACCGGGCACCCGAGCAGCTTGCCCTGCGCATCGAGACAGGCCGCCTCCACCGGACGCGTGGTCCATCCACATGGCGGCGGGCAATATGTCGGCCGAGCTATGACTCGATTCGAATGATCTACATGTCGGTAAATGGACCTGGATTCTGTCGAGTGGCGGGCCGTTGTCCGGCAGGCCGAACGGCGACGGTGAACAGGTGAGGGGGCAGGGAAAGGGTGCGGCAAGGATCTTGAGGCAACCCGTAACCCGCCGGGCGGTCCGGGGTTGGTAGCGGTGGGGGTTCCGCTGCCTGTGCCCGGTGCCCGCCGATCAACTCGCCTCTGAACAGCGGGGAGGACAGCGAACCGTGGCCGTGACGGAGTCGGTGACCGGGGGGACGTTCGGGGGAGCGCACGCAGCGCACGAAGGGATCCTGAGACGCCAGTCGGCGCGCGAGTCGCGGGCGCGGACCTATGCGCGCGCCCTCCCCATCGTGCCGGTGCGGGCCCGCGGCCTGACCATCGAGGGCGCCGACGGCCGCCGTTACCTGGACTGCCTCTCCGGTGCCGGTACCCTCGCGCTCGGCCACAACCACCCGGTGGTGCTGGAGGCGATCCGCAAGGTCCTCGACTCCGGCGCCCCGCTCTCCGTCCTCGACCTGGCGACCCCCGTCAAGGACGCCTTCACCACCGAACTGTTCCGCACCCTGCCGCCCGGCCTCGCGGACCGCGCCCGCGTCCAGTTCTGCGGGCCCGCCGGTACGGACGCCGTGGAGGCCGCCTTCAAACTCGTCCGGGCCGCGACCGGCCGTACCGGCATCCTCGCCTTCACCGGTGCGTACCACGGCATGACCACCGGCGCGCTGGCCGCCTCCGGCGGAGCCGGCGACGTCCGCGTGGCCCGGCTGCCCTATCCCCAGGACTACCGCTGCCCGTTCGGTATCGGCGGGCCGGGCGGCGCCGAACTCGCCGCCCGCTGGACCGAGTCCGTGCTCGACGACCCCAAGTCCGGGGTCCCGCTGCCCGCCGGGATGATCCTCGAACCCGTCCAGGGCGAGGGCGGAGTGATCCCGGCACCGGATGACTGGCTCCGCCGGATGCGCCGGCTCACCGCCGACCGCACCATTCCGCTCATCGCGGACGAGATCCAGACCGGCGTGGGCAGGACCGGTGCCTTCTGGGCCGTCGAACACAGTGGGATCACCCCCGACGTGATGGTCCTCTCCAAGGCCATCGGCGGCAGCCTCCCCCTCGCCGTCGTCGTCTACCGCGACGACCTCGACGTCTGGGAACCCGGCGCCCACGCCGGCACCTTCCGCGGCAACCAACTCGCCATGGCCGCCGGCACAGCCACCCTCGCCCACGTCCGCGAGAACTGCCTCGCCGAACGCGCGGGCCACCTCGGCTCCCGAATGCTCTCCCAACTGCGTCTCCTCCAGGAGGAGTTCGCGTGCGTCGGCGATGTGCGGGGGCGGGGACTGATGATCGGGGTGGAACTGGTGGACCCGGAGGGGGAGGGGTGTACGAGGGCTGCGGGGGAGGGGGGCGTACGGACCGCGGGGGTCGCGGGGCTTGCCGGAGAGGGGTGCGAGTGGGGCGGTGCGGGTCGGCCCCGGCCGCACCCCGCCGCTCCCGAACTGGCCTCTGCCGTGCAGCGCGCTTGCCTGGATCGGGGCCTGATCGTCGAGCTCGGCGGCCGCCATGCCGGTGTCGTACGACTCCTGCCGCCGCTGACCATCACCGACGAACAGGCGACCGCCGTCCTGGACCGCCTCGCCGACGCCGTGGCGGCGGTGGCCCGTGACCCGGCCGCCCACGGCGTCCGGCAGTCTCGCCGACCCGACGGCCGCAAGGAGCCGGCCGGCTAGCCCACTCACCCGGAACGGGCCGACCGGCCACCGCGCCCGCGGTGACCCAGCCGAGCGGATCGCCCGGCGGGAACCGACCCGCTGGACCATCCGGCAGGCGCCCACCCGCCGGACCACGGTCAGCAGGTCCGCTCCCCGGCGCCGCCGCACCGCCGTGAGCAGACCGGCCGCCCGGCGCCGCCGAACCGAACCAGTCGGCCGGTGCGCCCGCAGCAGACCGTCCGGCCCGGCCGCTCCGGCCGGCCCGTGCGTGAGACCCCACATCGTCCACACCTCTCCCGTAAGGACAGCCAGCACTCAGTTCACCTCCAGATCAGTCGAGTTCGCCGCGTACGACGGCCAACGCCAACGGCCACCCCGCACCGCCCGAGCCCCCGAGGAACCCCCTTGAACGCCACCCCCGCCCCCGACGACCACGGAGACCAAGGCGCGCAGGGACGCCCCGTTCCGCTCGCCGAGTCGGTTCCCCAGCAACGCGGCCGCGCTGCCCAGCCCGAGCGGCCTCGGGACGACACCGGGGACCTTCTGGAACACCCGGACCCGCACACCGCCGCCCAGGCCGCCGCCGTGGAGAACCTGCTCCGCTGCTGGGCACGTGAGACGGACCTCCCCGCGCCCGACACCGGCACCCTTCGCATCCCGTTGCCCGCCAGCGGTACAGCCCTGATCACTCCGGTCCGTCACTGGTCCCCGACCGGCTGGCACCGCTTCGGCCCACCCCGCCTGGCGGGCGCCCCCGAGACCGCCCCACCCGTCGACGCGCTCACTCTCGCGGCCCTGCTCACCCGCGAGACCGCCGGAGCCGCGGTAGGCCCGGTGGACGGAGCCCGGCACAGTCTGGGACACGTCGATGGGAACGCCGGCCCAGTCGGCGACAGTGCAGGTCCGGCCGAGGACACCCCCCGCACTCAGGCCGTTCCCGACGCCTGCGACCTCGTGGCCCGGGTAGCCGACTCCCTGCGCCGCACGGTCACCTTCATCGCGGACCGGCGTGCCCACCCCGCAGACGGCCCCGACCGTTTCCTCGACGCCGAACAGGCTCTCCTTCTCGGGCATCCACTGCACCCGACCCCGAAGAGCCGCGAGGGCCTGACCGACTCCGAAGCCCGGCTCTACTCACCGGAGTTGCGCGGTTCCTTCCCTCTGCACTGGATGGCGGTCGCCTCCTCCCTGCTCGCTACCGACTCGGCCTGGACCGAGCGCGGCCGCCCCGTCCCCGCGCCGCACCTCATGGAGAGCCTGGCCGGCACGCCCCTGCCCCTGCCCGACGGCTACGGCGCCGCCCTGCCCCTGCACCCGTGGCAGGCCCGCGAGGTCCGCCACCGCGAGACGACCGCCGCCCTTCTCGACGCCGGACTCCTGCGCGACCTGGGCCCCCTCGGCGCGCCCTGGTATCCCACCTCCTCCGTACGAACCGTTCACCGCACCGGCGCCTCCGCCATGCTCAAGCTGTCACTGGGCCTGCGCATCACCAACTCCCGCCGGGAGAACCTCCGCAAGGAACTCCACCGAGGCGTCGAGGTGCACCGCCTGCTGCGCGCCGGCCTCGCCAAGCAGTGGCAGGCCGCCCACCCCGGCTTCGACGTCGTGCGCGACCCCGCCTGGCTGGGCGTGGACGGCCAGGACGGCCGGCCCGTGCCCGGACTCGACGTGGTGATCCGGCACAACCCGTTCACCCCCGCCGACGACGTGTCCTGCCTCGCCGGGCTGGTCGCACCCCGGCCCCTCGAGGCCCCTGCGGCCAACGGCAGTCCCCGGCCGTACCGGTCCCGGCTGGCCCGGGTGGTCGCCCGGCTCGCCCAGCGCACCGGTCGCCCCGTCGGCGCCGTCAGTGCCGAGTGGTTCCTGCGCTATCTGGAGCAGGTCGTCCGACCGGTGCTCTGGCTCGATGGCGAGGCCGGTATCGCCCTGGAGGCACACCAGCAGAACACCCTGCTCCTGCTGGACGCCGACGGCTGGCCCGCCGGCGGGCGCTACCGCGACAACCAGGGCTTTTACTTCCGCGAGTCCCGGCGAGCGGAACTCGATGCCCGGCTGCCCGGCATCGGTGAGCACAGCGACACCTTCGTCTCCGACGAGGTCACCGACGAACGCTTCGCCTACTACCTCGGCATCAACAACGTGCTCGGTCTGATCGGTGCGTTCGGCTCGCAGCGGCTCGCCGACGAGATCCTGCTGCTCGCGGCCTTCCGCCGGTTCCTCACCGACGCGGCCTCCGGACCCGCCCGGCTGCGCACTTCCCTGCCCGGCCGCCTGCTCGACTCACCCGTCCTGCGCTGCAAGGCCAACCTGCTGACCCGGCTGCACGGCCTCGACGAACTCGTCGGCCCGGTCGACACCCAGTCCGTCTACGTCACCATCACCAACCCCCTCCACTCCTGACCGCCCGACCGCCCTGACCACGCCGACGTCCGCCCTCCAACCACCGCCCTTCATGGGCCGACCTCCACCACCTTTCATTCACCGACCTCCATTCACCTCACCGACCGAGGAACATGACCCACCTCGTCTCCTGAGAGGAGCGCACCATGCCTCCCACCGACGCGAGCGCCGACGCAGGCCCCGTACCGGTCCACCCCGTCCACCCCGGCCGCTCAGGTCCCGCCGAGGACACCCGGGACTGCGAGGACACCCTGGACCTCCGCCTGCCCGCCGAACTCCTCGCCCTCTTCGCCGGGAAGGCGACCGGCCCCGATCCCGGTGGGCTGCCCCACACCGGCGTCGGCGGGACGCCCGGCCCCGACAGCGGAGGTGGAGGACTGTCCGCCCCGACCGCACCGGACGGCCTCCGCACGGCCCCGACCGCACCGGACGGTCTCCGCATTGCCCGGACCACCAAGGCGCAGGCCCCCGCGCTCGACCTGGAACGAGCCGCCGCACCCGCCCATGAACGAGCAGCCGCACTCGACGACGAACGAGCAGCCTCCCCCCGTCACGAACAACGGCCCCCGCACGCTCCCGGCCGACCGACCGCACACGCTTCTGACGGACCGCCCCCGCACGCTCCCGATCGGCCGACCGCACACGCTTCTGACGGACCGCCCCCACATGCTCCCGGCCGACCAACCGAGCTGCACCATGACCCGCTCGACCCGCTCGACCCGCTCGACCTGCTCGACCAGCTCGCCACCTGGGGTCCCACCGAGACCCCCGTCGGTGCCTTTCACCTCGTGCCGGTCCATGTCGAACGCGACCTGCCGATCATCAGCCGCTGGATGAACGACCCCGCCGTGGCCGCGTTCTGGCAGCTGGCCGGCTCCCGGGCGCAGACGGAGGACCACCTGCACGCCCAACTCGCTGGAGACGGCCGCAGCGTGCCCTGCCTGGGCAGACTCGACGGCACCCCGATGAGCTACTGGGAGATCTACCGGGCTGACCTGGACCCCCTCGCCCGCCACTATCCGGCCCGCCCGCACGACACCGGGGTCCACCTCCTGATCGGCGATGCCGCCGACCGGGGACGGGGGCTGGGGTCCGCCCTGCTCAGAGCCGTGGCCGATCTCGTACTCGATCACCGCCCCGCCTGCGCGCGCATCGTCGCGGAGCCCGATCTTCGCAACACCCCCTCCGTGGCCGCCTTCCTCGGCGCGGGCTTCCGCTACGCAGCCGAGGTGGACCTGCCTGCCAAACGGGCCGCCCTCATGATCCGAGACCGGTCCCTACGTCATCTGATGTCGCGCTGAGTAATGGCGCGTACACATGTAGTACGAAGTGGCGGCCGATCGAGTTCCCGGCCACCCGGAAGAAATTCGGAAGATTCCAGTTCCCTTCCGGCCGGGAGAAAACGACGCGGTCAAACCCGCGAACCTGCCCTTTCCTCCGCGCCCCTTCCGCAGCCCCTCCTCAGGCCACCTGTCCAGGAGCGCCCGGCGTGATCCCATCCCCCCTCCCTGCCTTGATCGCCCGATTGTCAGTGCCGGGCCGTAGGGTGGTCGCGCTATGACGAAGCCCTCACTCCCTGAACTCCTGCATGCCGCTGTCACAGCTGTCGGCGGTACGGAGCGCCCCGGCCAGGTGACCATGGCCGAATCGGTCGCCGAAGCGATCGACGACGGATCCCATCTGCTGGTCCAGGCCGGCACCGGCACCGGAAAGTCGCTCGGCTATCTGGTGCCCGCGCTGGCCCATGGGGAGCGGGTCGTCGTGGCGACGGCGACCCTCGCCCTGCAGAGACAGCTGGTGGAGCGGGATCTGCCGCGTACCGTCGACGCCCTGCACCCGCTGCTGCGCCGGCGACCGGAGTTCGCGATGCTCAAGGGCAGGTCGAACTACCTGTGTCTGCACCGGCTGCACGAGGGCGTGCCGCAGGACGAGGAGGAGGGCCTCTTCGACCAGTTCGAGGCGGCGGCGCCGACCAGCAAGCTCGGTCAGGATCTGCTGCGGCTGCGTGACTGGGCGGACGAGACCGAGACCGGTGACCGTGACGGCCTCACTCCGGGCGTCTCCGACAAGGCCTGGGCCCAGGTCTCGGTGTCCTCCCGGGAGTGCCTCGGCGCCTCCAAGTGCGCCTACGGCGCCGAGTGCTTCGCCGAGACGGCCCGCGAGCGCGCGAAGCTCGCCGATGTCGTCGTCACGAACCATGCGCTGCTCGCGATCGACGCCATCGAGGGCGCCCCGGTGCTCCCGCAGCACGAGGTGCTGATCGTGGACGAGGCGCACGAGCTGGTCTCGCGGGTCACCGGCGTCGCCACCGGTGAGCTCACTCCGGGCCAGGTCAACCGCGCGGTCCGGCGCGCCGCCAAGCTGGTCGACGAGAAGGCCGCCGACCAGCTCCAGACCGCCGCGGAGGGTTTCGAGCGGCTGATGGAGCTGGCCCTGCCGGGCCGACTGGAGGAGATCCCGGAAGACCTCGGCTATGCGCTGGCGGCCCTCAGGGACGCCGCCCGCACCGTGATCTCGGCGATCGGCACGACCCGTGACAAGTCGGTCCAGGACGAGGACGCGGTCCGCAAACAGGCGCTGGCCTCGGTGGAGACCGTGCACGACGTGGCCGAGCGGATCGTGAACGGCTCCGAGTGGGACGTGGTCTGGTACGAACGCCACGACCGCTTCGGCGCCTCCCTGCGGGTCGCCCCGATGTCCGTGTCGGGCCTGCTCCGGGAGAAGCTCTTCGCGGACCGCTCGGTCACCCTCACCTCGGCGACCCTCAAACTCGGCGGCGACTTCAACGGCGTGGGCGCCTCCCTGGGCCTCGCCCCGGAGGGCGTCGAGGGCGACGACCTCCCGCAGTGGAAGGGTGTCGACGTCGGTTCCCCCTTCGACTACCCGAAGCAGGGCATCCTCTACGTCGCCAAGCACCTGTCGCGCCCCGCACGGGACGGCGACCGCGCCGACATGCTGGACGAACTGACCGAACTGATCCAGGCGGCCGGCGGCCGCACCCTCGGCCTCTTCTCGTCGATGCGGGCCGCCCAGCAGGCCGCAGAGGAACTGCGAGTCCGGATCCCCGAGTTCCCGATACTCCTGCAGGGCGAGGAGACCCTCGGCGAACTGATCAAGAACTTCGCGGCGGACCCCGAGACCTGTCTCTTCGGCACGCTGTCGCTGTGGCAGGGCGTCGACGTCCCGGGCCCCAGCTGCCAGCTGGTCGTCATGGACAAGATCCCGTTCCCACGCCCGGACGACCCGCTGATGAGCGCCCGGCAGAAGGCCGTCGAGGACGCGGGCGGCAATGGCTTCATGGCGGTCGCGGCCACCCACGCCGCGCTGCTGATGGCCCAGGGTGCGGGCCGGCTGGTCCGGGCGTCGGGGGACCGGGGTGTGGTCGCCGTACTCGATCAGCGGTTGGCCACCGCGCGGTACGGCGGGTATCTGAAGTCGTCACTGCCCGACTTCTGGTACACCACGGACCGTAACCAGGTCCGGAAGTCGCTGGCGGCCATCGACGCGGTGGCGCGGCAGGCGGAGACGAAGTGATCGCGGTTGGTCTGTCCCGGCCAGGGACAGACCAACCGCGATTCAAAGAGGCGGTCGCCGGGGGTCCGGACAGCGCAGGACCCCGGAACCGGCGCAGGGGTCCCGGGGCCCGATCGGAGGGCGGGCGGATGACCGCCCGCCGCAGGCGTCAGACGCGCCGCAATACCGCGACGACCTTGCCCAGGATGGTCGCGTCGTCGCCGGGGATCGGCTCGTAGGCCGAGTTGTGGGGGAGGAGCCACACGTGGCCGTCCTCGCGCTTGAATCGCTTGACGGTGGCCTCGCCGTCGAGCATCGCGGCGACGATGTCGCCGTTCTCGGCGACCGGCTGGCGGCGGACGGTGACCCAGTCACCGTCACAGATCGCGGCCTCGATCATGGAGTCACCGACGACCTTGAGTACGAACAGCTCGCCGTCACCGACCAGCTGCCGGGGGAGAGGGAAGACGTCCTCGACCGACTCCTCGGCCAGGATCGGGCCACCGGCGGCGATCCGGCCCACCAGCGGGACATACGACGCGGCGGGCTTGCCGGCGGTGTCCGTGGGCTGCACGCTCACGGCCTGGTCGGAGCCGCGCACCTCGTACGCGCGCGGGCGGTGCGGGTCGCGGCGCAGGAAGCCCTTGCGTTCCAGTGCCATCAGCTGGTGCGCCACCGATGACGTGCTGGACAGGCCGACGGCCTGCCCGATCTCCCGCATCGACGGCGGGTAGCCCCGCCGCTGCACCGAGTCCCGGATGACCTCGATCACCCGGCGTTGCCGGTCGGTGAGGCCCGAGCTGTCCGCCCGGATACCTGGAGGTCGACCCGGTAGGGAGCGCTTGTGTCCCTCGGGATTCACGGCTTCGTTCATGGCATGCACCGGGTCGAGTCGGCCCTGGGAGCGGTCCTGGGCGGTGATGGTGGCACTGTCTGCGGTCGTGGTCACGTCGGCCCCTCTCGATGGTCTCCCTGCTGGACAACGGTAGTTGCTTTCGAAAGGTTGCGCCAAACACACGTTCGAGTGAAAAAACGTGGTTCACCGTACGCGATCACATGTCTGGGTGTATGGCTCACGCGGTACCCGACGGGCAAAAGGTTCCATGGTTGCACTCTTCGCCGCCGGACTGATGACCTTGTGGGCGTGCCCAGTCTGCCATCCGGACCGCCGCCGACCGGGACGACCGCCCCCATCTGCGCCGGAGTCGCACGTGACCTCCGTGCGGCGCCCACGGTATCTCCGTATCCGCCGTAACGGTACGGGTGCGACACGCGCGACCTGGCGATGTATCAGCCAATCACCACATCTAGTGGTTGGATTGCTACGGCAGCCCACAAGTTGTGGTCCCCCGGGTCTCCGGAGCCTCAGAGATCGCCTATGCTTGGGGCTGCTTCGTGGGGCCCAGGTGGTCCGGCGAGGCCATCGAGTCTGCTGTGAGGAGGGTTGGAGATCATGCACTGTCCCTTCTGCAGGCACCCCGACAGCCGCGTGGTCGACAGTCGTACGACCGACGACGGCACGTCGATCCGCAGGCGCCGCCAGTGCCCCGACTGCTCCCGTCGTTTCACGACCGTGGAGACGTGCTCGCTCATGGTGGTGAAGCGGTCCGGAGTCACGGAGCCATTCAGCCGTACCAAGGTCATCAACGGCGTGCGCAAAGCGTGCCAGGGGCGGCCTGTCACCGAGGACGCACTCGCCCAGCTCGGCCAGCGGGTCGAGGAGGCGGTGCGGGCCACCGGAAGTGCCGAGCTGACCACCCACGACGTGGGGCTGGCCATACTCGGCCCGTTGCAGGAACTCGACCTCGTCGCCTACCTGCGATTCGCCTCCGTCTACCGGGCCTTCGACTCGCTCGAGGACTTCGAGACCGCGATCGCGGAACTCAGGCAGGCGGCGCAGGGCCCCGTCGCGGACGACGAAGACGCGGGAGCGGGGAGCCAGGAGGACGATCACGGGCCGGGCGGGGCCACTCGGGCGCCCACGCCCGTCCACTCCGCCGGCTGACGGGCGGACCGGAACCGGGCGGAGGGCTCGAATCCGGTTGTCGGACGGCGATCCAGGACTTGTCGCGGGTGGCAGCAGAGCGCGCCCGCGACGTGCGAACAGAACAGTGTGTCACGGGAACATCGTGGCATTTCAGGGCGTTTTAGCCCGTAGAGGGAGGCGGCATGACAGAGACGGCGAGCGGTCCGGCACGGAGTTCCCGCGCGAAGGGCACCAAGGCCACCAAGGGGCTGCGTATCGAGCGCATCCACACGACCCCCGGCGTGCACCCGTACGACGAGGTGAGCTGGGAGCGCCGTGACGTCGTCATGACCAACTGGCGCGACGGCTCGGTCAATTTCGAGCAGCGTGGCGTCGAGTTCCCCGACTTCTGGTCGGTGAACGCGGTCAACATCGTCACCAGCAAGTACTTCCGGGGTGCCGTCGGCACTCCGCAGCGCGAGACCGGCCTCAAGCAGCTGATCGACCGCATCGTGAAGACGTACCGGAAGGCCGGCGAGGACCACAGGTACTTCGCCTCGCCCGCCGACGCCGAGATCTTCGAGCACGAGCTGGCTTACGCCCTCCTGCACCAGGTCTTCAGCTTCAACAGCCCCGTGTGGTTCAACGTGGGCACCCCGCAGCCCCAGCAGGTCTCCGCCTGCTTCATCCTGTCCGTCGACGACTCCATGGAGTCGATCCTCGACTGGTACAAGGAAGAGGGCATGATCTTCAAGGGCGGCTCCGGCGCCGGCCTGAACCTCTCCCGGATCCGCTCCTCCAAGGAGCTGCTCTCCTCCGGCGGCAACGCCTCCGGCCCGGTCTCCTTCATGCGCGGCGCCGACGCCTCCGCCGGCACCATCAAGTCGGGCGGTGCCACCCGCCGCGCCGCCAAGATGGTCATCCTGGACGTCGACCACCCCGACATCGAGGACTTCATCGAGACCAAGGTCAAGGAAGAGGAGAAGATCCGCGCCCTGCGTGACGCGGGCTTCGACATGGACCTGGGCGGCGACGACATCACCTCCGTCCAGTACCAGAACGCCAACAACTCGGTCCGCGTGAACGACGAGTTCATGAAGGCGGTCGAGCAGGGCGGTCAGTTCGGTCTGCGTGCCCGGATGACCGGCGAGGTCATCGAGGAGGTCCAGGCCAAGGACCTGTTCCGCAAGATGGCCGAGGCGGCCTGGGCCTGCGCCGACCCGGGCATCCAGTACGACGACACGATCAACCACTGGCACACCTGCCCGGAGTCCGGCCGGATCAACGGCTCGAACCCCTGCAGCGAGTACATGCACCTGGACAACACGTCCTGCAACCTCGCCTCGCTGAACCTGATGAAGTTCCTGAAGGACGACGGCAAGGGCAGCCAGTCCTTCGAGGTCGAGCGCTTCGCGAAGGTCGTCGAGCTGGTCATCACCGCGATGGACATTTCCATCTGCTTCGCGGACTTCCCGACCCAGAAGATCGGCGAGAACACCCGCGCCTTCCGCCAGCTCGGCATCGGCTACGCCAACCTCGGCGCCCTGCTGATGGCGACCGGCCACGCCTATGACTCCGACGGCGGCCGCGCCCTCGCCGGTGCCATCACCTCCCTGATGACCGGCACGGCGTACAAGCGCTCCGCCGAACTCGCCGCGGTCGTCGGCCCGTACGACGGCTACGCCCGCAACGCCGACGCCCACAACCGCGTCATGAAGCAGCACGCCGACGCCAACGCCGTGGCCGCCCGCGGGGACGACCTGGACACGCCGGTCTGGGCCGCCGCCACGGAGACCTGGCAGGACGTGGTGCGCCTCGGTGACAAGAACGGTTTCCGTAACTCCCAGGCGTCGGTGCTCGCCCCCACCGGCACCATCGGTCTCGCGATGTCCTGCGACACCACCGGGGTCGAGCCCGACCTGGCCCTCGTGAAGTTCAAGAAGCTGGTCGGCGGCGGCTCGATGCAGATCGTCAACGGCACCGTGCCGCAGGCCCTGCGCCGTCTGGGCTACCAGGAGGAGCAGATCGAGGCGATCGTCGCCCACATCGCCGACAACGGCAACGTGATCGACGCCCCCGGTCTCAAGCACGAGCACTACGAGGTCTTCGACTGCGCCATGGGCGAGCGCGCCATCTCCCCGATGGGGCACGTCCGCATGATGGCCGCGATCCAGCCCTGGATCTCCGGCGCCATCTCCAAGACGGTCAACATGCCGGAGACGGCGACCGTCGAGGAGGTCGAGGAGATCTACTACGAGGCCTGGAAGCTCGGCGTCAAGGCGCTCGCGATCTACCGCGACAACTGCAAGGTCGGCCAGCCGCTCTCCGCCAAGACCAAGGAGAAGGAGAAGGCCGAGGTCACCGAGAAGGCCGAGGCGACCATCCGCGAGACGGTCGAGAAGGTCATCGAGTACCGTCCGGTCCGCAAGCGCCTCCCGAAGGGTCGTCCCGGCATCACCACGTCCTTCACCGTCGGTGGCGCCGAGGGCTACATGACGGCCAACTCCTACCCGGACGACGGCCTGGGCGAGGTCTTCCTGAAGATGTCCAAGCAGGGCTCGACCCTGGCGGGCATGATGGACGCCTTCTCCATCGCGGTCTCCGTCGGCCTCCAGTACGGCGTGCCGCTGGAGACGTACGTCTCGAAGTTCACCAACATGCGCTTCGAGCCGGCCGGTATGACGGACGACCCGGACGTGCGGATGGCGCAGTCGATCGTCGACTACATCTTCCGCCGCCTGGCGCTGGACTTCCTGCCCTTCGAGACGCGGTCCGCCCTTGGCATCCACTCCGCCCCGGAGCGTCAGCGTCACCTGGAGACCGGTTCGTACGAGCCGTCCGAGGACGAGGTCGACGTCGAGGGCCTGGCCCAGTCGGCGCCGCGCGCCCAGGAGCTGAAGGCCGTCGCCTCCCCGAAGGCCGAGACCGGGGCGGCCAAGCCAGCCCCGCAGCAGGCCCACACCAGCGCCGAACTGGTGGAGATGCAGCTGGGCATCCAGGCCGACGCCCCGCTCTGCTTCTCCTGCGGTACGAAGATGCAGCGGGCCGGTTCCTGCTACATCTGCGAGGGCTGCGGCTCGACCAGCGGCTGCAGCTGACGAGTTGATGTGAAGTGAAGTAAGGGGCGTCGGCTATGGCCGACGCCCCTTACCGCTGCTCCTGGCTGTTCGCCGTCACGGTCGGCCGAGGCCGCCCATGACACGGGTGAAGACCACGGGGTCGTCCTCGAATCCGTGCAGGCCGGGACGGAAGCTCCAGTCTCCCGACCCGTCGCGCACGAACTCCGCGACGGCGGCCGCCGTCGCTCCGAGGACCGAGCCGAAGTCGTCCTCCGCCAGCACGTTGTAGCCCTCCCGGACGCGCACCTCCGGGTTCAGGACGTTCACGAAGGTCCGGTGCGTGGACCGCTGTTGGATGACGACTCCGACGACCACGCGCGTGTACCGGGCGTCCAGCCGGTCGAGTTCGAGCGTCATCACCTCGTCCCACCCGAAGCCCTTGCCGTCCTGGCTGTCCCGGTTGAGGAAGATCGTGCCGTCGGGCGAGCGGCTGTCGAAGTGCACCAGATAGTCCGGGGCCCCGTACGGGTCGTTCGCCGTGTAGGTACCGGCAATGACGTCGAGATCGGTGGGCGGCTGCCCAGCCTGGCTGGGATCCCACTTCAGCGCGACCTCGACCTTGCGGATCGCCTTGCTGAAACCGCTCATCACGCGTCCCCTTCCCCCTAGAGGATCCACTGCCCCAACTGATGGCCTGCCAAGGCTCTTTGTCCATCGTGCCACGCACGCGGGGGCGCATGCGCGGGAGATCTCCGCCGGAGCGTGACCGACGCCACGTCCCATGGCCTTACGATGGCGCGGTGCTGGTCAAGTGGATTCGCTGCACCGTGGTGGACCGCCGCGGGTTCGAGCGGGGGCAGCGGAAATGGGCGGGGCTTCTGGGGGAGCCGGGATTTCGTGGACAGGGCGGGGGCTGGAGTCGGCAGCGAACCGGAGTGGCGCACACCTTTGCCTTCTGGGAAAGCCGTGCCTTCTACGACTCCTTCATGGCGCGCTCGCACGACCGTCTGGCCGCGTCCCAGTCCGGTACGTACAAGGACCAGCAGGTCAAGCTGTTCGAGTACCGGTTCGATGTGAAGACCGGCTTCGAACCGCGGTTCACCGACTCCGACCTGATCCGAGTGGCCCTGTGCCGGGTGCGCGAGGAGCGCGTCGAGCACTTCACGCTGATGCAGGAGAAGGTCTGGAACCCGGCGATGGCCGGCTCGCCCGGCATGATCCGCGGCATGTTCGCGGAGGCACCGGCGCACGAGTTCATGATCCTTTCGATGTGGCGGTCGGCCGCCGAACACGGCAAGTACCGCACCGAGCGGGTGGAACGTCTGGCGTTGCGCGCCCAGACGGAGGCCGACATCGCGGCCCTCACGGGCGACATCGTGGAGCTCGAACCGAGCTGGATCGTTTGAACCTCCAACCCTTGATTTATGTGACATACGCTGTATGGAGCCCATCCGAGTGCTCGACTTTCCGTCACTCGATCTAGGGTTTTGGCATGGCACGACCACGGCGCATCGTCCTTGTCCGGCACGGCGAGTCAACCGGCAATGTCGACGACTCCGTGTATGAGCGGGAACCCGACCACGCACTGGCCCTGACCGAGCGGGGCTGGCTCCAGGCCGAGGAGACCGGAAAACGCATCCGGGAGATCTTCGGCCAGGAGCCCGTCAGCGTGTACGTCTCCCCGTACCGCCGTACACACGAGACCCTCCGCGCCTTCCACCTCGACCCGGACCACATACGCGTGCGCGAGGAGCCCCGGCTGCGCGAGCAGGACTGGGGAAACTGGCAGGACCGCGACGACGTACGACTGCAGAAGTCGTACCGGGACGCGTACGGGCACTTCTTCTTCCGCTTCCCCCAGGGTGAGTCCGGCGCCGACGTGTACGACCGGGTGGGCGGCTTCCTGGAGAGCCTGTTCCGCAGCTTCGAGGCGCCGGACCATCCGCCCAACGTGCTCCTGGTGACCCATGGCCTGGCGATGCGGCTGTTCTGCATGCGCTGGTTCCACTGGACGGTCGCGGACTTCGAGTCCCTGTCCAATCCCGGGAACGCCGAGATGCGGATGCTCGTTCTCGGCGACGACGGCAAGTACACGCTCGACCGGCCTTTCGACCGCTGGCGGGACCCGGAGCCCAACTGGATGAGCGGCTAGGCTGGCCGAGATGACCTTTTCCTCCGACAATCCGAACGCCGGGCGCCTGGACCGCGCCCTGGCCAGCCTGCGCGGACTCGCGACCGGCGACGCGCTGGGTTCACAGTTCTTCGTTCCGGCGAACTACCCACTGCTGCAGCGGCGCGAGCTGCCGCCGGCCCCTTGGCAGTGGACCGACGACACGGAGATGGCCTGTTCCGTCGTCGCCGTCCTCGCCGCCCACCACCGTATCGACCAGGACGCGCTGGCCCGCTCCTTCGCCGCGCACCACGACTTCGACCGGGGCTACGGCCCCGCCGTCAACCGGCTGCTCCGGCTCGTCAGAGAGGGCGGCGACTGGCGCGAACTGGCTGCCGAGCTCTTCAACGGGCGCGGCTCATGGGGCAACGGAGCGGCCATGCGGATCGCACCCCTGGGCGCCTGGTACGCGGACGATCCGGAGCAGGCCACTCACCAGGCCGAGATCTCGGCCTACCCCACGCACCAGCACCGCGAGGCGGTGGTCGGTGCCATGGCGGTCGCCGCGGCAGCGGCCCTGGCGGCGGCGCCCGGCGGCCCGCCGAGTCCCGAGGCGCTTCTCGACGGGGTCGTCGCGCTCGTCCCCAAGAGCGCCGTCGGCCAGGGCCTGCGGCGCGCCCGCGACATGCTCGACTACGGCGACGCGGGCACCGTGGCGGCCGTCCTGGGCTGCGGACGGCGTACGAGCGCCCATGACACCGTCCCCTTCGCCCTCTGGTCGGCGGCACGTGCCCTCGGTGACTACGGCACGGCGTTCTGGACGACCGCCCAGGTGGGCGGCGATGTGGACACCACCTGCGCCATCGTCGGCGGCGTACTCGCGGGCGGCAAGGCGGGAGCACCCCCGGCCGCCTGGACGGAGCGGACGGAGGCGCTGCCGGAATGGGTGCCGACCGGGACGGGGACCACTGCCGACGCATGACCGCCGGCATACCGGGGGAGCGCTGCCGCTGGTTGACCATCGCCATACGGTGACCGCTGCCGGTGGGTGACCATTGGCATACGGTGACCGCCGTCGGTGGTTGACCATCGAAATACGGTGAACGCCGTCGGTTGGTGACCGTCCGGCGTAGGAAGACCGCTCGAGTCAGCCCCGGATTCACGATGGAGACTCTCCGTGCCCGATGGGAACTCTCCGTGACCATGGGGCGTTTTCCTGGCATCCACTCCGCGCTCCGTCCGAGTGCGGACGGCGGAGCCGGAAGTGGAGCCGAGGGGAGGGTGTCGGGGTGTGGGTCCGAGTAGCAGTTCTGGTGATGCTCGCGGCGCTGTCGGCCGTGGTGCGAATGGCCGGACCTCTGACCCTGCCGGGTGTCCCCTGGCGGCGGTCCGGCCATCCGCGGCTTCGCCCGGGCCCGGTGGGTTCAGCCCAGCCCGGGCCCGGCCGTGCCGGCGAGGGCTTCGAGGTCGCTCTTGCGGACCTTGATCACCAGCCAGGCCGTGAGCAGGCCGAGCGCGGCCATGACGGCGGCGGGGATGAACGCGGTCGAGATCCCGTGCGCGAGCACCTCGTGTCCCCAGGGCGCGGGCAGCTGGTGGGACTTGGCGAACTCCGCCTTCTGTTCCGGCGAACCGTCGGCGAGGAACTTCGGCAGCTGCTTCTTCGCCTCGTCCTTGCTGGCCGAGCCGAAGACCGTGGTCAGGATCGACAGACCCAGCGAACCACCCACCTGTTGCATGGCGTTGAGCAGCCCGGAGGCCGCTCCGGCCTCGTGCTGGGCGACCCCGGAGACCGCGGTGACGGTCGCGGTCACGAAGTTCAGGCCCATGCCGAAGCCGAAGACCAGCATGGGCCCCAGCACCCCGCCGAGATACGAGCTGTCGGGGTTGATGAACGTCTGCCAGGTGAGGCCGACGACCACGAGCGCGGAGCCGGTCATCATGAACGGCTTCGGGCCCAGGGCGGGCAGGAACCGCTGCGACAGCCCGGCGCCGACGGCGATCGCCACCGTCACGGGCAGGAAGGCCAGACCGGCCCGGATCGGGCTGTAGCCCAGCACGTTCTGTACGAACAGCACGATGTAGAAGAACATGCCGAACATCGCCGCGGCCAGGCTCAGCATGATCACGTAGGTGCCGGAGCGGTTGCGGTCGGCGAACATCCGCAGGGGGGTGATGGGCTCCTTCGCCCGGGTCTCGATGAAGACGAAGGCCAGCAGAAGCACCACCGCTGCGCCGAAGGACCCGAGGGTCAGAGCGTCGCGCCAGCCCTCCTCCGCGGCCCGGATGAAGCCGTACACCAGGGAGACCATGCCCAGCGTGGAGGTCAGCGCGCCCGCGATGTCGAAGCGGCCGGGATGCCGTTCGGACTCGTTGATGTACTGCGGGGTGAGGGCGACGATCAGCAGGCCGATCGGCACATTGACGAAGAACACCCAACGCCAGTCCAGCCAGTCGGTGAGCATGCCCCCGGCCAGCAGACCGATGGCACCGCCGCCCGCGGACACGGCGGCGAACACGCCGAACGCCCGGTTGCGCTCCGGGCCTTCCGGGAAGGTGGTGGTGATCAGCGCCAGCGAGGTCGGCGACGCGATCGCGCCACCCATGCCCTGGAGGGCCCGAGCGGCCAGCAGCTGCCAGGGTTCTTGGGCGAGACCGCCGAGGAGCGAGGCGAAGGTGAACAGCAGGATGCCGGTCATGAACACCCGACGCCGGCCGAGGATGTCACCGGCACGCGCACCGAGCAGCAGCAGACCGCCGAAGGTGAGCGTGTAGGCGCTGACCACCCAGGTGAGGTCGGTGGTGCTGAACTTGAGCGCGTCTTGAATGTGCGGAAGCGCGATGTTCACAATCGTCGCGTCAAGTACGACCATGAGCTGGCAGGCGGCAATGACGGTGAGTGCGATGCCGGGGCGCCCCTGACGGCGGGCCGCACCCGGTTTCTGATCAGGTATCAGTTGAGAGGTTGTCACTATGGGTCCCCCACGAAGGTGTTAGTGAACGCCCGCGTTCACTGTCGCGTCAACGGTAGTGAGTCCTCGGTAGAGAACGCAAGCGTTCACTTAACTGCGCGTCGCGTGCCGCGTCCCCCTTTGTCGTCGCGCGCCGCGCCCCCCGCTCCGGAATTCCCCGCTTCCCCTCGCTCGCTGGAGACACTCAGATGGTTACCTCGCGCTGGACTGCCGTTCCTCCTCGGGCGGCCTCCCCCCGTCGGCGCGGTGCGGTCCTCGAACGCGCGATCCTGGACGCCGCCTTGGAGCAGCTCAGCACCGTCGGCTGGAACGGCCTCACCATGGAGGGCGTCGCCGCCGGTGCGCAGACCGGAAAGGCGGCGGTGTACCGGCGCTGGCCCTCGAAGGAGGATCTGGTCGCCGACGCGCTGCAGGCCGGTCTGCCGCGTTTGGAGGAGGCCCCCGACCTCGGAAGTGTGCGCGAGGACCTGCTGGCGCTGTGCCGGCAGGCCCGGGACGCGATGTTCTCGCGCCCTGGCTTCGCGCTGCGGTCGGTGATTCACGAATGCGATCCGACGCAGGTCGAGCGCTTCCATGGCGTGATCTTCGACGGGGTGGTGGGGCCGACCACCAAGCTGATCGGTGAGATCGTCACCCGTGGCATAGAGCGGGGGGAGGTGCGCGCCGATGCGGCCAATGACTATGTCCTCGACGCCATTCCGGCGATGATGATGTACCGCAACAAGATTTCTGGAAGCGAATGGAACGACCAGGAGGTCGAGCGGATGATCGACCACTACATGCTTCCGCTGCTGCTGTCGCGCGGAGCCTGATCCACCGCTCCGGCGGCCCGCACTCCCGTCGGGCAAGCCGGGGTGTTGCTCTGGGATCGGCGCGGCGTACCCTAAGGGCGCCATGCCGTACGAACCGCCTACTCACACCGTCGAGCGCTCCCTCCGCGCCACGACCGGAGCCAAGGTCATTGCCGGTGTCGACGAGGTGGGGCGCGGTGCCTGGGCCGGGCCCGTCACTGTCTGCGCCGCGGTCACCGGTCTTCGCCGGCCGCCCGACGGCCTCACCGACTCCAAGCTGCTGACCGTCAAGCGCCGTAGGGAACTTGCCGAGACGTTGCGGACCTGGGTCACGGCCTACGCCCTGGGTCACGCCTCGCCGGAGGAGATCGACAGCCTCGGCATGACGGCCGCACTGCGGCTGGCCGCGGTCCGTGCCCTGGAGGCTCTCCCCGTCCGTCCCGACGCGGTCATCCTCGACGGGAAGCACAACTATCTCGGCTCCCCGTGGCAGGTGCGCACGGTCATCAAGGGTGACCGATCGTGCGTGGTCGTCGCGGCGGCCTCGGTGATCGCCAAGGTTCAGCGCGACAAAATGATGGCCGAACTGGGTATCGACCATGCAGACTTCGGATTTGCGGACAACGCCGGGTATCCGTCACCCGTGCACAAGGCCGCACTGGAGGAGCGGGGCCCCACCCCGTACCACCGGTTGTCGTGGGCGTATCTTGATGCGCTGCCCCAGTGGCAGCACCTCAAGAAGGTCCGCAGCTGGGCGGAGGGAAGCGTTCCGGAGATCGAGGGTCAGCTCGGCTTCGACTTCTGACGTTCCAGTCGCACTGTTGTGCCACCCGGTTCACGTGACCTGCACCAACGTTTGATAGATATCAGCTCATGCCTCTCATTCCCGAGGAGCCTCAGATTCACGAGAGTGCCCAGGGTCCCCGCGCCACTCCGGCCAGTGGCCGTACCGCGCCGACCCCCCGTCCCGTACCCGGCCCCCGCCCCGCGGCTCCGTCGCGTCCCGGTCGTCCCGGCCCTCTGCGGCCCACGCCGCCGGTGCAGCGCACGCCGCGTGACGTGGCCAAGCCAGGCCCGTCCGGCCCGGCCGTGCCCGCCGCGGCAGCGGCGGCCCCGCAGATCCAGCTGGTCCCGGCATCGGTCGAGAGCGCTCTCGACTCCGCCGAGGAGGCAGTGGACCTGCTTCTCGAATCGGGTCGTGCCCCCGGTGACGTGCTGGTGATCACCACCGGCGCGCAGCATCCGTGGGCCGACCACGAGCTGTCCTTCGGTGAAGCCTCCTACTGGGCGCAGCACGACGCGGGCGACGACGTCTTCTACACGGACGCCGCTGTCGCTTCCCGTGCCGCGACCCGCCCCGTGGTCGTGGTCGCCGTCAACGGCGGTTCCGACGCCGTCGCCGCCACCGCCCTGCCGCTGGCCCTCTCCCGGGCCGGTGCCCTGTTGATCGTCTGCGGCGACCCGCAGCGGATCAACTCGGTGCTGGGCGCCGGAGTCTGAGCCACCTCCGGCGCCTCTGGGACTCCGGAGGTACCGAAGGAGCCGCAGGGCCGGACTCGCACGGTGGTGCCTTCGGCATGCCCGGACGCCGGGCGAGGGGTACCGACCGTCGGGCGCGGCCGCTCGGCGGACGGAAGGTCCGAGCGCGGGTACCCGGCCGGGTCTGTCCCGTGACCGGGCGACGGGCTGTCGTGCGCGGCCCGGAGCACGGTGAGTGACCCCGCTGAGCACGCCGTGCGGCATGCTTCAGCGTGCCGTGCCCGGCGGTGTGTGCTCGGCCGGTGCCCCCGCGCGGGGGGCCCGCTTCAGCGGGCGGCCGCGCGGCGCAGTACCTCGGAGGCGGCGCCTCCCGTGCGCGGTGGCAGGGGTGCGGCTTCGGACAGGGCGAAGGGTTCGGGAGGCGAGTCGGCGTTCGGGCGCCGCCCGCCGCGGCCCTCGCCGAGCACCTGCCAGCCGTCGCGGGTCAGCGTGATGTACGCCCCGCAGCGCAACCCGTGCAGAGTGCAGGCATCCCGCAGTCCCCACATCCAGGCACCGTCCTCCTCCGTCCAACGCGCGTCCCCCTCGCGGCAGTAGAGCAGTACGGCGGTCCGCACCGGGGTGCGGCGGCGCAGGTCGTGCGGGATGACCCGGCGCAACTGGGCCAGCAGCGCGTTGCGGAACATCCAACCGTCGGCCTGGGTGGAGCGCCGGGTGAACGACGCGCTCGCGCACAGCCGTTCCTCCGGGTCGAGGACGGCAACGATCGCCGTCGCCGGCCTGGGGTGGTGTCGGGCGTGCAGCCCGCTGACGACCTCACGGGGGTTCCGGAGCAGCGGTATGCCGGCATCGGCCCACTCCGCGGGCTCGAGCAGACGGCTGGCGGAAGCGGCGGACGCGGAAGTCGACAACGATGCCGCCGAGGACGGAGCGAATCCGAAGGTCACGTTCCTCCCTTCGGCTACGCGCCCACACAGCGGGCGAGATCGGATTCGGGGGAGCGCGCACCGCAGTAAGGCCCAACCGGATCACGGACGAGCCGTGCGGGGAGCGGACTTCAATTCTTCCTGTCGAACTTGAATGCGGCAACGAGCAAATGGGGCCACCGACTGTTATGTGGTGGTGCGTTGCTTATATCCCTACCCCGTGAGACACACGGAGGACCCTGGGACGTTCTAGTTCGGCACGTGCGTACGCCGCACCCGGTGCCGTAATCGAACAGCCCCGGGTCGATCAGCCCTGAACGGCCAGGACCAGCGGCAACACCCCGCGTGCCCCGGACCTCCGCAGCAGGCGCGTCGCGACCGCCAGCGTCCAGCCGGTCTCGGTGAAGTCGTCCACCAGCAGAACCGGACCCTGCGCCGCGGCGAGCGCGGTGGCGAGGTCGGGTGGCACGGTCAGTGCACCGTCGAGGGCCTTCAGGCGCTGGGCACTGTTGCTGCGCGAGACGTGCGGCGCCTCGCCCGCGTACTCCACGGAACCCAGCAGGGGCAGTCTGCCGATCTCCGCGATACGGGCGCCCAGGGAGTCGATCAGCCGGGGCCTGGAGCGCGAGGCGACGGTGACGACACCCACCGGGCGCGGCTGCGCGTCGGCCGCGCCCGGGGCCCATCCGCCGGGGCCCTTCGCCCAGTCGGCCAGCACCTCCACCACCGCGTGGGCGACATCGTCCGGCACGGCCGTGTCCGGAGCCTGGGGCGCCAGCAGCGGCCGTAGCCGGTTGCCCCAGCCGATGTCCGACAAACGTCCCAGGGCCCGCCCCGTCGACGCCTGTTCACCGGCCGGAATGCGTCCCTTGAGATCGATGCCGATGGCCGGCAGGCCGGTCGGCCACATCCGGCGGGGCTCCACCTCGACGCCCGCGCGGCCGAGGTCGACCCGTGCCGCGTCCAGTGCTGCCGTGGAGGTGGCCGCCGTGAAGCGCGGCCGCGCGCAGTTGTCGCAGCGGCCGCAGGGCTTCGCTCCCTCGTCGTCGAGCTGGCGCTGCAGGAACTCCATCCGGCAGTCCGTCGTGGCCGCGTACTCGCGCATCGCCTGCTGCTCGGCCGCGCGCTGCCGCGCCACCCAGTCGTACCGCTCCGCGTCGTACGTCCACGGCTGCCCGGTCGCGATCCACCCGCCCTTGACCCGCTTGACGGCGCCGTCCACGTCGAGAACCTTCAGCATGGTCTCCAGCCGGGAGCGGCGCAGTTCCACCAGCGGCTCCAGCGCGGGCAGTGACGTGGGGCCGCCGGCCCGGGAGAGGACGTCCAGGGTGCGGCGCACCAGATCCTCCGACGGGAAGGCGAGCGAGGCGAAGTAGTCCCAGATCGCCTCGTCCTCCCGGCCCGGCAGCAGCAGTACCTCGGCGTGCTCGACACCGCGCCCCGCACGGCCCACCTGCTGGTAGTAGGCGATGGGGGAGGAGGGCGAGCCCAGGTGCACCACGAACCCGAGATCGGGCTTGTCGAAGCCCATGCCGAGGGCCGAGGTGGCGATCAGCGCCTTGACCCGGTTGCCGATCAGGTCGTCCTCGGCCTGCTGCCGGTCGGCGTTCTCCGTCTTCCCCGTGTACGACGCCACGACGTACCCACGCTGCCGCAGGAAGGCGGTGACCTCCTCGGCGGCGGCCACGGTGAGCGTGTAGACGATGCCGGAGCCCGGCAGTTCGTCCAGGTGATCCGCGAGCCACGCCATCCGGTGCGCGGCGTCCGGCAGCCGCAGCACACCGAGGCTCAGGCTCTCCCGATCCAGCGGACCACGCAGCACCAGGGCGTCCGAGCCGCCACCGGTGCCGAGCTGCTCGGCCACATCTGCGGTCACCCGCGCGTTGGCGGTGGCGGTGGTCGCCAGTACCGGCACACCCGGCGGCAGATCGGCGAGCATGGTGCGCAGCCGCCGGTAGTCCGGACGGAAGTCATGGCCCCAGTCGGAGATGCAGTGGGCCTCGTCCACGACGAGCAGCCCGGTCGCCGCGGCCAGTTTGGGCAGGACCTCGTCGCGGAAGTCAGGGTTGTTGAGACGCTCCGGGGACACCAGGAGGACGTCGACCTCGCCGGCCGCGATCTCCGCCTGGATCGCCTCCCAGTCCTCGGTGTTGGAGGAGTTGATGGTGCGGGCGTGGATGCCGGCCCGGGCCGCGGCGCCCACCTGGTTGCGCATGAGCGCGAGCAGCGGGGAGACGATGACCGTCGGGCCGCTGCCCGCGGCCCGCAGCAGCGAGGTCGCCACGAAATACACCGCGGACTTCCCCCAGCCCGTGCGCTGGACGACCAGGGCCCGTCGCCGGTCGGCGACCAACGCCTCGATCGCCCGCCACTGGTCCTCGCGCAACCGGGCGGTGCCCGTGTCGTCGCCGACGAGACGGGCGAGGACGGCGTCCGCCCGTGCCCGGAGTTCCGTGTTGCTCGTGTGCTCCATGAACCCCATACAACAGGACCGGACCGACAGCCGGGCGGGCTGTGGATGAGCGAGACGGCTTTGTCGTGTCCCTGATTCGACTTGTCCACAGGCAAACCGGAATCCCGAGATCCGCGAGATCGTCGGCGCATGACGAATCACAGCGAAACCACCGGACCCTCCGAAAACGGCGACATCGCGGGAGGTGCGGGGCCTCTCGGCCGATCCGCCCACGACACCCAGATCACCCTGCGCACCCCGGCGGAACTGGCCGACGCGCTGCCCTATCTGCTCGGGTACCGCCCCGAGGACAGCATGGTGCTGGTGGCCCTGCACGACCGGGGCGGCCGCGGCCGCTTCGGTGGACGGGCCCGGCTCGGCATCCCCGCGAACAAGGACGACTGGGAATCGGCCGCACGCCAGCTGGCCCAGGGCCTGATGACGGGCAGCGAGCGCCGCGGAACCCGCCCCGAGCAGATGGTCGCCTACGTCTGCCAGGAACCCGCGCCCGGCGAAACCGGCCGGGACGTCATGCGCCGGCTCGCCCCGCTGGCGCACCTGCTGCGCACCGAGTGCGGCCGCCTCGACGTGCCGGTGATCGAGGCGTTGTGCGTCTCGGAGGGCCGCTTCTGGTCGTACTGCTGCCCGGCCGATGAGTGCTGTCCTCCCGACGGCGCGCCCATGGGCCTGCCCGGCACCTCCGTGCTCGCGGCCGCCGCCACTTACGCCGGGATCCAGGTGCGCGGCACCCTGCGCGAGCTGCGGGCCAGGCTGCAGCCCCGGGAGACCGGCGTCGTACGGGAACAGGAGATCGCCCTGGACCGCGCCGGAATGGCCCTGGTACCCCGCATCCTCCACGACGCCTCCCGCGCGGAAGTGGCCGGGGAGACACTCGCCCTCGCCGAGCGGATCATCAGCCGGTACGCATCCGCCACCCCGGTGTCCGGGACCCACCAGGCGGACCTCCGTGACGACGCCCTGCTCGCCCACGACGAGGCCGCGATGCTGATCCTCGGGCTGCAGGACCGCACGACCCGCGACCGAGCGGCCGCCTGGATGGAGGGCGACGAGGCCGGACCGGCCCTGCGCCTGTGGCGAGCCCTCGCCCGCCGCTGCGTCGGCCCGTACGGCGAACACGCCGCCGCTCCCTTGACCCTGGCCGGCTGGGTCGCCTGGTCGACCGGCGACGACCTGGAAGCGCGGGAGGCCCTGGCGATGGCCCTGGGCGCGGACCCCGAATATCTCTTCGCGCGCCTGCTGCACCAGGCCTGCAACGAGGGTCTGGACCCGGAGTCGATCCGCCGCTGCCTGCGTACGGAACGCGCGGGGCGCGAGCCGGCGGACAGCGCGGAAGCCGTCGGCGACACCGCTCAGCTCGAGCCGGTCGAGCCGGTCGCCGGCCACGAGCCGAGCGCCGCCGCCGAAACCCGAGAGCGCCACCGCCCGCGTACCCAAGACGGGCCCGACCCGCGGCGGCCACGGCCGACGGGCACCCGTGGGCGACCGACGGGCGCGGGTCCCACCCGCACCCGCCCCGGTTCGTCCAGGCCCGGCGACGGCACGCGGGCCCGCGCGGCGGAGAAGAGCGACACCCGAGGCGGCCGGGTCACGCGGGAGGACACACGCACCGGGAAAAGCCGTGGCGAGCAGGACGAATGAACGAGGACCGGCCAAGGGCGGCATACGACGGGCGTGGGTCGGTGCCGTCCGCCGCTGGACACGCAACCTCGTCGGCCCCGCGCTGCGCCGTGACCGCTCGCCCGTGGGCCGGCGCGGTATCGGCCCGTCGGTCTTCGGTTTCCGGAAGCACAGGCCGTCCGGGCCGAAGGACGTCTCTCCGCACCGCCGTCCGACCGGGTTCGACGGGCGGAGGCGTGACCAGGAGGAGCCCTCCTCCGTTCACCTGAGTGGCGGAACGCCTGGACGGGCCGTGCCGCCGCCCGTCCCCGGTCCCTCCGGAGCCCTCCGTCCGGCGCCCAGTACGTCCCGGGCGCATAGAGCGCAGAAGGAGCCTCCCCATGCATCAGCCGACTCCGACCTCCACCGCCGACGACAACCACCGACTCCGGGACGGCCCACCCTGGCTCCCGCCGGCCGAGGGCGTCTCGGGGCAGCCGCGCAACCGCACAGCCCGGCCCACGCCCCCACGACCGGCCTCGGGTGCCCAGGGCCCGGGGCACATCGGCGGGCTGCCGCCCGCGCACACCGCCCTGATCTGCGTCGCGCTGCCCGGTCTCGCCATCTCCACGGAGCAGGGCCAGTTGACCGGTCGCGGCCTGGAAGGGTTCTACCGGGCGGGCCGGCGGCTGCTCGCGCGCTGCCAGGTCCGTGTCGCCGGCCGCGAACCACTCCCCGTGCAGGCCCGGATGGCGGGGGCGGACTCCGTTCGCTTCGTGGGCACCCTGCGCGCCTCTCCGGCGGCCGGCCCGGATCCGGACGTGGTCGTGGAACGGACCCGTCACGCCGAGGGCACCGAGCGCATCACCCTGTACAGCTCCGCGCGCCACCGCCTGCGCCTGCCGCTGGAGGTGGCCCTCGGTACCGACCTGGCGGAGCTGAGTGCCATCGCCTCCGGCAGCCCCGGCCCCGAACTCCCGCCCAGCGTCCACGACTCCGGCCTGCGCTGGACCACCCCCACCGGTAACTCGTCGGTCACGGCGGACCCGCCACCCGCCGACGCGCTGGCCTCCGCGGGACTGCTGCGCTGGGAGTTCGAACTGCCCCCGGGCGGAACGGCGAGCGTCGAACTGCGGGTGCGACCGGACGGCGTGGGTCCCGCGCGCGTCGTGGGACGCGCGGCCGCCAGCCCACTGGCGCCGGCCAGGGCCGCGGGCGACGACCCGAGAGCCGGGGCGCTGCTCAGGACCAGCATCGAGGATCTTCAGGCACTGCTGCTCCGCGACCCGGCGCACCCCTCCGACACCTACCTCGCGGCCGGGGCGCCCTGGCGCTGCGGTCTGGCCCCGGCCGAGGCGCTCGCCGCCGCCCGGATGACCTTGCCCCTCGGCACCCGCCTGGCCGCCGGCACGCTGCGCACCCTGGCCCGCACCCAACTCCGCGGCCCGGGACCGCACGGCGGCATGATCCCCGGCCCGCGCCGCGACGCCGGAGCACATCTGCCACCGGGCTGCACAGGTACGGAGGCCACCCTGCTCTTCCCCGTCCTGCTCGCGGAGGCCCGCCGCTGGGGGCTCCCGGACCAGGAGACGCGGGAACTGCTGCCCGTGGCCGAGCGCTGCCTGTCCTGGCTGCGCACCACGGTGGGCGACCACACCTACCTCTGCGACCCGCCGCCCGGCGGCCCCGCGCGCAGCGAGACCCAGGCCCACGCCCACCGGGCCGCGATACTCGGCGCCGACCTCCTCGACGCGTACGACCGGCCCGGCGGTGCCGGGCTGAGGCAATGGGCGGGAGAGCTGAGGAAGGCGTTCCAGGCGGACTTCTGGACCGAGGACAGAGGCGGCGGCCGTCCGGCGGCCGCACTGACCCCGGACGGCCGCCCCCTGACCCACCTCGGCTCCACCGCCGTCCACCTGCTCGACACCGGGCTGCTCGGTGCCGGCAGACCGGCCGTCGGCCTGCTCGACAAGGTGCAGACCGAGCAGCTCGCCCGATTGCTCGGGGGGCCGGCCCTGGACTCGGGGTGGGGGCTGCGTGGACTGGGGGCCAAGGAGGCGGGACACAATCCGTTCGGCCATCGGGCCGGAGCCGTCCGCGTCCACGAGACGGCTCTTGCCGTGGCCGGACTGGCCGCCGCGGGCTACGAGAAGGAGGCGGGCGGCCTGCTGCGCGGCCTGCTGGCGGCGGCCGAGCACTTCGGTCACCGGCTGCCCGAGATGTTCGGCGGTGAGCAGCGGACCGACGGAAGTGCCCCCCTTCCGCATCCCGCGGCCTGCCGTCCGGCGGCCACCGCGGCCGCTTCCGGGGTGCTGCTCCTCACCACGCTCGCCGGCATCCGCCCCGACGCCCCCGCCGGGACGGTCACCCTCCGGCCCGTCCACAGCGCGCCCCTGGGCGAACTGGGCCTGACCGGCCTGCGGGTGGCCGGCGCGCCTTTCTCGATAAGGGTCAGCCGACTCGGCCTGGCCATGGTCGAGGAGGCCGCGGACGGCCTTCAACTGGGGGCGTGACCTCCTGGGCGACCTTGCGGGACGTGACCGTCACGACGAACGGATGGCCGGGCGTCGGACGTCTGCCGGAGCGAACCGTGAGCTGCATACCGGAGCGAAGGTGATCTGCCGTCGAAGCGAGCGACGAAGGGAGTGTTTATCGTCAGGCAGACGACTATGATCACCGCATGCCCTACGACCCGTCAGCCTTTCCGCCCTTCGCCGTCACCGTGGACCTGGTCGTGCTGACTGTGCGCCGCCACGCCCTGTGCGCGCTGGCGGTACGCAGAGGGGAGCAGCCGTTCCAGGGGCGGTGGGCGCTGCCTGGCGGCTTCGTACGGGCCGACGAGGATCTCTCGCAGGCTGCGGCGCGAGAACTCGCCGAGGAGACCGGCCTGCGCGCTCACGACCCCGACGCACCCGCCCAGGACGGCGGAGCCCACCTGGAGCAGCTGGCGACCTACGGCGCCCCCAAGCGCGACCCCCGGATGCGCGTGGTCAGCGTCGCCCACCTCGCCCTCGCCCCCGACCTCCCCGCACCCCGTGCGGGCGGCGACGCCAGCAACGCGCGCTGGGCGCCGGTCGAGGAACTGCTCGCGCAGGGCGGCTACGGCCGGGACGGCGAGCCCCTCGCGCCGCTCGCCTTCGACCATGCCCAGATCCTGTCCGACGGGGTGGAGCGCGCCCGCTCCAAGATCGAATACTCGTCCCTGGCCACCGCGTTCTGCCCGGCCGAGTTCACGGTCGGTGAGCTGCGCCGCGTCTACGAGGCGGTGTGGGGCGTGGCGCTCGACCCGCGCAACTTCCATCGCAAGGTGACCGGCACCCCGGGCTTCCTCGTCCCCACCGGCGGCACGACCACCAGGCAGGGCGGCCGTCCGGCCCAGCTTTTCCGCGCCGGCGGCGCGACTCTGCTCAACCCGCCGATGCTGCGACCCGAGGTCTGACCGTCCGACAGCGCGAATCCCGCCGAGGTTAAACCCTTCTATACCTGGAAAAACGGTCATTCCGCGCTATCTTCCCTAAGGTGATCGAGGCCTTCGGACTGACCAGCAATCCCCGCAAGGCGCACCCGCCCGCCGTCGACGACGTGTCCTTCGAAGCGTGCGCGGGCCGCGTCACCGCACTCCTGGGCAAGGAAGGCGCGGGCAAGACCACGGCGCTCAGACTGATGCTCGAACTCCAACAGGGCCGTGGGCTGACCTACTTCAGAGGCCGCCCCCTGCATCGCATCGCCCACCCCTCGCGTGAGGTCGGCGTCCTCCTCGGTGACGTCCCAGGCCATCCGGCCCGCTCCGTCCGCGGCCATCTGCGCATGCTGTGCGCGGCGACCGGAGTCCCGGTCCGGCGTGCCGACGAAGTGCTCGAAGCGGTCGGCCTCGTCAGCCTCCGCGAGGAGCGCCTGGGCACGCTGTCGCGCGGCGTGGACCGTCGGCTGGGACTCGCCTGCGCCCTGCTCCCCGATCCACACACCCTCGTCCTGGACGAACCCGCGCACGGTCTCTCCACCCGCGAGAGCCACTGGCTGCACCGCATGCTCAGGGCCCACGCCGTGCAGGGCGGCACGGTCCTGTTCACCACCTCCGATCCCAAGGAGGCCGCCCGCGCCGCCGACCGGGTGGTCACCCTGGAGGCCGGCAGGCTCGTCGCGGACCAGGAGGCCACCGAATTCGCCCGCACCAGGCTGCGCCCACGTGTGGCCGTCCGCAGCCCCCACGCCGCCCGGCTCGCCGCCCTCCTCACCAAGGAGGCCCGCACGAGCCGCCGCTCAGTGGAGGTCGTCAGCGAAGGCGGCAACCGCCTCTCGGTGTACGGCAGCACGACGGCCGAGGTCGGCGAGACCGCGTTCCGCCACGGCATCCTCGTTCACCAACTTGCCGATGAGGTCGGCGACATGGGAGCGGGCGCCGGAGCGGAGCCGCCGACGGACGCCGTACCGGAGGCTGCACCGGAGGCCGAACGGCGGCTGCGGGGTGCGAGCGAGTCGGCTGCCGTGGACGGGGCTCGGACGGTCGACGAGGCGGCGACCACGGAGCGGCGGGACACGCCCGGCACCGATCCGCGTCAGAACACGGGCGGTTCTCCCGTCACCCCACAGCCACGGACATCGGCCGGACCGAGGCCGGTGAGCCAGTCACGCACCGCCGACGGGGAGCCAGGCCCGGATCAGCCGTCGAACCTGGCGGAGTCCTCCGCCACGGCTGAACAGCAGCCGTCCACCGGGGCACTCGCCGACGGCCCGGCGGCCACGCCCGGATCTCCGCACGCAAAACCGTCCGGCAGCGCCCTTGCCGCCGAGACCCCGACCGTCGCGCCCTCGCCCCAGTCGGCAGGCGCCCCCGAATCTCCCCGGCCGTCGTCGGCCGCCACCGCGTCCTCGCAGTCTCCGGCCCTGGCCACCGCACCCGGGCCGCCGACCCACGCCACCTCCCCGGACCCGATGTCCGCCACCGTCCCCGCCCAGCCACCGTCCACCGCCGACTCCGCCCAGCCCTCGGGGGCCGCGTCCGCTCGCCCACCGGCCGACGCCGCCTCCGCTCACTCATCGTCCGCTCCCGCCCCTGCTCAGCCCTCGGCCACCGGCTCCTCCGCTCACCCACCAGCGGTCCCTGCATCCGTCCGGCCACCCCTCGGCGCTGCCTCCGCTCACCCGTCGGCAACCGCCCCCTCTGCCCAGATGCCGGCCACCGCCGCATCCGCCCAGGCACCGGCGGCCGCCCCATCCGCTCACCCATCGGCAACCGCCCCCTCTGCCCAGATGCCGGCCACCGCCGCATCCGCCCAGGCACCGGCGGCCGCCCCATCCGCCCGGCCGCAGGCCGCTGCCGCATCCGACCAACCGCAGGCCGCTGCCCCATCCCCCCAGACACCGCCCCGCCCCGTGCCAGCCGGTCCCTCCACCCCCGCTGCCTCCTCCCAGCCACCGACCCCCGCCGTACCCGGCGAGGCGCCAACCACCCGGCTCTCCGTCAAACAGCAACCGCCGCAGCCCGGCCAGGCCCCCACGGCCAAGCTCTCCGCCAGGCAGCCGCAGCCGAAGCCGCGGCCTCACTCCGGCGAAGCCCCGACAGCCGACGATGACCCCACCCCGCCCCCGGCCGGCCCCGCGCGGACGACGGGGGCCGCCGCCCTGAACGACCCCTCCCCGCTCCCACCCGCCATCTCCGTCCGCTCTGCCCCCAGCCCCCTCCGCCCCCTGCGCTACGAACTCCGCCGGGCCGCCGGGATCGGTACCGGCTTTGTCACCTGCGGTGCTGTCCTGGCGGTGTCCGCCCTCATCGCCGTGCTGCTCGCCCGGCTCGGGCACACCCCGCAGGCCCGGCTGTTCGCCGCCTGGCCGCGGGAGCTGCCGCTGCCCCCCGCGGCGCTCGGTGCGGGGCTGCTCGGGGCGCTGGCCTTCGGAGACGAGTTCCGCCACCCCGCGCTGGCGGCGGACCGCGGCACCGTGCCCCGTCGGCTGGGGCTGCTCACGGCGAAGCTGGTGGTCTCCGGAGCCACCGCCGTGCTGCTCTCGTTCCTCACCCTGGGCTGCGACGCCGAAATGCTCTATCTCGTCTACGGCCGGGAACTCGCGAAGGTTCCCGCCGACTGGCTTCCGATGACCGCTAGTTGGTTCGGACTGATCGTCGGCTGCGCCTGGGCCGGTGTGCTGGCGGCGGGCGTCTTCCGGTCCACCACGGCCGGCCTCGCCGCGGTGCTCGCCGTACCCGTACTCGTCGTGCCCGTCGTACACAAGGCGCTGCAGGGGTCGGGTGTGCGGATGGCCGCCGGACTCCCGGTGCGGATGCGGGAGACGTTGCTGCTGCAGTGGCCCTTCGGAGGCGAGCGCTATCTGGTCGCCGCGGTCCGGGTGCTGGCCCAACCCGTGGGCGGGGCAATGGCGTTGTCGCTGACCGCGCTGGTCTGCGCGTACCTGTTCACCACCCTGCGGGCCAGGCTCAGATGACCACGGACCGGGCGCTTCCGGTCCCCCTGTGCGCACAACTCCTCACAGAAAGGCCATTTCTTTCCGATAAGGCGTCAATTGCGATGGGGTGAGCGATCACCCTTTCGTGTGCTTTTCACCAAAGACCTCAAGGGAGTTGGAGGCAGCGCCGACAAAGGATCCGTGAGTACCCTTGCGCACACCATGATGACCGCCGCCCGCTCCGCAGACTCTGGTCTGGTCGGCCCGGGCGAACTCGACCGCTACCCGTACGTGGATGCCCCCGTCAACGATCGTGTCGGGGCGCCCTCCTGGGAGGGCCCGGACCCGGAGCTGGGCCGTGTGGGACGACGTGCCGCGGGCAGCCGCGGCCGCGGACTGCACGGTCAACTCGTTCAGCAGCTGGGTCAGATGATCGTCTCCGGCGACCTGGGCGCGGACCGCCCGCTGGTGCCCGAGGAGATCGGCCAGCGTTTCGAGGTCTCCCGCACCGTCGTCCGTGAATCGCTTCGGGTCCTGGAGGCCAAGGGCCTGGTCAGTGCCCGCCCGAACGTCGGCACGCGCGTGCGTCCCGTCAGTGACTGGAACCTCCTCGACCCCGACATCATCGAGTGGCGGGCCTTCGGGCCGCAGCGCGACGACCAGCGCCGTGAGCTCAGTGAGCTGCGCTGGACGATCGAGCCACTCGCCGCCCGGCTCGCCGCCGGGCACGGGCGGGAGGACGTCCAGCAGCGCCTGTCCGACATGGTGGAGATCATGAGTCACGCGATGGCGCAGGGCGACGCGCTGACGTTCTCGCGCGCGGACGCCGAGTTCCACTCGATGCTCATCCAGATCGCGGGCAACCGCATGCTGGAGCACCTCTCCGGCATCGTGTCGTCGGCCCTCCAGGTCTCCGGCGGCCCGGTCACCGGCTGTGAGCGGCCGAACGAGACGTCCCTGGCCCAGCACGCGCGGATCGTCGACGCGCTCGGCACGGGCGACGGCGCGGCGGCCGAGTCGGCCATGCGTCAACTGCTCACCGTCCACCCCGAGGTCGAGCGCGTGGTACCCGCCCCGCGTGAGCACTGACCCGCATCGAGAGCGGTGCGCTCGGTCGGTTCCGCGTTCTCTGGGCGCCGCCGACCCCGGACCCCGCTTCCGCCGGACCCCGCCGGATCCCTCAGGGCTCCGGCGGGGTCCGGCGCGGCGGGACGGGCGCGCAGCGGTCGTATGACAGACACCGCGACGGTCGAGCGGTGTATGGCAGGCTTCTGTGGCGGTCGTACGGCGCACCCGCCGCCGTCCGAACGGCCCGGAGAGATCATCTGCGACAACATCTGTCCATGTCTGACCGTTTTTGAGCGCTTACGGGGTGTGACTCGGGCCACGTAGATTGGGCGTAACGCTCTTGCGAACAGCGCGATGACCTAAGAGGTGACAGCCGCGGAGGGAATACGGACGCCATTCATGGCGCTGTGTATCTTCCCGGCCCTCGCCCGCGCCGTCGGCCCATCCCCAAGCCGGCGGTCGGCTCCAGTCCCTCCAGGACGGGGCCGGAAGCCGTTTTCCAACGTTCCGAGAGGTTGTTCGTGTCGGCCAGCACATCCCGTACGCTCCCGCCGGAGATCGCCGAGTCCGTCTCTGTCATGGCGCTCATTGAGCGGGGAAAGGCTGAGGGGCAGATCGCCGGCGACGATGTGCGTCGGGCCTTCGAAGCTGACCAGATTCCGGCCACTCAGTGGAAGAACGTACTGCGCAGCCTCAACCAGATCCTTGAGGAAGAGGGTGTGACGCTGATGGTCAGTGCCGCGGAGCCCAAGCGCACCCGAAAGAGCGTCGCAGCGAAGAGTCCGGCCAAGCGCACCGCCACCAAGACGGTCGCGGCGAAGACGGTGACCACCAGGAAGGCCACCGCCACGGCCGCCCCGGCAGTGCCCCCCGTCGTAGCCGACGACCCGACCGACGAGGCGGCGTCCGCCAAGAAGGCCGCTGCCAAGAAGGCCGCCCCCACCGCCAAGAAGGCGGCCGCGAAGAAGACCGCGACCGCCGCGAAGAAGGCGGTGCCGGCGAAGAAGACCGCCGCCAAGAAGGACGACGTCGAGATTCTCGAGGAAGAGGTCCTCGAGGAGGTCAAGGCGGGCACCGAAGAGCCCGAGGGCACCGAGAGCGCGGGCTTCGTCCTGTCCGACGAGGACGAGGACGACGCGCCGGCGCAGCAGGTCGCCGCCGCCGGTGCCACCGCCGACCCGGTCAAGGACTACCTCAAGCAGATCGGCAAGGTCCCGCTGCTCAACGCCGAGCAGGAGGTCGAGCTCGCCAAGCGCATCGAGGCCGGTCTGTTCGCCGAGGACAAGCTGGCCAACGCAGACAAGCTCGCCCCGAAGCTCAAGCGCGAGCTGGAGATCATCGCCGAGGACGGGCGCCGAGCCAAGAACCACCTCCTGGAGGCCAACCTCCGTCTGGTGGTCTCCCTGGCCAAGCGCTACACCGGCCGCGGCATGCTCTTCCTGGACCTCATCCAGGAGGGCAACCTCGGTCTGATCCGCGCGGTCGAGAAGTTCGACTACACCAAGGGCTACAAGTTCTCCACGTACGCCACCTGGTGGATCCGTCAGGCGATCACCCGCGCCATGGCCGACCAGGCCCGCACCATCCGTATCCCGGTGCACATGGTCGAGGTCATCAACAAGCTCGCGCGCGTGCAGCGCCAGATGCTCCAGGACCTGGGCCGCGAGCCCACGCCGGAGGAGCTGGCCAAGGAACTCGACATGACCCCCGAGAAGGTCATCGAGGTCCAGAAGTACGGCCGGGAGCCCATCTCCCTGCACACTCCGCTGGGTGAGGACGGTGACAGCGAGTTCGGTGACCTCATCGAGGACTCCGAGGCCGTCGTCCCCGCCGACGCCGTCAGCTTCACGCTCCTTCAGGAGCAGCTGCACTCGGTGCTGGACACCCTGTCCGAGCGCGAGGCCGGTGTCGTCTCCATGCGGTTCGGTCTCACCGACGGCCAGCCGAAGACCCTCGACGAGATCGGCAAGGTCTACGGCGTCACGCGCGAGCGCATCCGCCAGATCGAGTCCAAGACCATGTCGAAGCTGCGCCACCCCTCGCGTTCTCAGGTGCTGCGCGACTACCTCGACTAGGTCGCGCCCATACGACGTCGAAGGCCCGGCTCCCATGGGGGAGCCGGGCCTTCGGGCTGCGGGTCGCGGTGCACTGGATGACTCTGGGTGTCCTGGCACCACCCAGAGTGAGGAGTGTGTATGCGCCGTCCCTTTGCCCCGGTCCTGATCCGACCGCTGATCCTGGCAGCCGTCGCCGCCGTGATACCGCTGGCCGGCCCGCCTCCGGCAGCCGCCGACAGCGTTGTCGTCGGCGGGTTCCCTGTCGACGTCTCCGAGACTCCCTGGACGGTCGCGCTGTCCAGCCGTGACCGGTTCGGGGGTACGCGGGCCGGCCAGTTCTGCGGCGGGGTGGCGATCGGCCGGACCACGGTGCTGACCGCGGCCCACTGTCTGGCCGACGAGGTGATCGGGGGACCCTCCGACCGGGTGCACGACCTCAAGGTCATCGCGGGCCGCACGGATCTGCTCTCGGCGCAGGGCCAGGAGATCCCGGTGACCCTCGCCCAGGTCAATCCGCGTTACGACGCCGATGCGAACACCGGCGACTTCGCCGTCCTCACCCTCGCCCGGCCCCTGCCGGCCGAGGCCGTCGTCAAGATGGCCGCCGAGGGCGACACCGCCTACCGGACCGGCACCGGTGCCCTGGTCTCCGGATGGGGCGACATCACGGGAGGCGGGGACTACGCGCGCCGGCTGTACGCCGCGCAGGTCCACGTGCTGCCCGACGAGGCATGCGAGCGCGCCTATCCCGGCGGCGCCGACGGCACCTACCGGGCGGAGTCCATGGTGTGCGCCGGGGAGGCCCTGGGCGGCCCCGACGCCTGCCAGGGTGACAGCGGGGGACCGCTGGTCGCCGGGGGGCGGCTAATCGGACTCGTGTCGTGGGGCAGCGGCTGCGGGCGCCCGGGTAGTCCCGGCGTCTACACGCGCGTCTCCGAGGTCGTGCGGGCTCTGGGGCCCGGCGGTGCCTTCAGTCGCTCACTGCGGCCTCAGGGGACCTCCTGAGGGGCGTCGCGGGTACATGACGACGGGCGGCCGCTCCCCGAGGGAGCGACCGCCCGTTCACCGGTCTGGACCGGAGCTGGCTCGTCGTGGGTGCGAGAGGTCAGCGCTCATCTTCGGAGGCGATGTTCGGAACGGACGTCAGCCGCTCCGTCTCGTCCTGTATCTCAGCGGCGATCTTCTTGAGTTCCGGCTCGAACTTGCGACCGTGGTGGGCGCAGAAGAGCAGTTCTCCGCCGCTGAGCAGCACGACGCGCAGGTATGCCTGGGCGCCGCAGCGGTCGCAGCGATCGGCGGCCGTCAGGTGGCTCGCGGGGGTCAGAACAGTAGTCACGTCGCCTCTTCTCTAGCTCGACGAGCTGTCGTACCAGGGTCAACATCCAACCAGCCCGAAAACGTTCCCGCTCGGGGCTTCTCCTCGAAAAAAATCTTTCGAGGTGGCCGTCTGCTGCCGGTTGGCGGCGAATGTGCCGTATTGCGTCGTCTTAGGTGCTTACGGGTTCGCTCGGTTCATCGGTCTCATCCTCCCGGCCGGGTTGCCGGTTGTTTGTGAGGACGTGCCCGGAGCCTAAATGGTTCATGCCTCGAAGGGAACGTGATATGTACTTCACTCCATCGAGGGATCGAACACGCATACGACCGTGGACTAGGGTGAGTTCACGACGAGGGTGGCGTTACAGCGGCTCTACCAGGCCTCGGTACCCTCTGAACGGCGACCGAAGCCGGCCCCTTACCCAAAAGGGGCTCCACTGAAATTCAGCGAGGAGCGAACCGCGTGACCGCCGATACGTCCGTGCCATCCACAGCGCTGCTGGCAGGAGCAGACCGGGACGGCTCCAACTACACCGCGCGGCACCTGCTCGTCCTCGAGGGCCTCGAAGCAGTGCGCAAGCGCCCCGGTATGTACATCGGCTCGACCGACAGTCGCGGTCTGATGCACTGCCTGTGGGAGATCATCGACAACGCCGTGGACGAGGCCCTGGGCGGCTACGGCGACCACATCGAGGTCATCCTCCACGACGACGGCTCCGTCGAGGTCCGGGACAACGGCCGCGGCATCCCCGTGGACGTCGAGCCCAAGACCGGCCTGTCCGGCGTCGAGGTCGTGATGACCAAGCTGCACGCCGGCGGCAAGTTCGGCGGCGGCTCCTACGCGGCCTCCGGCGGTCTGCACGGTGTCGGCGCCTCGGTGGTCAACGCGCTCTCCGCGCGGCTCGACGTCGAGGTGGACCGCGGCGGCCATGTGCACGCGATCAGCTTCCGCCGCGGTGTCCCGGGCGCCTTCGCAGGTGACGGCCCGGACGCGAAGTTCGAGGCCAAGAGCGGGCTGCGCAAGACCAAGAAGATCCCCAGGACCCGCAGCGGCACGCGCGTGCGTTACTGGGCCGACCGCCAGATCTTCCTCAAGGACGCCAAGCTCACTCTGGAGACCCTCCACCAGCGGGCCCGCCAGACCGCGTTCCTGGTGCCCGGCCTGACGATCGTCGTCCGTGACGAGTACGGCCTCGGCCCGGACGGCAGCAAGGGCGAGGAGTCCTTCCGCTTCGACGGCGGCATCAGCGAGTTCTGTGAGTACCTGGCCACCGACAAGCCGGTCTGTGATGTCCTCCGGTTCTCCGGGCAGGGCACCTTCAAGGAGACCGTCCCGGTCCTGGACGACCACGGCCAGATGACCCCCACCGAGGTCACCCGTGAACTCGGGGTCGACGTGGCGCTGCGCTGGGGCACCGGTTACGACGCGACCGTGAGGTCGTTCGTCAACATCATCGCCACGCCCAAGGGCGGCACCCACGTGGCCGGCTTCGAGCAGGCCGTCCGCGAGACCCTCAACGAGGTGCTGCGCGCCAAGAAGCTGCTGCGCGTCGCCGAGGACGACATCGTCAAGGACGACGCTCTGGAGGGTCTCACCGCCGTCGTCACCGTCCGTCTCGCCGAACCGCAGTTCGAGGGCCAGACCAAGGAGGTCCTCGGTACCTCGGCGGCCCGCCGGATCGTGAACAACGTGGTCACCAGGGAACTGAAGGCGTTCCTCACCTCCACCAAGCGTGACGCGGCCGCCCAGGCCCGCGTGGTTCTGGAGAAGGCGGTCGCCGCCGCGCGGACCCGGATCGCCGCCCGCCAGCACAAGGACGCGCAGCGCCGGAAGACGGCCCTGGAGTCCTCGTCCCTGCCGGCCAAGCTCGCCGACTGCCGTAGCGACGACGTCGAGCGCAGCGAGCTCTTCATTGTCGAGGGAGACTCCGCGCTCGGTACGGCGAAGCTGGCGCGGAACTCGGAGTTCCAGGCGCTGCTGCCGATCCGGGGCAAGATCCTCAACGTGCAGCGGTCCTCGGTGACGGACATGCTCAAGAACGCCGAGTGCGGTGCGATCATCCAGGTCATAGGAGCGGGCTCCGGCCGCACCTTCGACATCGACGCGGCCCGCTACGGCAAGATCATCATGATGACCGACGCCGATGTCGACGGCTCCCACATCCGCTGCCTGCTGCTGACGCTGTTCCAGCGCTACATGCGGCCCATGGTCGAGGCCGGCCGGGTCTTCGCGGCGGTGCCGCCGCTGCACCGCATCGAGATCGTCCAGCCCAAGAAGGGCCAGGACAAGTACGTGTACACGTACTCGGACCGCGAACTGCGCGACAAGCTCATGGAGTTCCAGAGCAAGGGCATCCGGTACAAGGACTCCATCCAGCGCTACAAGGGTCTCGGTGAGATGGACGCCGACCAGCTGGCCGAGACGACCATGGACCCGCGCCACCGCACCCTGCGCCGGATCAACCTCTCCGACCTCGAAGCGGCGGAGCAGGTCTTCGACCTGCTGATGGGCAACGACGTGGCCCCCCGAAAGGAGTTCATCTCCGGCTCGGCGGCGACGCTGGACCGGTCGCGCATCGACGCGTAGCCACTGCGGTGGGCTTTGGCTACCGGAGCGGTGATCCGGGCGCCGGTCAAGGTGGGCGGTGGTCAAGGTGGGCGGCGCTTAAGGTCGGCGGCGGTGGCCTGGGCGCGGTGGCCTGGGCGACGGTCGTCTGCCCGACGACGGCCGCCCGACTTCGCCCGCCCGACTTCGGCCGCCCGACTACGGCCGCCCGTCTTCGCTCATCCGGCTTCTCCCTCGACATGGCGCCCGCCCACGTCCACCCGGCAGTGGTTCGTGCAGCCCCGCGCTGCGTTCTCTCCACCCGGGGGTGGAGAGAACCCGCTCGTCGGATTCCACCCGTGATCCACCCACGCTCCGATCTGCTGACCTGCGCATTTCCGTAGCGTCGGAGGTGTCGGCGGCTCCCGCTCCCGGCACCGCCCCTTCCCGCTCACGGAGGCTCTGATGGCCGGGCTCGTCAACGCGTTGCTGATCGTGGCAGTCGTCGTCGTGGTGATCGTTCGCCAGTTCCGCGCCCGCCCGGTCGACACCGGTCGGCGCTGGTGGCTGCTGCCCGTGATCCTCGCGGTCGTCGCGCTGCGTGAACCCGGCATACTGGATGCCCATCACCGCACGGAATCCGCTTTGCTGCTCGGCGTCGAGATGCTGGTGGGACTCGGGATGGGTGCCGCCTGGGCCTGGACCACCCGGGTGTGGACGGAGCCCGACGGGGTCGTCTGGACCAAGAGCACCAAGGCCAGCGCGGCCGTCTGGTTCGTCGGGATAGCCGTGCGCGTCGGTCTCGTCGCCCTCGGCACCCTCGCCGGCGTCCATCAGGACAGCTCGGCCCTCATGCTCGGACTGGCGGTCACCCTGCTGGTTCGCGCCGGCATCCTCGTGTGGCGTGCGCAGTCGCTCCCCTCCGCGCCGCCCGCGGGCGGCCCCACCTGGGCGTACGGTGACGGCATGGCCCGGGTCACCACGAAGGAGGGCGTGTGACGGAGAGCGTCTGGACACGCTGGCCCTCACGTGAGGCACTGAGCCGCGCGGGGATCTCCCCGCCCCGGCGCATGCTCGCCTGGGCCGTGCGACTGATGATCCTGGCCCTGCTGCTGTGGGGCGCCTTCAGCCAGTCACACGTCCACGGCTGGAACATGGCCGCGGCCGTGGCGGGTGTCGGCGTGACCGCCGTGGCCTCTTGGGGCTTCTACCGGACCACCTACGCCCACCGGCTCGTGCCGGCCCTGCTCCTCATCGGGGTCCTCCTGGCCATAGCGGTCGCGGCGGAGGCCAACGGATTCCGGGGACCGGCCCTCGTGATCTGGTGCGGCTGCGGCATCTCCGCCCTGGAGCGGCTGCCGATCGCGGTCGCGGTGCCCGTCACGTCCGTGGCCCTGGCCTCGTACTCCGCGTTCAACAACGACGTGTGGCTGACCACCGCGGCCACCGTCGTCGGGATGGCACTCGCCGGGTACGTGATGAGACTCGATGCCGAGGCCCGGGGCCACGCTCAGCGGCTGCTGGCCCAGGAGCGTGCGGCGAGAGCGGCCGAGGCGGAGTCGGCGGCGCTGGCGGAGCGGGCCAGGATCGCGCGGGAGATCCACGATGTGCTGGCCCACAGCCTTTCGGCTCAGATGGTGCACCTGGAGGCGGCGCGGCTGCTGATCGAGCGCGGAGCCGACCGGGAGCAGATCCTCGAACGGGTGGTGGCCGCCCGGGGTATGGCCCGGGACGGACTCGCCGAGACCCGCCAGGCGCTGTCCGCCCTGCGCGGCGAGCTGACCCCGCTGGAGGAGTTCCTCACGGAGATCGTCGCTTCGACCGACGGCGCCGAGGTAACCGTCACGGGTGAACGCAGGGCCCTGCGCGCAGAGGCTTCGCAGACCGTACGACGCGTCGCCCAGGAGGCGCTGACGAACGTCCGCAAGCACGCCTACGGCGCCACGATTCAGGTACGGCTGGACTACCAGGAGCACGAAGTGACCCTGAACGTGAGGGACTCGGGTGGTCGTCCCGGCGAACTCGCCGACGCCGGCGGCGGATACGGTCTGCTGGGTATGCGGGAGCGGGCCGAGTTGCTGGGCGGGTCCCTGGAGGCAGGGCGTGACGACGAGGGGTTCGAGGTGACGTTGAGGGTGCCCGTATGACGGAGGCGGAGGGGGAGAAGAAGCCCGCGCGGGTGGTGGTCGCCGACGACCAGACAGTGGTCAGGGAGGGCATTGTGATGCTCCTCGGCCTGCTGCCCGGCGTGGAGGTCGTGGGAGCGGCGGGGGACGGGGAGGAGGCGGTGCGGCTGGTCGCCGAACTCGCCCCGGACGTGGTGCTGATGGACCTGCGGATGCCCCGTTGCGACGGTGTGGAGGCGACCCGGCGGATCAGGTCGGAGTACCCGGGGACACAGGTCGTGGTGCTCACCACGTTCGCGGACGACGAGTCGCTGTTTCCGGCGCTGAGAGCCGGTGCCCGTGGCTATCTCACCAAGGACGCGGGCGGCGACGAGATCGTGCGGGCGGTGCAGAGCGTGCTCTCGGGAGACGCGGGTCTGTCGCCGAGCATCCAGCGGCGGTTGCTGGAAAGGCTGTCGCAGCCCGAGCCGGCGCCCGTGGCCAGCGAAGCGCCCGACGGGCTGACCGCGCGGGAGACCGAGGTCCTGGTGCTGATCGCCAAGGGGCTCACCAATCAGGAGATCGCCCGTCGGCTGCATGTCTCCACCGCGACCGTGAAGACGCACATCAACAACCTGTTCGCCAAGACGGGGCTCAAGGACCGGGCCCAGGCGGTTCGTTACGCCTATGGGAAGGGACTGGTGCGGCCACCAGCGGATTGAGTCACCTAATGGGGTGAAGAGCTGCGGGAAGAAGTGTCGGGGATCTTCCCGATCTGTCCATCCTTGGGCATGCAGTCAAGCAACGATCGTCACCGCGACGGCGGGGGCGGTCCCGAGAGTTCGGCCGAGAAGCACGAGGACCAGGGCGAGTACGGCACGGCCTCCCGAGAAGTCAGGTACGAGGACCCTTGGTACGACGCACTGGCCTCCGGCTGGGGAGAGCTGGACGGCACCGGGGTGCCGGCTCCCGCCGTACCGGCCGCGCGAACGGAGCGGGAGGGGGCGGCCGTTCGCGCCCGTGACGTGTATCTGGAGGTGCAGCGCAGCGCGGCCTTCCAGGAGGTGCGCAGCCGCTACCGGAGGTTCGTGGTGCCGGGAGTCGCCGTCTTCCTCACCTGGTACGTGGGGTACGTGGTGACCGCGACGACCGCGCCGGGGCTGATGGCCAGGCCCGTCGCGGGGGCGGTGAACGTGGCGATGGTCGCGGGCCTCGGACAGTTCCTCACCACGTTCCTGCTCACCTGGGCCTACGCCCGGCACGCGCGGTTGCGCAGGGACCGTGCCGCACTGGAGCTGCGCTGGGACACCCAGGAGCTGACCCGGGGCGCTCGGGGCGGTGAGTCATGACGGGGCACCACCAGACGCTGGCGTTGCTGCTGTTCAGCGCGTTCGTCGCGGTGACGCTCGGGATCACGACGTGGGTGAGCCGAAGGCGGCATGGTTCGGCGGAGGAGTTCTACGTCGGCGGGCGGCTCTTCTCCCCGATGGAGAATGGTTTTGCCATCGCCGGCGACTACATGTCGGCGGCCTCCTTCCTGGGTGTGACCGGGCTCATCGCGCTCTTCGGCTACGACGGGCTGCTGTATGTGGTGGGCTTCCTGGTCGCCTGGCTGGTCGTGCTGTTCCTGGTGGCCGAACTGGTGCGCAACTGCGGGCGGTTCACGCTCGCCGACGTGATCGCGGCGCGGATGCGGGAGCGGCCGGTGCGGATCGCGGCGGGAACTTCCTCGATCACCGTGTCCGTTCTCTATTTGGTGGCGCAAATGGTCGGGGCGGGCAGCCTGGTGGCTCTGCTGCTGGGGCGTACGAGCCAGGCCGCGCAGGCGTGGACGGTCATCGGGGTCGGCGCGCTGATGGTGATCTATGTGTCGCTGGGAGGGATGCGGGCGACGACCTGGATCCAGATCGTGAAGGCGGTCCTGCTGCTCAGCGGGACGGTGGTGCTGACCGTGCTGGTCCTGTTGCGGTTCCACGGAGACATCGACCGCCTGCTGCTCACGGCAGCCGACCGCAGCGGACACGGGCAGGCGTTCCTGGCGCCGGGCCTCAAGTACGGCGGCAGCTGGAGCGCGCGGCTGGACTTCATCAGCCTCGGGCTGGCGCTGGTGCTGGGCACGGCGGGGCTGCCGCACATCCTGTCCCGTTTCTACACGGTGCCCACGGCGCGGGCGGCACGGCGTTCGGCGGTCTGGTCGATCGGCCTGATCGGCGGCTTCTACCTGATGACGATCGTGCTCGGCTTCGGCGCGGCGGCCCTCGTCGGACCGGACGCTGTGCGCGCGTCGAACGCGTCGGGGAACACGGCCGTTCCGCTGCTGGCACTCGACCTGGGGGGTGGCGCGGGCTCCACAGGCGGAACGGTTATGTTCGCGGTGGTCGCGGCCGTCGCCTTCGCGACGATCCTGGCGGTGGTCGCCGGGATCACCCTCGCCTCCTCGGCCTCCGTCGCCCATGACCTGTACGCCTCGCTACGCAGGCCGCACGCCAGGCAGCGCAGCGAGGTGGCGGTGGCGCGCACGGCCGCGGTCGGCATCGGGGTGGTGGCGATCGCCCTCGGTCTGCTGGCCCGCGACATGAACGTCGCCTTCCTGGTGGGGCTGGCCTTCGCGGTGGCCGCCTCCGCGAACCTGCCCGCGCTGCTGTACTCGCTGTTCTGGCAGGGTTTCACGACCCGCGGCGCGGTATGGGCCGTGTACGGCGGGCTGGTTCCGGCCCTGGTACTGGTCGTGCTGTCGCCGGTGGTGTCGGGAAGCCCGGGCGCGCTGTTCCCGGGCGTGGACTTCCAGTACTTCCCGTTGCAGAACCCAGGGATCGTCTCCATCCCGCTCGGTTTCGTCGCCGGCTGGCTAGGCACCGTCACCTCGGACGAGGTACCGGACGAGGCCAGGCACGCGGAGACCGAGGTGCGGTCGTTGACCGGGGCGGGGGCCGTCTGACCCGTTTCGGAGCCGTTACGGCGCCACCCAGGCGTACCGGTGCTCCGGGCGGCCCGTGTCGCCGTACTTCAGGGAGAGGTGGAGCCTGCCCGCCTGTTCCAGATGGCGCAGGTAGCGCTGGGCGGTGGAGCGGCTGAGGCCGGTCTCGGCGGCGACCTCGTGGGCGGAGAGCGGGTGGTCGGCGCGGTGCAGGACGCCGCAGATGAGGTCGGTAGTGGGTTCGGAGTGGCCGCTGGGCAACCCGGGCGCGGACGGGGCCGATGAGGTGCGCAGCGCGCCGAAGATCCGGTCGACCTGCTCCTGCCCGGTCAGCCCCCGGCCGCCGACCCGGTCGACGGTGCGGCGCAGGGCCGCGTAGGAGTCGAGGCGGGTGCGCAGGGCGGCGAAGGTGAACGGCTTGACCAGGTAGTGCAGGGCGCCCAGGCGCATCGCCTGCTGGACGGTGGCCACATCGCTGGCGGCCGTGATCATGATGACGTCGGTGCCGTGGCCCTGCTCCCGCATTCGGTGGACGAGTTCGAGGCCGGTCTGGTCCGGCAGATAGTGGTCCAGCAGGACCAGGTCGATGGTGCCCCGTTCCACGGCGGCCAGGGCCTGGGCGGCGCTGTGCGCGCGGGCGGCCACCCGGAAGCCGGGAACCTTCCCCACGTACTTGGCGTTTATCTCAGCGACGCGGAAGTCGTCATCGACCACCAGGACGTCAATCATCAGGCCTCTCCTTCAAGGCCGGCGAGCGTTAAGCCCGTGTTTCGGCTCCGCAGTTGTAGCGCGAGCAAAATGAGCACAACAGATGCTTGCGAGCAAAAGAACGGCTTGCGCCCAGAAGACTGCTGCTGTGGTCCGGGCCACACCTACCGTCCCGGCCCATGAGCGCAGACACCAGCCCCGCCATCGAGCTGCGGGGCGCGAGCAAGATCTTCAAGACCCCGTCGGGGGGTCTGCACACGGCTGTCCGCGACCTCGACCTCACCGTGGGGCGTGGTGAGTTCGTGGCCGTCGTAGGGCCGACGGGCTGTGGGAAGTCCACCACTCTGACCCTGGTCAGCGGCCTGGAAGAGCCCAGTGAGGGCGAGGTGCTGGTGGCCGGTGAGCCGGTGGCCGGCGTCGGCGACAAGGTCGGCTTCGTCTTCCAGCAGGACGCCACCTTCCCCTGGCGGACCGTGCTGTCCAACGTGATGGCAGGCCCCCGCTTCCGGGGCGTGCCCAAGACGGAGGCCAAGGAGAAGGCCCGCGCCTGGCTGGCCAAGGTCGGTCTCGCCGCCTTCGAGGACCGTTATCCGCACCAGCTCTCGGGCGGCCAGCGCAAGCGCGTGGCGCTCGCAGCGACCTTCGTCAACGACCCAGAGATCCTGCTCATGGACGAGCCGTTCTCCGCGCTCGACGTGCAGACCCGGGCCCTGATGTCGGACGAGCTCCTTGAACTGTGGGAGGGCACGGGCGCCTCCGTAGTGTTCGTCACCCACGACCTGGAGGAGTCCATCGCGCTGGCCGACAAGGTCGTCGTCATGACCGCCGGGCCCGCGACGGTGAAGCAGGTCTTCGAGATCGACCTGCCCCGCCCCCGCAAGGTCGAGTCGGTGCGTCTGGAGCCGCGGTTCATCGAGATCTACCGCGAGATCTGGGAGTCCCTCGGCGAAGAGGTCCGCATCACCCGCGAGAGGGGTGCCGCTCATGTCGCCTGAGGTGCTCAGTACACCGGTCGTCGACACGGTCAAGGCCAGCCCGGACCGTGCCCGGTCGCGGGCCCAGGCCGCCCGCAGACGCAAGGTGATCGTGTTCGCCGTGCGCGTGCTGCTCCTGGTGGCCGTACTCGGTCTCTGGGAGGCCCTTTCCCGGGCCGAGGTCATCGACCCGTTCAACTTCTCGATGCCCTCCAAGATCTGGGACCAGATCTGGACCTGGGTGACCCACGGCACCGCCCTGGGCTCCCTGGGCGAGCAGATCTGGTACACGCTCTACGAAGCGCTGCTCGGCTGGGTCATCGGCGTCATCGCCGGTGTGGTCTGCGGTATCGCCCTGGGCCGGATCGCCTTCCTGGCCGATGTCCTCGGTCCCTACATCAAGGTGCTCAACTCGATCCCCCGGATCGTGCTCGCCCCGATCTTCGTGATCTGGTTCGGGCTCGGCGCCTCCTCCAAGGTCGCGTCCGCCGTCGTACTGGTGTTCTTCCCGGTGTTCTTCAACGCCTTCCAGGGCGCTCGTGAGGTCGACCGCAACCTGGTCGCCAACGCCCGGATCCTCGGCGCGAGTGACCGCAGGGTGACCCTCCAGGTCGTCATCCCGTCCGCCACCTCCTGGATCTTCACCAGCCTCCACGTCAGCTTCGGCTTCGCCCTCATCGGCGCCATCGTCGGCGAGTACATCGGCGCCACCAAGGGCATCGGCCTGCTCGTCGCGCAGTCGCAGGGCACCTTCAACGCGGCCGGTGTGTACGCGGCGATGGTCATCCTCGCCGTCGTCGCGCTCGCCGCCGAAGGACTGCTCACCTTCGCCGAACGCCGCATCTTCCGCTGGAAGCCGTCGGACTCCGACAGCTGACCGCACCCCCCCTCGACTCCTCCCCGCACCGCCCACTCACAAGGACGTGAACCGTCATGCGCAAGTCCGCCAGATACTCCACCCTGGCCGCCGCCGGCCTCCTCGCCCTCTCCTCCCTCACCGCCTGCGCCAACGACGCGGCGAGCACCGCCTCCACCGGCTCCGGCAGCAACGGTGACGGCAAGGGTACGAAGGTCAAGATCATGGTCGGTGGCCTGGACAAGGTCATCTACATGCCGGCCATGCTCACCCAGCGGCTCGGCTACTTCGACGCCGAGGGCCTCGACGTGGAACTGCTGACCGAGCCGGCCGGTGTCCAGGCCGAGACGGCGCTCGTCGCCGGGCAGGTTCAGGGGACCGTCGGCTTCTACGACCACACGCTGGATCTCCAGACCAAGGGCAAGGCGGTGGAGTCCGTCGTGCAGTTCTCGCGTGCGCCCGGTGAGGTGGAGGTCGTCTCCACCAAGGCGGCCGGCGACATCAAGTCGCCCAAGGACTTCAAGGGCAAGAAGCTCGGCATCACCAGCCTCGGGTCGTCGACCGACTTCCTCACCAAGTACCTCGCCGTCAAGAACGGGGTGAAGGTCAGCGACTTCTCTCCGGTCGCCGTCGGAGCGGGTGCGACCTTCATCTCGGCGCTCCAGCAGGGCTCGATCGACGGCGGCATGACGACCGATCCGACGGTGGCGACCATCCTGGACAAGAAGGCGGGGAAGGTCCTGCTGGACATGCGGACCCCGGAAGGCTCCCAGAAGGCGCTGGGCGGCCCGTACCCGTCGTCAAGCCTGTACATGCAGACGGACTGGGTCAACGGTCACAAGGACACCGTCCAGAAGTTGGTCAATGCATTCGTCAAGACGCTCAAGTGGATGTCCACGCACAGCGCTGCCGAGATCGCGGCGAAGATGCCCGCCGACTACGCCCAGGGCGACAAGGCTCTCTACACGGAGTCCATCAAGAGCACGCTGCCGATGTTCACCGACGACGGTGTGATGCCCGAGAACGGCCCGGAGACCGTGGAGAAGGTGCTCAAGGCGTTCAACACGAACATCCAGAACGCCGATGTCGACCTCGGAAAGACGTACACGACCGAGTTCGTCGAGGCCGCCAAGTAACGACGGACCGAGCTCGTTCAGCCGCGGGTCGCCCACACGTAACGGTGTTCGGGGCGGCCCGCGTCGCCGTATTTGAGGGTCAGCCGGGCCCGTCCCGTGCGCTCCAGGAGCTTCAGATAGCGCTGGGCGGTCTGGCGGCTCACCCCGGTCCGCTCGGCGATCTCCTGGGCCGACAGCGGGCCCTCGGCGTTCATCAGGGACTGGCGCACCAGCTCGGCCGTGGTGGGTGAGTGCCCTTTGGGCAGAGCCGGCTCGGACGTCGTGGACAGGGCACCGAAGATGCGGTCCACCTCGGCCTGTTCGGCCTCGCCGCCGCCGTCCAGGGTGCGCCGCAGCTCGGCGTACGCCTCCAACTTGGCGCGCAGCCCCGCGAACGCGAACGGTTTGACCAGGTACTGCAGGGCACCGTGCCGCATCGCCGCCTGCACGGTCGACACGTCCCGGGCCGCCGTCACCATGATCACGTCGGTCTGGTGGCCGCGCCGGCGCATCTCCTGGACCACCGCGAGGCCCGTGCCGTCGGGCAGGTAGTGGTCCATGAGGACCAGGTCGAGACGGGGCAGCGTCTCCAACTGGCGCAGCGCCTCTGCCGCGTTGTGGGCCTCGCCGGCCACCCGGAAACCGGGCATCTTCTCGACGTAGGCGGCGTTGACCCGGGCGACGCGGGTGTCGTCGTCCACGACCAGGACCTCGATCATCGCGTCTCCTCGTCGGCCGGGACGAGCGCCAATTCCGGCTCCTGCTCGGTCAGCGCCTCGGGGAGCGCGACCGTGAACTGCGCGCCCCCGCCGTCCGCCTCGTCCACGGCCGCGGTGCCGCCCTGCCGTTCGGCGAGCCGGCGCACCAGCGAGAGGCCGATGCCGCGCTTGCCGTGCGCGGGCGGCTTCTTGGTGGACCACCCCTCGGTGAAGACCAGCTCCCGCTGCTCCGCCGGGATCCCGGGCCCGGTGTCGCGCACCCTGAGGACGACCGCGCGGCCCTCGGCGCACAACTCGACCTCCACGCGCGCGTGCGGAGTTCCGGCGACCGCGTCCAGGGCGTTGTCCACGAGATTGCCCACGACCGTGACCAGGCCCCTGGGGTCGATCAGCCGGTCCGGGAGCCGCGTGCGGTCCGACACCCACAGGGCGACCCCGCGCTCGGCCGCGACGGTGGCCTTGCCGACCAGCAGGGCGGCCAGCAGCGGGTCCTGGATCTTCTCGGTGACCTGCTCTGCGGTGACCCGGTGGTCGCCCACCACCTCTCCGACGAAGTCCACGGCGTCGTCGTACATCTCCAGTTCCAGCAGCCCGAGCAGGGTGTGCATACGGTTGGCGTGCTCGTGGTCCTGGGCACGCAGGGCGTCGATCAGCCCGCGCGTGGAGTCGAGTTCGCGGCCGAGCTGCTCCAGCTCGGTGCGGTCGCGCAGGGTGGCGACGGCGCCGCCGTCGTCGGTGGGCATGCGGTTGGCGACCAGCACCCGCTGGCCGCGCACGGTGAGCAGATCGGTGCCGGTCACCCGGCCGGCCAGGACATCGGTCGTACGGCCCTCGCCGAGCGCCTCGTCAGGAGACCGGCCGACGGCCTCGTCGCCGATGCCGAGCAGCCGTCTCGCCTCGTCGTTCAGCAGGCGGATGCGCCCGCCGCGGTCGAGGGCGACGACGCCCTCCCGGATGCCGTGCAGCATCGCCTCGCGCTCCGCGAGCAGCGCCGAGATGTCGGAGAAGGCCAGGTCGCGGGTCTGCCGCTGGACCCGCCGGGAGATCAGCCAGGCGGCCAGCGCACCGACCGCGAGAGCGCCGCCGGCGTAGGCGAGCAGCCCAGGGATCGCGCTGAGCAGGCGCGCCCGCACGCTGTCGTACGCGATACCGACCGAGACCGCCCCGATGATCCGGTGCCGCGAGTCGTACAACGGCACCTTGCCGCGCGCGGAGCGGCCCAGGGTGCCGTTGTCGATCTGCATGACCTCCTTGCCGGCCAGTGCCTCCTTCGGAGAGGTCGACACATGGCGGCCGATCTCCGAGAGCGTGGTGTGCGACCAGCGGAACCCCCTCCGGTCCATCACGACGATGTACTCGGCGTGGGTGGCCTTCCGGATCCGCTCCGCCTCCCGCTGCACCGGGCCGGTCGTGCTCGGCCGCCTGGTGAGGACGCCCTCGGCGATGTGCGGATCCTGGGCCGTGGTCTGCGCGATCGCCAGTGCCCGGCGCATGGCCTCCTGGTCCAGCTGTTTGCTCAACGGTGCCAGGAAGAGCCCGGTCGCCAGCACCGCGACCCCCGCGGCGATCACCACCTGCATCAGCAGGACCTGCGAGAACGCCCGTCGGGGCAGGCCGAGGCGCAGGCGGCGCGCGGGGGGAGTGGGGCTCATACCCACGACGGTACGTGGGCGCGTGGGCCCGGTCGTAGGGGGTGTGGCGTGGATCTCTTGACTGTTTCTTGGGGAAATTCGTCCTCGGGGGTGCGTCAGCCCACCCTGCGCGGTCGCGTCAGCTCGCCAGAGCCGTCGTCGTCCGCAGTTCCCGCAGCGACACCACGTCCATCCGGGCCGGCGACCCCAGCACCGACACCCCGCAGCTCTCCGCGCGGGGCGGCAGGGAGGTGCCCTGGGCGACGCCGACCCGCCAGCGCCTGCCGTCGGAGTGGGCGACGGTGACGTCCCAGTGCGGGGCCGCGCCTTCGGTCCGTACGACGCTCAGCACGCCCGCCGCGTACTCGCCCGCAGCCTCGCGCACGGCCAGCTCGGCCGCCTGGCCGGGCCGTTCCCAGGCGGAGCACCCACGGCACCCCTCCAGCACCACACGGCCCTCCTGGGCGCCGTGCAGGACCTCCTTGACGGCATGGGCCTCGGCGCGGCCATACGCGTAGCCGTACGGCAGGACGAGCACCGTCGGCGAGAAGCGATGACCACCCAGATGGGTGACCTCCCAGATGCCGTCCACACCGGACGCGGCCAGCTCCGCGGCGAGCGGGCGGCCCAGCAGGGCGCAGCAGCGGTCACGCTTGCCGTTGGTGCAGACGAGCGCGAGGGGGCTGCCCGCGTGCGGCCGGCCGCCGAGCGCCGTGGCGAACGAACGATGGTCGCCCGCGCCGAGCGCGGCGAAGTCGAGGCCGAGCAGCCGCCCGGGGTCGCGGGTGGCGGCGCTGTGCAGCCAGACGTTCCCGGGGACCGTGTGGGCGGCGTACACGTGGCGAAGGGCGGAGGTGCCCGGATCGGCGTGCCGGCCGGCACGCCGGATGAGCGCGACCCGTACGCCGGTCCCCTTGGCGGCGGCCTCCAGGGCGCGGCCCAGCGCGGGGTCCAGATGGCTCGAAGTGAGCGCCTTGGCACCCCACGGGCCGGACTGTTCCAGCAGCAGCCACGTCGTCGCGGTGGCGGCGGTGCCGGAAACGGGCTCGTCAAGCATCCGGGAGACGGTTGCGCACCTACTCACAGAGGTGAGCCTAACCTGACTTTGCCCGGAGTGACTTCCGGCCCCCGCGTGTCCGCTTCTCGGGTGGGCCGCACGCCTGGGCTATTCCGGCAGGGGCTGCGGCGGCTTCGGGCCGACGTAGTGACCGCTGGGACGCATCCGCAGCGGGCGCTCCCCGTACTCCTCCAGGACGTGCGCGATCCATCCCGCCGTTCGGGCGACCGCGAAGATCGTCTCGCCCGCGGTGGCGGGCATGCCGCAGGAGGCCGTGAACACGGCCAGCGCCAGGTCGACGTTGGCGTGCAGCGGAGCGTGCCGGGCGGTCGTGGCGACGATGTCCCGGGCCGCGAGCAGGGCGGGCTCCGCGCGGGGGACCTCCTCCAGGAGACCGAACAGAACCCGCGCGCGCGGGTCCTCGCCCTGGTAGAGCCGGTGTCCGAGGCCGGGGATACGGCGGCCCGCGCGGAGTTCGTCCGCGATCACCGGGACGGCGGTGCCCTGGTCGAGGACGTCGAGCAGCATCCGGTGGGCGAGGCCGCTGGAGGCGCCGTGCAGGGGGCCTTCGAGGACGCCGAGCCCGGCCGACACGGCCGCGTACGCGTGGGCGCGTGCGGAGGCGGCGAGCCTGACCGCCAGCGTGGAGGCGGCCAGGTCGTGGTCGACGAGCAGGGCGAGCGCCGTGTCCAGCACGCGCAGCGCCGCGTCGCTGGGGTCGATGCCGGTCAGCCGGCGCCACAGCCGGTGGGCCAGCGGACCGTCGTCGTGCCGCCGCTCGCGTTGTACCGGCAGCGCCGCGACCAGCGTGGGGATCAGCACGCGCGCGGTGCCGAGGACGGCGTCCTCGGACAGGTCGAAGCGCAGTGGGTCCTCGGCGGCCGAGGCGATCGTCGCGACCCGCAACCGGTCGGTGGGGGAGGTGTGCTCCGGCAGTGCGTCGACGGCCCTGCGGGCGACGGCGACGGTGGCCTCCGGGGCGGTGAGGACCACGCCCGGGGTCATACGACCCGTCCACAGCCACTCGGCCACCTCCTCGTAGGAGTGGCGCGCGGCGAGTTCGGTGGCGTCGACGCCCCGGAAGAAGTACCGGTCGTTCTCGATCAGGGTGATCCGGGTGCGTACGGACAGATCCCCGCCGGATCCCGAAGTCCCTGCGGCTTCGCGCCTGTTGCGCCGGGCGAGTGCTTCCACCTCGCCGGCGTCGAAGGTGCTGGCGCGGCCACCGGGCTCGCGCCTGCTGCTGAGCTGACCGCGGCTCACATAGGCGTACACGGTCTCGGGCTTCACACCGAGCAGTTCGGCGGTCTCCTTGGTGCTCAGCCGCCGCGCGGGACTGCCGGGAGCGGGTTGTTGATCGCGCATGGCGCCACCGTAGTCGTGTCCGACGTGTATTGATTGAATCAATATTGACAGAAGTTCAGTCAAGCATGGACAGTCAAATCAAGTTCAGGGAGGAAAACGGAGGTACGTCATGACCGTCAACAGGAGCGCGTCGGCCCTTGTCGAGGTGCCGCGCGGGCTCGCCGGTGTCGTCGTCACGGACACCGAGGTGGGGGACGTCCGGGGTACCGAGGGCTTCTACCACTACCGCCAGTCTGCGAATATTCATCTATAGAGTCCCGTTTACGCAGGTCAGCGCCCTGTTGTGCGCCCTTTGGAGGTGCGGGTCGAATCAGGGTCGAATTGGATTGACGAATATCTGAGTAATCGGTGATTTCTCCGTCCGTCGCACTGGCTGTGCCGCGCCTCGCCGGGCTGCACCGGCAGAGCATCCAGCCGGTGAGGCGCTGTTCGTCCTCGGGGATCAGGACGACCGGTCGGTTTTAGGTGGTGCGGTAGCCCTCGATGGGCATGAGGAGTCCGGCCAGGGTGCGGCGCAGGGTGGAGCGTCCGGAGTCCCTCAGGTGGTTCGAGGCGATGCGCGGGCGCAGCCGCTTGGCCTTGCCCATGTAGAGCAGCCGCTGTCGGCCATCGCTTGAGTTGGCGGGCCCATGGAAGGCGGCCAGTACCTTCGGTGGTGCCCACCAGGCATACAGACCAGCCGTGACGGGCAGGACGGCGACTGCAGCGGCCAGGACGTGCGGCGCGGAGAACAGGTCCGCAGCGGCTTGCTGGACGGTCACGTCATCGGGCACGTGCGCTCCCTGGGCCCAGTGGAGTGGATCTGTCAGGACTGCAGCTGTCGGCGGCGGCTTGCCGGTCGAATGGCGATCACCGAGCCGTCTGCGGCGCACTGGAGGCCCCGGAACGGGTCCTGGCTCAGTCGTCCGACTTTCTTCCCTTCCCCTTGCCGTGCCTGCCCTCCCCTTTGTGACCCTCCTCGTTTCCATGGTCCGGTAGCGACGGTGGCGCTGTGGACGGAGCCGCAACCGACGGCGTGGCGTCGGCTGGAGCGGAGGTGATGGCCGTCGGCGAGGGCGCCGTGGGCGACGAGGGGCTGTCGGCACCGGAGTTCAGCGACGCGCCGAAGGCGGCGGCCACCGCGAACAGGGCGACGGCTGCGCCGCCCAGCACGGCTTTCGGGGCCGTCTTGCGACTGCGGCGTGGGCGGGAGTGCGATGCGCCCGCGTCGGCAGGGCTTGACGGTGTCGGCGGAGAGGAGACGGGGGGAGTCGGCAGGAGGGCGGTACTGTCCGGCGCGGCAGGGGAGGGCGTCCGTTCCTGCGTGCCCAGCCAGTCGGCGGCCTGTTCGGCGGTGGGCCGGTGCGCGGGGTCCTTGGCCAGCAGGCGCAGCACGTACTCGGACAGCGGCGGTGGTATGTCCGGGCGCAGCTGGGCGGGCGCGGTCGGGGCGGCGTCGACGTGTTGCTGGACGACGGCCAGCGAGGTGGCGCCACGGAACGGGGGCCGGCCGGTGAGCAGTTCGTACAGCACGCAGCCCAGCGAGTAGACGTCCGAGGCCGGGAGCGCGGGACGTCCCAGGGCCCGTTCGGGGGCCAGGTAGTCGGCGGTTCCCAGGATCTTGCCGGTGGCGGTCAGGGTGCTGGCGGCCTCGTCGGCGAAGCGGGCGATCCCGAAGTCGGTGATCTTCGCGGTGCGATCGGTGGAGAGCATGACATTGGCGGGCTTGATGTCCCGGTGGATCACTCCTTGGCGGTGTGCGGCGGCGAGACCCGCGGCCATCTGCGCCGCGACGGCCGCGGCCTCCTGGGGGGCCAGGGCACCGCGCAGGGAGCGTTCCTGGGCCAGACTCCAGCCGTCGACCAGCTCCATGACCAGATAGGACTGGCCGGTATGGGAGCCGAAGTCGTACACACTCACCACATGGGGGTGGTTCAGCCGTCCGGCCGTCTGCGCCTCCAGTCGGAACCGCTCGCTGCCCGTAGCCTCCTCCGCCCGCATCAACTTGACCGCCACCGGGCGTCCGAGGAGCTGGTTGGCTGCCCGCCACACCTCGCCCATCGCCCCGCGCCCCAGCAGCTCTTCCAGTTGATAGCGGTCCGCCAACAGCACCTTTTGCACCCACCCCGAACGACGACAACACCCGGCTACTGCAAACCCGAATTCTCATCCCGGCGTGGGCATCAGCGATGAACTGCTCGAACTCCTGCGATACGTCAACCGCGTAAAGTTCAAAACCGAGGGCCGCCGACGCGTCATGGTGATCGGAACCCAAGTCGCCGGGCAAACCCACGAACTGGAACATCGAACCGTCAGCCTGCGCGATCACGCCCGATGGCCGGCTCGTGACCCCTGTCGTGGACCGTGTCTGGAACGCCGAGGGCGACGACCCGGCACGGATGCAGGAAGCCCGCCGTAGATCAACCGCTGACACGGCACCCCGTAGCTCACAGACAATCGGAGAACTGATCCGTACCATCAAGGGGGACATGCACGCAGGTGCGATCGCCTCGGTACAGGCCCTATACGCCCAAGCGGAAACCGAGATGGCCAGGTGCGAAGGCTCGGCGCTCAGTCAGCTGGCCGCGGTCGTGGCACAGGCGCAGAACTGGCTCAATCGACAGGACCGCGACAGAGCCCGCCTCTTCCTCCGCCTCGACCGGGCGCAGCAGCACAGCGCATCGTGCCCAGACACGAGCCCTGTACGGCAGAGCCGTCAGGCTCCTCAAACACGTCACGGTCGTCACGGCAGAAGAGCAGGCCATCATGACGGCAGCCGAAAGTCTGCTCACCACACCGGTTCCGCGGCCGGCACCGAAGCCTGCAGTGTCTGTACCCGTCCCCCGTACACCGACTGGGTCTTTGACCGAGCGTCCCAGGCACAGCCATCACGCTGAGCTCAAGGACTGGGCCGATATTGAGAGTGCCGATCAGCCGTCGAGCGAATCGGCGAAGTGCCGGAATTCCTTGCGGTCCTGGTGCATGGTCCACAGGGTCTGCGCGAGCACGGCCGGGTCGCGCTTCGGGTCTCCGGGGGTGATCGCGCCGGGGATGATGAGCTGCGCCGCGTGGATGTTCTCGTCGGCGAGGGCATCGTGCAGCAGCCGGGCGTACGCGCTCTCGGCGGCGAAGGCGATCGAGGTGCCGGCGAGGTGGGCGCGGGGGACGACAGCGGTGCCGCCGTTGACGAAGAGGATGGTGCCGCGGCCGATTTCGCGCATGCCGGGCAGCAGGTGGCGTACCGCTGTCACGGGACCGTGGAGCGAGAACTCCAGTGGGCCGGTGAGGTCGGCGGAGGTGGTCTCCAGCACCGGGCGCATGAAGTCCCGGTGCGGGACCGGGCTGTACTGCAGGATCTCGATGGGGCCCAGGGTCGCGGTCGCCGCGTCGAGGGCGGTGGTAAGGGCCTTCGGGTCGCGTACGTCGGCGGCGAATCCGTGGGCCGTGATGCCCTCGGCCGTGAGGGTGGCGGCGAGGGCGTCGGCGTGGTCCTGGCTGCGGGAGATGAGGGCGACGTCGTAGCCCTCGTGGCCGAACTGCCTGGCGACGGCCGCGCCGAGGCCGGGGCCGGCTCCGATGATGGCGATGGTGGTCACTGGTGACTCCTGTTTCCGGTTCGTTGGTGGGTTGAGGCCCGTGGGGGCGGCGCGGCGGTGCCAGAGGTCTCGTCAGCGAGGTAGGAGCTTGAGGGTGGTGGCCCGGGTGCCGGGGGCCACCATGGTCTTCACGTAACTTCCGCCGTAGCGGCTGTACTTGGTGCGGTACGCGGCGTCGACACGGTCGTTTACGTCGGAGTCGGTCTCCGCGACGAAGGTGACGTCCTTGTCGATGCCGCCGGCGCGGATGTGGCCTGCACCGTTCGTCCGGGCGGTGCGGTACCAGGCACCCTCGGTGCCCCGGTAGGAGCGGACGTAGAGGTCGTCGCCGTCGCGGACCACCCAGATCGGTACCGGTCCATGCAGCGTGCCGTCACGGCGTACGGGCGCTACCTCCAGCTCGTCCGCCGTCTCGATCGCGCCGAGCTCGTCGGTCGTCCATGTCGTCATCGGTTCGTCTCCTACATGGCGAGGGTGCGGTGTGTGGCGAAGAAGGGCGGCTCGTTGCGTCACTTCAGTCGTGGAGTGGGTTCGAGCAGGAGGTTGGCCGCGGCGGCGAGGAAGACCACGACCGCGGCGATCACCAGGCTCTCGCGCAGGCCGTGCAAGAGCTGCGTGTGGTGGACGAGCAGCGCGCCGAAGACGGCCACGGCGAGTGCGCCCCCGACCTGGCGGCTGGTGTTGAACACACCGCTGGCCACGCCCGCACGGTGGGCGGGGACGCTGTCCAGGAGCAGCGCGGTGGTCGGCTGCATGGCCAGCGGACCGCAGATTCCGACCGGGATCATCACGATCGCCACCAGCCAGGCCGGAGCGGAGGCAGGGAGGGCGGTGAGCACCGTCAGGCTCACCCCCATCAGGAACAGGCCGCCGACGATGGGCACCCGCGGGCCGAACCTCTCGGTGAGCCGGGCGGTCGGCACACCCAGGAAGGCCGACAGGGCGGTCATCGGCAGGAAGACCAGGCCGGCGGCCAGGGAGGACAGGCCGCGCTCCTGCTGGAGGTAGAGGCTGTAGACGAAGACCGTGCCGGTCAGCCCGGCCATGAAGGCGAAGCCGCTGCCCGAGGCGATGAGCATGCTGCGGGAGCGGAAGAGGTCCGGCGGCACCATCGGGTGCTTGCCGCGTGCCTGTGCCGCGACGAAGACGGCCAGGGCCAGAGCTGCTGCCGCGAGGGCTACGAGTACCTTCGGTGCGCCGAATCCGTCGGCGCCGGCCTCGATCGCCCCGAATGTGAGCCCGCCCATCGCCACCACCGCGGTGATCTGCCCGATCCGGTCGAACGGCACCTCGCGGTGTGGCGAGCACGCCGCGCGGGCCAGCAGGAACAGCGCGACCACGCCGACCGGCAGGTTGATGAAGAAGATCATCCGCCAGCTGGCCAGGCTCAGCGCGCCGCCCGCGACCGGGCCGGCCGCGGCGGCCACCGAGCCGCTGATGGTCCACCAGGCGATCGCCCGCCCGCGCTTGACCGGATCGGGGTAAGCCTCGCGGATCAGCGTCAGCGAGGACGGCATCATCATCGCGGCGCCCGCGCCCTGCACCAGGCGTGCGGCAACCAGCACGGCCAGGTTGGGTGCCAGTCCGCAGGCGGCAGAGGCGGCGACGAAGACGGTCAGGCCCGTACCGAAGGCGCGGCGGGCGCCTATGCGGTCGCTGAAGGATCCGGCGGACAACAGCAGCGCCGCGAACATGAGCGTGTAGCCGTCGACCACCCACTGCAGGCCCGTCATCCCGCCGCCGAGATCGTCCCGGACGTTGGGCAGAGCGACGTTCACCACCAGGGCGTCGAGCGTGATGACGAAGAAGCCGAGCACAGCAGCCGCGAGCGCGGCGGAGGCGGAGCCGCGCGGTTCGGCGGCATCAACAGCCGTGCGCTGGGATGCGGTGCGCGGGGCGGACATCGTGGGTGAGCTCCTGGAGTGCAGAGACGGGAAGGAAGAGGAGCGTTGCGGCGGCGGACGGAGACCGAACTCGGAACGGCGGACGGTCAGTGAGTGGTGAAACCGCCGTCGACCGGCAGCGCGACGCCGACCACGAAGCTGGCACCGGGGCTGCACAGCCACAGAACGGCCGCGGCGATCTCGTCCGCGCGCCCCAGCCTGCCGATCGGCTGATCCCTCATGATCTCGGCCATGGCTTCGGCCTGGCCTTCGAGCATGTCCGCGACCATGGGCGTGTTGATCACTCCGGGGCACACGGCGTTGATCCGGATGCCCTTGGGGGCGTACTCGACCGCGGCGCTCTTGGTCAGGCCGATCACGCCGTGCTTGGAGGCGTGGTAGGCCGCGCGTTCCGGCAGGCCCACGAGGCCGCCGAGCGAGGAGCAGTTGACGATGGCACCGCTGCCCTGCGTCCGCATCTGACGCAGTTCGTGCTTCTGAGCGGCCCAGACGCCGCGCAGGTTGACCGCGTTGACGCGGTCGAAGTGGTCGGCCGTCTCGTCCGCCGCGTCACTGGGCGGCACCTGGATACCGGCGTTGTTGAACGCCATGTCGAGGCGGCCGAACGTCGTGATCGCGCGTTCGACCATCGCGGCGGCCTGGCTTTCGTCCGTGACGTCGCAGGCGACGCCGATCGCTTGGTGGCCGGCGGCGGTGAGCTCTCCGGCCGCGGCTTCGGCGGCGTCTTTGTCGATGTCCGCGAGGACGACGGCGGCTCCTGCTTCGGCGAAGGCCCTGGCGGTGGCGAGGCCCATGCCGGAGGCCGCGCCCGTGACGAGTGCCACCTGGTTCGTGAAGTCGTAGGTCGGGCTCATGGTGGAGTGGCTCCAATCATCGGTCGGCGCGGCGCCGACGAGCCAGAGGTGGCGCGGCGGTCGTCGAGTCGGCGGCGAGGCGGTGGGTCTGGGGCACGCTTGCCGCGTGGCCGTGCCCGTGCGGCTGGGGATGTTGTGTCAGGGACGCGTGTGAGTGCAGACGCGCGGGCCGTTGTACTCGTCGTCGGCCACGTGCTCCAGCCAGGTGTTTTCCGGGCCGCTGTCCGGGCCGGGGTTCTCCCACAGCGCGAGGTGGATCATGAACCGGTCCGGGACGGCGCCGTGCCAGTGCTCCTCGCCAGGGGGCGTGTAGATGATGTCTCCGGGGTGCGCTTCGAGAAGTTCGCCGCCCCGGGACTGGACGAGAGCGATGCCCTCGACGATGTAGAGGGTCTGGCCGAGTCCGTGGGAGTGCCACGCGGTCCGGGCACCGGGCGCGAACCTGACCATGTTCGCCCGGGCGCGAGAGGGTTCCTCGCCGCGGTAGACGACGTCGAACCAGACGTCACCGGCGAACCAGTCGGCCGGTCCCTTGCCTGTCGGCGGCTGCTTGAGCAGTTCCATGGGGGTTTCTCTCTTTCTGCGCTGTGTCGCCGTGTTCTCGCGGCGGCAGCCCTTGGGGCAACCGGCACCGCCGTGTTCGTGGTTGGCCATGAGATGGCCACCGCGCTCGGTGTGTGTGCCCTCGTCCGTAGCCGTGTCACCGCTCAGGGCGGGCCGCGCGGTTGGCTGCCGCGCTCGTCCCGCGAGGAAGGGGAGGTCAGTTGCCGTTGTGTCGGATAGCCCCGACCTGTGTGGCATCGGGATCGGGGGCCCGGGGCATGGTCACGGTGGCCGTACCCATGCCCCAGAGGTCTGTCATGTCAGGGGCGCAGCAGTGCCTTGATGGCGCGGCGCTCGTCCATGGCCTTGTAGCCCTCGGCGACCTGGTCGAGGGGGAGGGTCAGGTCGAAGACCTTGCCCGGGTTGATGCGGCCGTCCAGGACCCGGTCGATCAGGTCGGGCAGGAAGCGGCGTACGGGGGCCGGGCCGCCGCGCAGGCCGACGTGGGAGTAGAACAGCTCCTCGCCGTTGATCTCCACGTCGTGCGGGACGCCGACGAAGCCGACGTTGCCGCCCGGGCGGGTGGAGCGCAGGGCCTGGAGCATGGACTCCTGGGTGCCGACGCATTCGAGTACCGAGTCGGCGCCGATGCCGTCGGTCAGCTCCTTGACGCGGGCGATGCCTTCGTCGCCGCGCTCGGTGACGATGTCGGTAGCGCCGAACTCGGTCGCGAGCTTCTGGCGGGACGCGTGGCGGCTCATGGCGATGATGCGCTCGGCGCCCAGTTCCTTGGCGGCGATGACGCCGGACAGGCCGACCGCGCCGTCACCGACGACGACGGCGGTGGAGCCGGGCTTCACCTCGGCGGCCACGGCGGCGTACCAGCCGGTGCCCATCACGTCGGAGAGCGCCAGCAGGCTGGGGATCAGCGCCTCGTCCGGCTGGCCGGCGGTGGCGACCAGCGTGCCCTCGGCGTTCGGGATACGGACGTACTCGGCCTGGCAGGTGCTCATGAACTCGCGGTGCAGGCAGGAGGACTGGTAGCCGTTACGGCAGTTGGGGCAGATGTTGTCCGAGGTCGCGAAGGACCCGATGACGAACTGACCCGGCTTGACGGAGGTGACGTCGCCGCCGACCTCCTCGACGATGCCGACGTACTCGTGGCCCATCGGGTGAGGTTCGGTCACCGGGTTGATGCCGCGGTAGTCCCACAGGTCCGAGCCGCACACACAGGTGGCGACGGTACGGATGATCGTATCGGTCGGGTTGACGATCTCGGGATCGGCGAGCTCCTCGAAGCGCACGTCCCCGGGGGCATGAATGACGGCTCCACGCATGACTGTTTCCTTGCTGTGAGGTGGGGCGGGTGTGCCCGCCCCGTGAGTGTGGTGATGGTGATGATCGGCTGGTGAGCGGCTGTTCCGGAGCGCACACGCGGCCGCCTTACACGGATGGCCTCGTGCCCGAACGGCAACGCCGCAGGCATCTCCACGGGAGATTCAGGCGGTGGTGTCGGCGTGGGCCAGGTCGCCGGTCTCGCGGGACGCCTTCGCCTGCGCCAGCAGTTCCTGGGCCTTGGCCTCGACCGCGTCCAAGGCGTCCGCGCCGGCGATGAAACGCAGCGGCGGCTCCTCCTGGGCGGCGATGGCCACCAAGGCCTGGGCGAGCTTGACGGGATCGCCGGACTGGCGGCCGTTCATGCTCTTCCAGGCTTCGATCGTGGGGGCGGTCCGCGGGGCGTAGTCGTCGATGGACAGCTCTGCCCAGTCGGTGGAGGCGTCCCCGAGCAACTCGGTGCGGAACATGCCGGGTTCCACGATCGTGGTGCGGATGTGGTAGGGGGCCACGTCGTGGCGCAGCGACTCCATCCAGCCCTCCACACCGAACTTGGAGGCGGCGTACGCGCCACCGAACTCTCCGCCGACCACGCCGGCGGACGAGGAGATCGTGATGACGTGACCGCTTCGCTGCCCGCGCATGACGGGCAGGACGGCGCGGGTGACGTTCATCGGACCAAAGAGGTTGGTCTCGATCTGCCGACGCAGTTGCGCGGGTGAGATCTCCTCGAAGTAGCCGGCGAGGAAGCTCCCGCCGTTGTTGACCAGGACGTCGATGCGGCCGAAGCGGTCGACGGCCGTCCGCACGGCCGCCTGCGCGTTCTCCAGGCTGGTGATGTCCAGCTCGGTGACCAGCAGGTTGTCCTGCGATCCGCCCAGAGCCTTCTCCACGTCCTCGGGACGGCGGCCGGTGGCGACGACCTGGTGACCGGCGGCAAGGGCCTCACGGGCGATGTCCGTGCCCAGACCGCGTCCGGCACCGGTGACGAAAATGACCTTGCTCATGAGGGATTTCCTTCCGAGCGCCGTAATCGGCACTCAGCCGTGTGGGGTGATGATGCGTGGTGCCGCCATGCCAGGACTTCGGTGGCTGTCGGCGTGACCGGTCGGATGTGCCGGGCCTGTCAGATCGATTTCTCCGGCTGGTTTCTCCCGGCCACGTCTTCGACTTTTGCATCTTCACGCGAGCCCGCAAAGGGGAGAGTTCCATCCCGGGAGAGGAGTATCCAGGGAGGAAACTCTCCCCCCCACCCGACTTGCGGAGGGTGCCAGACTGGACGGCATGACCAGTGACGCGCACCTCAATGAGCTGGGTGAGTTCCTCAAGGCCCGCCGTTCCGAGCTCAGCCCCCGCGAGGTCGGCCTGCCCGACACCGGTGGGAGGCGGCGCGTGGCCGGGCTTCGCCGTGAGGAGGTGGCCCTGCTCACGGCCATCAGCACGGACTACTACACCCGTCTGGAGCAGGGCCGTATCCAGCCGTCGGCGTCCGTGCTGACGGCTGTTTGCCGTGTGCTGCATCTGGAGGACGACCAGCGGGACTATCTTTTCGGGCTTGCGGGAAAGGACGCCGGGGGGCCGAGGCGGCGCGCCGTGCAGAAAGTCCAGCCGCAGCTGCAGCGGCTCCTCGACGATCTCACCGCTACTCCCGGTATGGTCACCGGCCGCCGGATGGATGTTTTGGCGTGGAATCCGCTGGCAGCCGCTTTGATGACCGATTTCGCAAGGATTCCAGAAAAGAAAAGAAACTATGTCCGGGTGCTCTTTACCGATCCCGACGTGAGAGCAATGTACGCGGACTGGGAGGGCAACGCCCGTATGTGTGTCGCCCACCTGCGCATGCAAGCGGCCAGATATCCTGACGACCCGCGCCTGGCGGCTCTCGTCGGCGAGTTGTCGGTGCAGGACGCGAACTTCCGGGAGTGGTGGGGAGGCCACCACGTGGCAACCCGCTCCCTGGGAACCAAGGTGTTCCACCACCCGGTCGTCGGCGAACTCGTCCTCGACTGGGCCACCCTCACCTGCAGCACGGACTCCGAACAGGAACTCCTTGTCTGGACCGCCGAGCCAGGCACGCCCTCCTACGACGGCCTGCGCTTCCTTTCCTCCTGGGCGGCCACCCACATCGGTCAGCCCGGGGCCGACGCCGTCAACTGACCTGGCGGGGACACCCACCACGGCCCGCAACGTCACGGGATGTCTGCGTCGCATGCCGTCTGCCGTGCCAATGACCCGCAAGTCCGGGGCCGGCCCTGAGAGGGGCCCGGCTCCGCACTTTCGGGCGGACAGCACGCTGCCGCTTCGAGTAGACGGAATCACACCGCCGTACGACGGGCATCCGCGTCGCCCGCGATCCCTTCCTCCTGGTCGGCTCCCTGTCGGACGAGCCGGGACTCCTGAGCACGCGGGGTGCGCCGCAGGGCGAGGACGGTCAGCGGCACCAGGGTGAGGGTTGCCACCACCGCGCCGACCAGCGGCGGCCCGGTCAGCCCGAGCGACGAGTCCAGCGAGATGCCCGCCGCCCAGGAGCCGACGGCCGTGCCGGTGTTGAAGGCCGACACGGTGAGCGCGGCGGCGAGCGTGGGAGCGGAGCCGCCGAAGCGCACGGCCAGAGCGGTGACCACGGGGACCACGGTGAAGCCGGTCAGGCCCATGAGGACCACCAGGATGACGGTCGCCACGGCGCTGGTGGACAGCGGAACCAGCAGGAGCAGGACCAGCGCGGTCAGGGCGGCACCCGTGAGCGTGGTGGCCGAGGGCCTGCGGTCGCCGAAGCGTCCGCCGGCCGTGGTGCCCAGCAGGGCGCCCACACCGAACCCGACCAGGACGAGTGCCACGGCGCCCGAGGGGATTCCGGCACGGTCGGTCAGCAGCGGCGAGATGTAGCTGTAGGCGGCCATGACACCGCCCATGAGTAGAGCAGCGGCACTCAGGGCCAGCCAGATCCGGCCCTGGCGCAAAGCCGCGAACTCGGCCCGGATCGAGGGCACTTCATGCCGTTCCACGGCGGGCATGAGCCGGAGGACGGCCGGTGCAGCGGCGGCCGACAGGACGGCCAGCACCCAGAAGGGGCCGCGCCAGCCGATGAACTGTCCGGCCCAGGCACCGAGCGGCACGCCGATCACGTTGGCGATGGTCATGCCGCCGTTCATCACGCCCAGGGCGCGTGAGCTGGCGGCGGGGCCTGCGGCGGCAGTGGCCACGACCGCGCCGACGGACCAGAAGGCTCCGGTGGCCAGGGCGGTCACCACCCGGGCGGCGAGGAGGATGGTGAAGGAGGAACTGAGAGCGGCGATCACATGGCCGACGGAGAAGATCACGAGGGCCATGACCAGCGTGGACCGCTGGGGGAGGCGGAGCGTCGCGATGGCCATCAGCGGGGCGCCGACGATCATGCCGACGGCGAACGCCGTGATCAGCAGACCGGTCCGGGCGACGCTGACCCCGAGGTCGCCGGCCATCTCGGGTAGTAGACCCGCGATGACGAACTCGGTGGTGCCCATCAGGAACGTCCCGGCGGACATCACCCAGACGACGAGGGGGAGCTTGCCGGACCTTTCATTGGTCAGGGATGACATGGTGGGAAGGTCTCTTTCCTACGTGGAACTACGGAGGGCTGCGGGCTGTTGGGACCGCCGACCCTCGGGAACGCGCCGATCGGTGTCCGTGTGGCCACAGGGCCGGGGCGGCGTACCGGCCACACTGTCGGTACGCGGAGTGATGTCATACGGCCGTGGTCCTGACGCCGTACGCCGAAATCACGAAGTAATTCGCCACAAGTGCGACCGGCCGGTGATGCCGACGGCTACGACAATGACAATGCCATCAGCTCACGCGCGTGAAAATGGGAGGGATTTCTCCTGGGTCAAAACTATCCTGGGACAAAACTCTCCCTCCCAAGGGGACGGCGAACGATGCGACACTGAGAGGCATGACCAGTGACGCCCATCTCAATGAACTGGGGGAATTCCTCAAGGCCCGGCGTGCCGAGCTCAGCCCCCGCACGGTCGGCCTGCCCGAGACGGGCGGTCCGCGGCGCGTGGCCGGACTCCGCCGGGAGGAGGTGGCCCTGCTCGCCTCGATCAGCACCGACTACTACACCCGCGTGGAGCAGGGCCGCATCGCAGCCTCCGCGCCCGTGCTGTCCGCCATAGCCCGCGCCCTGCACCTCGGCAATGACCAGCGGGACTATATGTTCGAGCTGGCGGGAAAAGGTAGCGGCCGGCCGCGCCGACGCGGCGTGCAGAAAGTTCAGCCGCAGCTTCAACGGCTGATGAATGACCTCACGGCGACACCCGCAATGGTTCTGGGCCGCCGTATGGATATTCTGGCGTGGAATCCCGCGGCTGCCGCGCTGGTCACGGATTTCGCAAAAGTCCCGGAGAAGAAGCGCAACTATATTCGGCTGCTCTTCACCGACCCTGCTGTCAAGGCGCTGTACCCGGACTGGGAGAACGTCGGCCGCGGCTGCGTCGCCCAGTTGCGCAATGAAGCCGCCAAGTACCCCGACGATCCCAGGCTGACCGCGCTGGTCGGTGAACTGTCGATACAGAACGATCACTTCCGGCAGTGGTGGGGCGCTCACCACGTCTCCGCGCTGACCGTGGGCACGAAGACGATCAGCCACCCGGTGGCGGGCGAACTCCGTCTCGAATGGGACACCCTCGTCTGCAGCACCGACCCCGATCAGCAACTGGTCATCTGGACCGCGGAGCCGGGCACCTCCTCCTACGACGGCCTGCGCTTCCTCTCCTCGTGGGCCACCACGTCCCAGCCCCAGCAGACCGCATCCGACCCCGCCGACTGACGCGTCCGGCCAGGATGTTCGCCGGTTGACGACGACGCGGGCCCACGCCGCCCAGGACACAGGCGAGCGGGCAACCCCCACCTTCCGCCCACCGAAGGCAGACGCATGTCCACTGAACTCACGGACTCAGCCGTACCTCCGACCGACGAGTCCCGTCCGACGCAGTCCCGGCGCACCTTCATCGCGACGACCACCGCGGTCGGCGGTGCGGTTGTCGCGGGCGGGCTGACCGCGGGACCGTTCGGAGCGGAGGAAGCAGCCGCCGCGGAGGCGCCGCCCAGCGGCAGCGTCTCCCTGACCGTCAACGGGAAGCGGCGCACCGTCACGATCGACAACCGCACCTCGCTCCTCGACCTGCTCCGCGAACACCTCGGGCTGCCCGGCAGCAAGAAGGGCTGCAACGCCGGGGCCTGCGGGGCGTGCACGGTCCTGGTCGACGGCCGCCGGGTCAACTCTTGCCTGACGCTGGCGGTACGGCTGGAGGGCTCCGAGGTCACCACCATCGAGGGCCTCGCCCCGAACGACGACCAACTGCACCCGTTGCAGGAGGCGTTCATCAAGCAGGACGCCTTCCAGTGCGGCTACTGCACCCCGGGCCAGATCATGTCCGGCGTCGGCTGCATCCAGGAGGGCCACACCGGCTCCGCGGAGGAGATCCGGGAGTGGATGAGCGGCAACATCTGCCGCTGCGGCTGCTACGTCAAGATCGTCAAAGCGGTCGAGCAGACCGCGAACGGGAAGTGAGCGCTGTGCACCCCTTCTCCTACACGAAGCCCTCCGGCACCCGCGAGGCACTCAACGCCGGTCGCCGCGGCGGGCGTTACATCGCCGGCGGCACCACGCTCGTCGACCTGATGCGGGAGACCGTCGAGCGGCCGGAAGCCCTCGTCGACATCAGCGCCCTGCCGCTGCGCGAGGTCACCGTCACCGAACGCGGCGGCCTGCGCATCGGCGCCCTGGTGCGGATGGCCGAGGCCGCCGAGCACCCGAAGGTGCGCACCCTCTACCCGGTGATCTCCCAGGCGCTGGAGCTGAGCGCGTCCGCCCAACTGCGGAACATGGCCACCATCGGCGGCAACATCATGCAGCGCACCCGCTGCACCTACTTCCGTGACGTCACCGCTGCCTGCAACAAGCGTGAGCCCGGCTCCGGTTGCGCGGCACGGGACGGCTTCAACCGCACGCACGCGATCCTCGGCACCTCCGAGTCCTGCGTGGCCACGCACCCCTCCGACGTGGCCGTCGCCTTCGCCGCGCTGGACGCGAGTGTGCAGCTGGTCGGTCAGGACGGCGGGCGCAGCGTCCCTTTCACCGACTTCCTGTTGCGGCCGGGCAGCACACCTCACCGTGAACAGGTCCTCAGGCAAGGCGAGTTGATCACCGGTGTGGAGATCCCGGCCCATCCGCGCCCTCTGAAGTCGGGCTACCTGAAGGTGCGTGACCGGCAGTCGTACGAGTTCGCGCTGACCTCCGCCGCCGTCGCCCTGCACGTACGCGGTGGCGTTGTCCGCGAGGCGAAGGTCGCCGCCGGAGGTGTGGGCACCGTGCCGTGGAAGCTGCCCGACGTCGAACGTCACCTCATCGGGGAGCGGCCCTCCGAGTCCCTGTGGACCGCGGCGGCCGAGCGTGCCGCCGACGGGGCCCGCCCGTTGCAACACAACGCCTTCAAGGCCGAGTTGCTGAAACGCACCGTCGAACGCCAGCTGCGCATCGTAGGAGGTACCCAGTGAGCCCGCAGCCGCAGGCAGCCGTCGGCGCGCCGCTGTCCCGGGTCGACGGGCGGCTGAAGGTGACGGGCAGAGCGACCTTCGCCGCCGAGCACGACATCGACGGAGTGGTACACGCGGTCGTCGTCGACAGCAGGGTCGGTCTGGGACGGATCACCGGCATCGACACCCGCGCCGCGCTCGCCCGGCCCGGCGTCCTGAAGGTGATCAGCCACCTCAACGCGCCCGAGCTGGCGTACCGCGACAACGCCGGCTCGAACAACCCACCGGGCAGACGGCTTCGCGTCTTCCAGGACGACCAGGTCCTCTTCCACGGCCAGCCGGTGGCCGTCGTCGTGGCCACCACCCTGGAGGGTGCACAGCACGCCGCGAGCCTGGTGAACGTCTCGTACGACGCGGAGAAGCCCTCCACTGACCTGACGGCCGCGAAGGCCGGCGAGCGGACGACGTACGCGCGCGGTGACGCGGACAAGGCACTCCAATCCGCCGCCGTTCGGCTGGAGATGACGTACCGGGCCGCCCGCAACAACCACAACCCGATGGAGCCGCACGCCACCATCGCCCGCTGGGAGGGCGACAGGCTCACGGTGTGGGACAAGACCCAGTGGGTCGTCGGCGGCACGCAGACGGAACTCGCGGCCGTGTTCGGTATCCCGCTGGAGTCGGTACGCGTCATCTCGCCGTTCGTCGGCGGCGGCTTCGGCAGTGCTCTGCGCACCTGGCCGCACACCACGATCGCGGCCCTGGCCGCACGCGAGACGGGCCGGCCGGTCAAACTCGTCCTCACCCGACGGCAGTTGTACTTCGGGACCGGCTTTCGGCCCGCCTACGAGTACAAGGTGCGCCTCGGCAGCGACCGGCGCGGCCGGCTGACCGCGATGACGCACGACGTGCGTGCCGAGACGTCGTCGTACGAGGCGTTCACGGAGGCCGTGCTGGTCCCGGGGCAGATGCTCTACAGCATGCCCAACGTCCAACAGGCGTACAGCACCGTGCCGTTGGACGTGCACACCCCGCTCTACATGCGCGGCCCCGGCTACGCCACCGCCTCCTTCGTCATCGAGTCGGCGATGGACGAACTCGCCCACGAACTGGGCGTCGACCCGATCGAGCTGCGCCGACGCAACGAACCCGACGACGACCAGTCCAGCGGGCTGCCGTTCTCCACCCGGCGGCTGCGCGAGTGCTACACCGCCGGGGCCCGGGAGTTCGGCTGGGAGCGGCGCAATCCGAAGCCGCGTTCCACCCGGGAGGGTGACTGGCTGATCGGCACCGGCATGGCGGCCGGCGTCTATGACACCGTGCGGGTCGCGGCCCAGGCCCGGGTCAGGCTGGACGCCGACGGCACGGCCCTGGTCGAGGCAGCGTCCAGCGACATGGGCCCTGGGACGTACACTTCCCAGACTCAGGTAGCAGCCGATGCCCTCGGCCTGACCATGCGCACCGTGACCTTCCGGCTCGGCGACTCCCTGATGCCGCCGACCCCGCCGCACGGCGGCTCCATGACCATGGCCAGCGTCGGCTCGGCCGTCCAGCTCGGCTGCGACCAACTGCGCACGCAGGCAATCAAGTTGACCGTCGAGGACGAGGACTCGCCGCTCTACGGGGCAGACGCCGACACCATCGTCGTACGCAGCGGCCGGCTGCACGTGAAGGACGACCCGGCGCGCGGAGAGACATACCGGCAGCTCCTGACCCGCAACAATCTGAGTCACCTGGAAACGCTCGGGTCGTACACGCCCGCCGAGGCCCGCTTCTCCATGTTCGCGTACAACGCGACCTTCGCCGAGGTCGCCGTCGACGCCCGTCTCGGGCTGGTACGGGTCCGGCGTCTGCTCGGCGTGTACGACGCGGGCCGCATCATCAGCCCCAAGCTCGCCGACAGCCAGGCGCTCGGCGGCATGGTGGGCGGCATCGGCACGGCCCTGCTTGAGCACACGGTCACCGACCACCGCGACGGCCGGATCGTCAACGCCGACCTCGCCAACTATCTCGTCCCCGTCAACGCCGACGTCCCCGATCTGAAGGCGATCTACCTCGACGGCGAGGACCCCGAGGCCGACCCCATCGGCGTCAAGGGCCTCGGAGAGGTGGTCCACGTGGGCGTGGCACCTGCCATCGCCAACGCGGTCTTCCACGCCACCGGCCGTCGCATCCGCGAACTGCCCATAACCGCCGAGGCGTTGCTCTGAGCCGAGGCTCCGACACGAGCCCTCGGGGCGGCCGGTTTCGAGGTGAGGCGGCCGCCCGGGGCCCTCTCCCCCGACCGTCCGGCGGTTCCGCACACCCCCGTCGCCGGACGCCACGGCCGCCGCCGTGAACTGTTCCCCCGCGGCGCGGCGGTGGCCCGCCCAAGCCGTAGACGCCCGCCACGGGAGATCCTCCATGCTGAACATCGCGGACACGCTGTACGACTGGTGCCGCGCGGCCCGCCCCTTCGCCCTCGCGACCGTCGTCCAGGTCAGCGGCAGTGCGCCCCTGCCACCCGGCACCGCGCTCGCCGTCGACGCCGACGGTACGGTCGTCGGCAGCATCTCCGGCGGCTGCGTCGAAGGGGCGGTCTACGAGCTGTGCCGGCAGGTGCTGGAAGACGGCGGCGCCCCGGCACGGGCCCGGTTCGGCTACTCCGACGACGACGCCTTCGCCGTCGGCCTCACGTGCGGCGGCGAGATCGACGTACTGGTGCAGCGAGTGGAGCCGGCGGACGGGACCCGCCTGACCGCCGTACTCGAAGCGGTGGCCCTGGGCCGTCCCGCGGCCGTGGCCCAGATAGTGGACGGTCCGCAACGACTCCTCGGGCGCACCCTTCGCGTTTTCGGCGACACCGGGGCCCACGACGGAAGCCTGGGCAGCGAGCAGGCGGACCGGACGGTGGCGGCCCAGGCCCACGCACTGCTGCGGGCGGGCCGCGCCGGCCGTATCGAGGTCGGCGGCGACGCCGACAGCTGCCCCGAGCGGCTGTCCGTCCTCATCCACGCCAGCGCACCCCGCCCCCGCATGCTGATCTTCGGCGCGGTGGACTTCGCTGCCGCGCTGAGCCGGGCGGGAAACCTCCTCGGCTATCGCGTCACGGTGTGCGACGCACGCCCCGTCTTCGCCACCCCGGCCCGTTTTCCGCACGCCGACGAGGTCGTCGTCGACTGGCCGCACCGCTACCTGGAGCACACCGACGTGGACGCCCGCACCGCCGTCTGCGTCCTCACGCACGACACCAAGTTCGACATCCCCCTGCTCCGGCTCGCGCTCGGTCTGCCGGTGGGTTACATCGGCGCGATGGGCTCCCGCCGCACCCACGACCACCGTCTGGACCTGCTGCGCGAAGCCGGTGTACCGGAGACCCGACTGGCCCTCCTACACTCCCCGATCGGTCTCGACCTCGGTGCCCACACCCCCGAGGAGACGGCCGTCTCCATCACCGCGGAGATCATCGCCCACGCCAACCGGGGCAGCGGGCTGCCGTTGTCCCGCGGCACCGGGCCCATCCACCGCCACCGCACAGCGGGATCACCCGCCTCAGGGACATCGGCTGCCCCGGCGCATGTCTGACGAGAAAGGCCCGTCGGCCGCAAGACGCGAGCTTGCCCACCACGTCCCGACAGCCCGGCCGACAATCGACTCCTGGAGACGACCGCAATGAAGAGGAACCCGCCGATCATCCTCACGGCCGTACTCGTACTGGCGGGGTGTTCAACGGCGACGTCCGAACCCGGAACCTCCCCGCCTCGATCCTCCCACCGGCCGTGCACCGTCCGGCGGCGGGCGACAGCTACACGGGCCCGAGCCTGACGGGCCTCACCTCCGACGACTGGAAGGTGACGGTGGTCAGCGACGAACTGAACTATCCCTGGGAAGTCAGGGTCTCCGAGGGCACCTTGGTCGTGACCGAAGTCGCGGCACCATCGCGATGATCGACGGCACCTTGGTCGTGACCGAAGTCGCGGCACCATCGCGATGATCGACGCCGACGGCGGTCTCGAACGGTACGACGTGCGGACCTCGGATCCGGTCGTGCACGACGGCGGCAGCGGCCTGATGGGTCTCGCCCTCGCCGAGGACTTCGGCGACACCGGCAATGCCTACATCTACTACACCTATGCCGCCGACTCCGAGCTCATGAACCGGATCGCTGAGGTCAACTACGACGGCACGGCATGGGGGGAGACACGCGTCCTGCTCGACGACATCCCCGGACACCAGCTCGGGGGACGGTTGGCGATTGGGCCCGACATGAACCTTTGCGCCAACGCGGGTTGGGTCACAACGACGACTATCCCCAGGACGTCGACAACCTGGCCGGGAAGATCCTCAGGATGAACCTTGACGGCCGCCCCGCCGAGGGCATTCCCTTCAAGGGCTCCTCCGTCTACTCCTACGGGTACCGCAACCCCCAAGGGCTGGCATGGGACAGGAAGGGCCGGCTCTTCGCCGCGGAGCACGGCGAGTCCGCGCACGACGAGATCAACCGCATAGTCCCCGGTGGCAACTACGGATGGCCCCTCGTCCAGGACGACACCCAACGAGACGGAAAGCGGGCCGCGTTCATCAACTCCGGCACCGGAACGTGGGCACCGTCCGGCATCGCCTTCGCCGGTGACGAACTGCTCGTCGCGGCGCTCTCCGCCCAGATCCTGTACGTCGCGAACCAAGACAAGGGCTCACTCGACCCCGTGTTCAGCTCCGGTGAGCGGGCACGCGCCGTCCTGCCGTACCAGGACGGCGTCTACGTGACCTCCACCAACACATCTCCGCGCGCCACCACCCGGTCCGAAGCCGCCGATCGCTTGCTGTGGATCCAGCCGAATCGCTAGCGACAACAGAGGTGCCAAGGAGGCGCCCGCCTCGCGCCTTTCCGACGCCGCCACGACTGTGTGCTCCGCCCCGGCGAAGCCGGTCTCGACGGTCGGAGAGCCGTTGCCCGCGAGCATGTTCGACGCTACGGTCCTGGCCGATCACCGGTCGGCGTTGGGCCAGGCCGCTCACGAAGAAGAGGTCAGGACAGCACGTGCTTGGGCAGACCATGAAGGTCATCCGTAATCCGGTTCTGGCCGGCTCGCATCCCGATCCGTCCGTCCTGCGGGTGGGATCCGACTACTACCTGGCAACCTCGACGTTCGAGTGGTGCCCGGGCGTACGACTGCACCACTCCCGGGACTTGGTGCACTGGCGGGCTCTCGGCGGGGCGCTGGACAGCGTACGGCTGCTGGACCTGACCGCCAGTCCGGACTCCGGCGGCGTCTGGGCGCCCAATCTGAGTTATGCGGACGGCCTGTTCCACCTCGTCTACAGCAACGTGTCGACGTACGCGGGCGGTTTCACCGACAGTCCCAACTACCTGGTCACCGCGCCATCGATCGACGGACCCTGGTCCGATCCGACGCTGTTGCACGCGCGGGGCTTCGACGCGTCCCTCTTCCACGACGGCGCCGAGAGCTGGATGGTGAACCTGGTCCACGACTGGCGCCCGGGCCATGGCGGTTCGGCGGGTCTGGAAGCGACTCGCTACGACCGCACCGCGCGCCGCCTGTCCGGCGAACCGATCCCGATCCAGCTGCCACCCGGGGCCGGGTGGATCGAGGGCCCCAACCTGTACCGCCGCGGCTCCTGGTACTACCTGCTGACCGCGGACGGCGGCACGGGATACGACCACCAGGTCACCGTCGCCCGCTCGACCGCCCTGGCCGGGCCCTACCAGCGCGACCCGGACGGCCCGCTGATCACCGCACGCCACCACCCCGACCTGCCGCTGCAGAAAGCCGGGCACGGCAGCCTGGTGGAGACACCCACCAGGCAGTCGTACCTCGCCTATCTCGCCGCCCGGCCCCACGGTCGCCATGGACCGTGCGTACTGGGTCGCGAGACAGCGTTGGCGCCAGTCACCTGGACTCCCGACGGATGGCCGCGTACTCCGACAGGGCTGCCCGCTCTTGAGATAACCCCTCCTGACCGTCCTGCCGTTGGAGATGAGACGCCGACCGTTGACAGCATTACGACTCCGGACGGTTTCGACGGCTTCGATCAGCCGACCCTTGGCCCCCACTGGTCCACCCTGCGACGACCGCCGACACCTGACTGGCTCTCCCTGGCCGAACGCCCGTCCCACCTACGGCTACATGGCGGCCGTTCACCGCAGAGTCTGATCGGCCCCAGTCTGGTGGGCCGCCGGGTGACCTCCGCGAGCTGTTCCTTCGAGGCCCAAGTGGAGTACCGCCCGCGGCACTTCCATCACCTGGCAGGGATCACCGCCTACTACAACACCCGGAACTGGTACTTCCTGCATGTCACGGTGGATGACCAGGGGCAGGTGGTGCTGCGTACGGCGAGTTGCGACCGGGGAGCGCTGAGCGTCGATGAAGCGGGCCAGGAGTCGCTCGGTGACACCGCGCGGCTACGACTCGGCCTCGACATCGACGGGGCAGCCCTGCGTTTCCGCTTCGACACCGGCCCCGGTTGGCGGCCCATCGGTCCGACCCTCGATGCCACCGTGCTGTCCGACGAACACGCCGAGGACATCGAGGGCGGCCAGATCCGGGCCATGGGATTCACCGGTGCGTTCACCGGTCTGTGGGCCTGGGACCTGACCGGACGCGGCTTGCCCGCCGACTTCGACGAGACCACCTTCCGCGTGAAGTCGTGACAACCTACGGCGGGGAGTTCTTCGACATGGACCCCCCGACTCCCGTCGAGGCCCACTCGTGACGCCAGGAGCCAGCCGCGGCTACCGCCCTGCAACCCTCGCCGACGTGATGATTGCGCAAACATGACGGCTGGGGGGAATGTGTCGCCCTCCGCGAAAGCAGTCGGGACTCTGTCCGTATCGGTCGCCCCACCCCTGGGTCGACAGGTCACCGTTTTACCGAGGAGCCGCAGAGGCCGCCCTGGAAGGGCAGCCGGATGCTCGGCGGCGGGCCACGGGGGCATCGGCGCCCCCGGGCGTCTCTCCGACGGGTCCCTACGCCTTCTTCGTCCTCGGCCTCTTAGGCGGCGGTGCGGTGCTCGCGCGTACGACGAGTCGGGGTTCGACGGAGTCGATCAGTCCCGCGATCGACTCGCCTCCCTCGATCTGCCGCAACAGTACGGCGACGCAGGCGCGGCCCATCTCCTCGAAGTCCTGGTGCACGGTGGTGAGCGGTGGCTGGAGGTAGGCGGCCTCGGCGACGTCGTCGAAGCCGACGACACTCACGTCGTCCGGCACCGTGCGACCGGCTTCGGTCAGGGCCCGGATCAGGCCGATCGCCATGTGGTCGTTGCCGGCGAAGACGGCGGTGATGTCGTCCCGGGCGGCGAGTTCACGGCCGATGACGTAGCCGGACTCGGCGCTCCAGTCGCCGTAGCTGACGGGCGGGACGGGGGCCCCGGCTTCCTTCAGCGCCGTGTGCCAGGCCGTGACCCGGTGGCGGGCGGAGTAGGAGTCCCTTGGGCCCGCGAGGTGCCAGACCGTGGTGTGCCCCAGGGAGAGCAGGTGCTCGGTGGCGGCGCGGGCGCCGACGAGCTGATTGTTGTCGACCGCGGGGAAGCGCTGGCCGGGGTTCCCGTCGGCCATCACGATCGGGACGCCGGGAGGCAGCCGCAGCTCGGGTCGGTCCAGAATCTGTGCCTCGATCAGCACGATGCCGTCTACGGCCTGGCTGGTGAGCTGGGAGAACGCCTGCCGCACGGCTCCTTCGGTAGGGGCTCTGACCACGGCGACATTGACCGAGTACCCGGCGTCCTGGGCCACCGCCGCGATGGACTGGAGCGTCCGGGCATTGCCGTGGGCGCTCAGGTCGAAGCTGATGACGCCGAGCATCCGGAACTGGCCGGTCGCCAGCGCACGGGCGGCGGTGTTGGTCCGGTACCCCAGCATCTCCATGGCTGCCAGGACGCGCTGCCGGGTCTCGTCGTCGACGTTGGACTTGTCGTTGGCGACCCGGGAGACGGTCTGACTGGAGACACCGGCCAGCGCGGCGACGTCCGCCTGTGAGGGCGGCCGGGTGCGCGCGGGAGGGACGCTCTCAGCGGCGGCTCCGGCCGAGGTGCTTCCCGCCCTGCTCATACCCAGGTCTCCTCGCTCGTCCAGGCTGCTTGCTCTCCTCATGATGTTGGCGCAAACACGGGCGTGGAGTCAATTCAGGTGCGGACACGGCGCCTCTGGAGCCTTCGGATGGCGAGGTCAGACCGTATAAGCGCCCGGCATGCGCCTTATCTAGAGCTTCTGTCCCCCTGGACATCCGTCGGATTCCTTTTGGTAACACCCTCTTGACACGCGGGAGCGAGCGCGGGCAGTCTCCCATCCAGTCAAGCGTGTTAGCGCAAACACGGTCCGTCAGTACCGCGTGAACAGGACCAGAGCCTTGAGCAAGCTGTCTTCGTCCGCCGCATATCCGTCTCGCCGGGGGGTGACTTCCCCGCACGGCCGATTCGGCTACGTACTCTTCGCACCCTTCCTGCTGGTTTTCGCGATCGCCATCGCCGCACCCTTGCTGTACGCGGTCTACCTGAGCCTCTTCCAGGAGCGGCTGGTCGGCGGCACCGTCTTCGTCGGCTTCGAGAACTACACCCGGGCCTTCGGCGACACCCTCTTCCGCGTGGGGCTGGCGCGGGTGGCGCTCTTCCTCGCCGTACAGGTGCCGATCATGCTCGGCCTCGCACTGCTCGCCGCGCTGATCATCGACAGCGGCCGGCTGCGCTGGGCCGGCCTGTTCCGGATCGGCATCTTCATCCCCTACGCGGTCCCCGCCGTGGTGGCCGCGCTCATGTGGGGATATCTGTACGGCCCGAACTTCGGCCTGGTCCACCAGGTCGGGGACGCGCTCGGCGTCGCCATGCCGAACCTGCTGTCCAAGCCCTGGATGCTGGCATCCATCGGCAACATCAACACTTGGGAGTACACCGGCTACAACATGCTCATCCTGTACGCGGCGTTGCGCTCGGTACCCGAAGAGCTGTACGAGGCCGCGGAGATGGACGGCGCCGGAGCGATCCGCCAGGCATGGAGCATCAAGATCCCGGCACTGCGTCAGGCGCTGCTGCTGACCGTCATCTTCTCGATCATCGGCAGCTTCCAGCTCTTCAACGAGCCCAACATCCTGCAGTCGCTGGCGCCCGACGTCATCACCACCAGCTACACGCCCAACATGTACGCCTTCAACCTGGCGTTCAATGGCCAGCAGTTCAACTACTCCGCCGCCATCGCCGTCCTGCTCGGCGTGGTCACGGCCGCCGTCGCCTACGCGGTCCAGCTCTGGACCGCCCGGAAGGAGCGCGTCCTGTGACCGCCACCGCAACAGCCCCTGCCCGCCGGCGTACCCGTCCCGGCCGCCCCGATCGCCCCGCCGGATCCGGTCGGCGTGCCCCGCGGCGACGCGGCAGCACCCCGCTGACGGTGGCCATGGTCCTGATGCTCGCCTACACCCTGCTGCCTCTGTTCTGGCTGCTGATGAGCAGCACCAAGAACAGCAAGTCGCTGTTCTCCAGCTTCGGCCTGTGGTTCGGCGACGGCTTCCACTTCTTCCAGAACGTCCACGACGTCCTGACCTACGACGACGGCATCTACCTGCGCTGGTTCGGCAACACCCTGCTCTACTCCGTGGTGGGTGCGGGCGGAGCGGCGATCATCGCGACAGCGGGCGGCTACGCCCTGGCGAAGTACGAGTTCCGTGGGAAGAAGGCGCTGTTCGCCCTGGTGCTGGGTGCCGTCACCATCCCCACCACGGCGCTGGCCGTCCCCACCTACCTGCTGTTCAGCAAGCTGGATATCGTCAACACCCCCTGGGCGGTGCTGATCCCGGCGCTCGCCAGCCCGTTCGGCCTGTATCTGATGCGGGTCTACGCGCTGGACGCGGTGCCCGACTCCATGCTCGAAGCCGCCCGCATCGACGGTTCGGGTGAGCTGCGGACCTTCTTTACCATCTCGCTGCGGCTGCTGGCTCCCGGGTTCGTCACCGTCCTCCTGTTCGCGCTCGTCGCGACCTGGAACAACTACTTCCTGCCCCTGATCGTGCTGAGCGATCCCCACTGGTTCCCCCTGACGGTGGGCCTGAACCAGTGGAACACCCAGGCCAGCGGTCAGAGCACGGTCGGCACCGCACAGCTCTACCCGCTGATCGTCACCGGAAGCCTGCTGGCGATCGTGCCCCTGATCATCGCCTTCCTCTTCCTGCAGCGCTTCTGGCAGTCCGGCCTCGCCAGCGGAAGCGTCAAGCAGTAAGCCCCTCCCTCCCCAACCCGGTTCCACCTCCCCCAATGACGTAGAGGAGCACCACAGCCATGTCCTTTTCACCCCCGCCCCGTAGACGAGTCCTCCTCGCCGCCGCGCCTGTCGCCGCGCTGGCTCTCACCCTGACCGCCTGCTCCGGATCCGCCGACTCGGGCGGCGCGAACGCGGCCGCGACGGCCGGCGCGCTCGACAAGGCGACCACGCTGACCTTCTGGACCTGGACGCCCAACCTCAAGCCGATCGTCGCCAAGTTCGAGGCGCTGCACCCCAAGATCAAGATCAACGTGGTCAACGCGGGCCAGGGCCCCGCCGAGTACACGAAGCTCCCTACCGCGATCAAGGCCGGCACCGGCGGCCCCGACATCGCCCAGGTCGAGTACTTCGCGCTGCCGGAGATGGCCCTGTCCAAGGACCTGGTCAACCTCGACGACTACAACGTCCAGTCGCTCAAGGACAAGTTCACCGCCTCCGCGTGGTCCCAGGTCTCGACCAACGGCGGGGTCTACGGCGTCCCTCAGGACACCGGCCCGCTGACCATGTTCTACCGCACCGACGTCTTCAAGAAGCTCGGGCTGCAGGCGCCCAAGACCTGGAAGGAGTTCGCCGACGACGCCGCCAAGATCCATGCGGCGGACCCCACCCACTACATCACCGCCGTGGACCCGAGCGACGCCGGCGTTGTCGACAGCCTCATCTGGCAGGCGGGCGGCAAGCCCTTCCAGACCACGGGATCCACCAAGGTCTCGGTCAACCTCAAGGACGCCGGCGCGACCAAGGTCAGCACCCTGTGGACCTCCCTGCTGTCGAAGAAGCTCGCCGACCCCACCGCCATCTGGACCAACGAGTGGTGGCAGGGCATGGCCAGCGGCAAGTACGCCACGTGGATCGCCGGCGCCTGGGCGCCGGGCAGCATCGCCTCCACCATCCCGCAGACCTCCGGGAAGTGGGCCGCCGCCCCGGTCCCGCAGTGGACGGCCGGCGGCAAGGCCTCCTCCGAGAACGGCGGCTCCTCCAACGCCGTCCCGGTGACCAGCAAGAACAAGGCCGCGGCGGTGGCCTTCGCGGAATGGCTCAACTCCGACCCGACCGCGACCAAGGCACTGGCCGACGGCGGACTCTTCCCGGCCACCTCGGCGCTGCTCAAGGACCCCGCCTTCCTCAACAAGAAGATCGCCGTCCTCGGTGACCAGCAGGCCAACCAGGTCTACGCCGCTTCGTCCGCCCAGGTCACCCCCGGCTGGCAGTACCTGCCCTTCCAGGTCTACGCCAACTCGGTGTTCAAGGACACCACCGGGCAGGCCATCAGCGCCGGCACCGACCTGTCGGCCGGCCTCACCGCCTGGCAGAAGCGGATCGCCGACTACGGGAACCGGCAGGGCTTCACCGTCAGCGGTGGCTGACCGCCGCCGGACATCCGGAAACGGGGCGGGGCACCATCTCACCATGGTCGCCCCGCCTCGTCCTCCCCGCCACAAGGAGCAGCCCAGCCGTGCCCGTGCTTGAGATCCTCGACGAGGGATTCCTTCTCGACGCGCAGCCGTTCCAGATCATCTCCGGCGGCCTGCACTACTTCCGTGTCCATCCCCAGCAGTGGGCCGACCGGCTGCACAAGGCCCGCCTGATGGGCCTCAACACCGTGGAGACGTACGTCCCCTGGAACCTGCACGAGCGCCGGCCGGGCGAGTTCCGCATGGACGGCGCCCTCGACCTGCCCCGCTTCATCGAGCTGGCCGCCGCCGAGGACCTGCACGTCCTGCTGCGCCCAGGCCCGTACATCTGCGCCGAGTGGGAGGGCGGGGGCCTGCCCTCCTGGCTGCTGGCCGAGCCGGGGATCGTCCTGCGCAGTTCCGACCAGCGCTACCTCGCCGCGGTGGACCGCTACTTCGCGGCGCTGCTCCCGCTCCTGCTGCCGTACCTGGGCACCCGTGGCGGCCCGGTGATCGCCGTACAGATCGAGAACGACTACGGCGCCTACGGTGAGGACACCGCCTACCTGCGCCACCTCGCGGAGCTGCTGCGCCAGTACGGCGTCGACGTCCCGTTGTTCACCTCCGACCAGCCCACCGACCTGGCCCGCGGCGGACTCGACGGAGTCCTGCGGACCGCCAACTTCGGTAGTCGGGCCGCGGCGAACCTCGCCGAACTGCGCCGCCACCAGCCCACCGGACCGCTGATGTGCACCGAGTTCTGGGACGGCTGGTTCGACCACTGGGGCGGCCCGCACGCTGCCCGAAGCGCCGAGGACGCCGCCGCCACCCTGGACGAGATGCTGGCCGCCGGGACGTCGGTGAACTTCTACATGTTCCACGGCGGCACCAACTTCGGCTTCACCAACGGTGCCAACGACAAGGGCGCCTACCGGCCCACCGTCACCTCCTACGGCTACGACGCCCCGCTCGACGAGGCAGGCGACCCCGGCCCCAAGTACACCGCCTTCCGGGAGGTCATCGCCAAGTACGCCCCGGTCCCCAACGGGAAACTGCCCGACCCGGCACCCAAGCTCGCTGTCCCCGGCGTCGAACTCACCCACAGCGCCGCCCTGTTCGACAACCTGTGGGTCCTGGGCGGTGATCGGGCACTGCACGCGCAACAGCCGCTGACCATGGAGCAGTTGGGCCAGGACTTCGGCTTCGTCCACTACCGCACCACCCTGCCCGCCGCCGGCCCCGCACTGCTGAGCGTCGGTGACGTCCGCGACCGGGCCCAGGTGTTCCTGGACGGGCAACCCGCCGGCGTCCTGGAACGCGAGAACCACGAGTACGCCCTGACCTTCGACGTACCCCGAGCGGGCGCGGTGCTCTCCGTGCTGGTCGAGAACCAGGGCCGGATCAACTACGGCCGGGGCATCCACGACCGCAAGGGCCTGCTCGGCCCAGTCGCCCTGAACGGCGTCGAACTCACCGGCTGGCAGTGCACTCCGCTTGGGCTCGACACCCTCGACGGCCTGGCCTTCGCTCCGACGGGCACACCGCTCCCCGGACCGGCCTTCCACCGCGGCCACTTCGACATCGAGCGGCCCGCCGACAGCTTCCTCTCGCTGACGGGCTGGACCAAGGGCAACGCCTGGATCAACGGCTTCTCCCTCGGCAGGTACTGGTCGCGCGGTCCGCAGCACACCCTTTACGTCCCCGCGCCCGTCCTGCGCCCCGGCCGCAACGAGATCACCGTCCTCGAACTCCACGCCACCACCAGGCGCATCGTCGACCTCCGTGACACCCCCGACCTCGGTCCCACCGAGGAGTAGCGGGGCATCCTGCTCCCGTCACGTCCTTCGCTACCACTCCCTGCGCCACCACTCCGAAAGGACCTCCCGCAATGGCCTACCAGGCCGCCGACGACCGCTACACCTCGATGACCTACCGGCGCGCCGGACACAGCGGCGTGCTCCTGCCCGCCGTCTCGCTGGGCCTGTGGCACAACTTCGGAGACACCGCCCCGCTGGAGAACCAACGGGCGGTACTGCGCCGGGCCTTCGACCGCGGGGTGACCCACATCGACCTCGCCAACAACTACGGCCCGCCCTACGGCTCCGCCGAGGCGAACTTCGGCACGCTCTACGCACAGGACTTCCGGCCGTACCGGGACGAGCTGTTCATCGCCACCAAGGCCGGCTACGACATGTGGCCCGGACCCTACGGCGACGGCGGCTCGCGCAAGTACCTCCTGTCCAGCCTGGACCAGTCGCTGCGCCGTACCGGTCTGGACTACGTGGACGTCTTCTACTCGCACCGCTTCGATCCGAACACGCCCCTGGAGGAGACCATGGGCGCCCTCGACACCGCCGTCCGTCAGGGCAAGGCCCTGTACGCGGGCATCTCCAACTACTCACCGGAACAGCACCGCCGCGCCGTGGAGATCCTGGACGGCCTCGGCACCCCGCTGCTCCTGCACCAGGCCGCCTACTCCATGCTCGACCGCACCGTCGAGCCCGGCGTACTGGACGCAGTCGACGACACCGGAAGCAGCCTCATCGCCTTCTCCCCGCTGGCCCAGGGCTTGCTGACGAACCGCTACCTCAAGGGGATTCCGGCCGGCTCGCGGATGGCGGTGGGGCACTTCCTCAAGAGCGACGCCCTCACCGAGGCGAAGCTCTCCCTCATCCGGGCCCTCGCCAAGGTGGCGGAACAGCGCGGGCAGACACTCGCGCAGCTCGCCCTCGCCTGGATCCTGCGCGACCCGCGCGTCGTCTCCGTCATCATCGGCGCCAGCAGCGTCGCCCAACTCGACCAGAACCGCGCGGCGTTGGACACCGCACCCCTGAACGCTGACGAGCTCGCCGAGATCGACCGCCTCCTCGCGACGACAGGCACCCGCTGACGCAGTCCGCACGGACGGCCATAATCGCGCCCAACTACCCCGTGGAGGAGCACCTGATGAGCCAAGACGGCGGAACCCGTCCCGTGCCCGCCTCGGAGCCGACCGCTCAGGAGACATCCGACACGTCCACTCAAGATAACGGACTGTTCGAGCACTGTCCCTGGCTCTTCGGTGAAGGCGCCTCGGACACGCAGCGCGCCGAACAGCAGCTATGGCAACAGAAGTTGATCGCCACCGGGACCGTGACTGTCGGCGAGCGGTGCTACGTCGCGAAGTCAGCCGCCGTGTACCCGGACCGCCTGCACCTGGGCGACGACTCCTACATCGGCGCCCACGCGTACGTCACTGGCGACATTACGGTCGGCGCCGACTGCTCGCTGAACCCGTTCACGACCGTCCGCGGCACCGTGAAACTCGGCGACGGAGTCCGTATCGGCGCCAACACCTCCGTGCTGGGCTTCAACCACACCGCCGAACCCGACATCCCGGTCCACCAGCAGCCCGTCACCAGCCGCGGGATCAACATCGGCGACGACGTGTGGATCGGCTCCCATGTCGTCGTCCTCGACGGGGTGACCATCGGCGACCACTGCGTCATCGGCGCCGGAGCGGTGGTCACCAAGTCCGTCCGCGCCTGGACGGTCGCGGCGGGCAATCCCGCCCGCCCGATCCGCGACCGCCGGACGACCACCCGCCCGGCCGCTGACGGCGCCCCTCATGAGCAACTCGCGGAGCAGCTCGCCGAGTTCCGCCGTACGGCCACCGACCACGCGGCCGACCTCATCGCCCGCTGCTGGGCCTCGGACGCTCCGGGCGGTGGGCGGTACGTCGACCGCCCAGGAGCGGCACCCACCGTGCGGGCCCACTGCGACGCGGTGGAGATCGCGGACCTGCTGCTCGGGGACGTCCCCGAACAGGGCACGGCCGCCTCCCATATCGAGCGGTTGCGCGCGGCCCAGGACCCGCTCACAGGACTGGTGTCCGAGACCGACCCAGCCACCGGACTGCCGCGCCCGCTCCCGCCCGCAGCTCGGGACGGGTTCGTCGACGACGGAGCGGCCCAGTACCACGTGCTGTCCGTCGGCTACGCGTTGGACCTGCTGGGCAGTACCTTCGCCCATCCGATCGGCATGGCCCGCACCATGACAGCAGGCCCGCTCGTCCACCGCCTCAACGCTCTGCCCTGGCACGACCGGGCCTGGCACGCGGGCAGTTGGATCGACTCCTGGGCAACCGCCGCCCACTGGAACCTGCGCCGGGACGACGAACCGCCCGCTTCCGGCGCGCTGGAGGCACTCTTCGGCTGGCTGCTCACCCGCGTCGACCCCTCGACCGGCCTGTGGGGCGCCGCCTCACCGGCTACGGGACGACTCCAGCAGGTGAACGGCTACTACCGGCTCACACGCGGAACCTTCGCCCAGTTCGGCCTGCCCGTCCCGCATCCCGAACGCGTCATCGACGCCGTCCTGGACCACAGCCGCGACCCCCGCCATTTCACTCCAGGACGCGAGAACGCCTGCAACGTCCTCGACGTCGCCCACCCCCTGTGGCTCTGCGCCCGCCAGACCAGCCACCGCAACGCGGAGATCCGGCACTGGGCAGCAGGACAGCTCGCCGAAGCCCTGCCCCGCTGGCACCCGGGGCAGGGCTTCGGATTCGGGCCCCCGGCCGACGGCGGCGGCCCCGGCCGCGAGCCGGGCCTGCAGGGCACCGAGATGTGGCTGGCCATCGTGTGGACCCTCGCCGACCTCATCGGCCTGTCCGGCCTGCTCGGCTACCGGCCCCGCGGCGTGCACCGCTCCGAACCGGCAGGAGCTCTGGCCGCTGGAGACCGAAGGACCTGAACCTGGCACCCACACGCGGCGTCATCGTCCTGTACTTCAATGCCGCTCCTTGATGAGGAGAACGCCGCAGAGAAAGGTGAACTGCCGAGTTTGTTCCGGTGGCCAGCTGGCCGTCGGTGGAAAACAGCCGCACGCGGACTCGGCGGGGCCGGAGTTGCGCAGGCCGGTGGCGAGGGCGGCGAGGTGCCCACTCTGGCCGTTCTCGGGGACCTGCGGCGGCCACCATGAGTACGCCGGTTGGCCAACTGTGACACCAGGGGTGGGGCCATGCCGTCGTCCGACAACCGCGCGCGCGGCAGCTGCGGCACTGTGCGATGCGGCCGTCAAGGACGGACACCGGCCAGCCCCGGGCAGTAGTCAGGGGCGGTTCCTGAGCCGGGGGGCTGGGGCCGTCGGATGGAGAGCACTGGTCACGCGTCGTTCAGAGTTGGGTCTGGCCACCGTTGACCTCGTAGACGGAGCCGGTGACGAAGGCGGCTTCGTCCGAGAGCAGGAAGCTCACCACGCCTGCGACCTCGTCGACCTGACCCACGCGGCCCATCGCGGTTTTCGCGGCGATGGAGGCGCGGACCTCCGGCGGGAGTGCTCGTGCCGACGGCGCGTCGATCGGACCGGGTGCGACGGCGTTGACACGGATGCCGCGCTGCGCGTATTCGACCGCGGCGGAGCGGGTGAGTCCGACGATGCCGTGTTTGGAGGCCGAGTACGCGGCCCGGCCTGCGTGGGCCATCACCCCGGCGGTGGAGGCCATGTTGAGGATGGTCCCACCGCCGGCTTCGAGCATGTGGGCGATCTCGGCCTTCATGCTGTGGAAGACGCCGGTCAGGTTGATGGTGATGACGTCGTTCCAGTCTTTCAGAGAGATGTCGTGGACCTCGGCCAGGCCGGGCGTGATGCCGGCGTTGTTGAAGGCGAGGTCGAGAGCGCCGTAGGTCGTGAAGGTGAAAGCGACGAGCCGCTCGGTGTCGTCGAACGAGCGGACGTCCGCGGCGAACGCGGATGCGAGGTGTCCGGCGGCGCGGAGTTCCGCGGCGACGCGTTCGGCGGCCCCCGCGTCACGGTCGGCGACGACGATACGCGCGCCGTCCGCGGCGAGTCGCCTGGCGGCCGCTTCGCCGAGGCCGGATCCGGCGCCGGTGACGAGCCCGACCTTGCCGGTCTTGTCGCGCTTGTCTCGGGTGCTGGTGGTCATGCGGCGGCTTCCTCGGTGGTGAGCTGGACGAGTGTGAAGACGGCGCCCGCGGGGTCGAGGAAGACCGCGATCGTGCCGATCTCGACCGGCGTCGGCGGCATGAGCGGGGTGCCGCCGTGTTCGGTGGCGGCCGTCGCGGCGGCCTCGATGTCGTCGACGGCGAAGTAGACGTCCCAGTACGCGGGCGTTTCGGCGGGCATGGCCGGCGGCCTGGGCAGGAGCCCAGAGAAGGATCTGCCGTGGGTCTGCCACTCGCGACGGCCGAGGGGACCACTCGGCTCCGTGAGCCCCCACCCGAACGCCTCGCGGTAGAACGCCGCGGACGTGTCAACGTCGTCGGTGATTAGTTCGCCCCATCCGAGGGTGCCGTGTGCGGGCTGCTCGCGATGCGGTGCGGCGGGCGCGCGGAGTCCGACTCGTGTTCCGTTGGGGTCGCTCACGACGGCGGTTCCGGCGGACCCGCCGTCGGCCAGGGGCAGGACCGCGCCGTCGGCCTTGGAGACGGCGGCCAGCGCGGTGTCGAGGTCGTCGACGTCGAAGTGGATCAGCCATCCGGGGGTTCCGTCGGCCACAGTGATGTCGGCGATGTCGGCCACTGGCGTGCCCGCGGCGGATGCGATCAGCCGGCCGTTGGTCTCGGTGATGGCCCAGCCCAGCACGGCCCTGTAGAAGGAAGCGACGGTGTGCGGGTCGGCCGAGGCGAGGCTTGCCCATCCCGGCCTGACGGCGGTCACAGGCGCGTCGTCGGTCGTGGTCGTGGTCATGGTCATGCTCCGTTCAGTGTGCTGCGGTCCACGCGGGGTTTTCGGCATGGTCACTGGAGTGCACCCCCGCTGATCAGGAGGCTCTGCCCGCTGATCCAGGCCGCCAGGGGGGAGGCGAGGTACTCGGCGGCGTCCGCGACGTCGTCGACGGTCCCCATCCGGCGGCCGATGCGCCCGGGCCGGGCGACGAACCGCCGGACCGGGTGGTCGGGGTCCGGCTCGGTGAACACGCCCGCACCCTCGATCGCCGTGGGAAGGATCGTGTTGACGGTGACCCCGCGGTCGGCGAGTTCCTGCGCCAGGACCTGTACGGCGTAGCGCGGTGCTGTCTTGCTCGACCCGTACAGTCCTTCGCCGCGGACCGGCACCGTCGTCGTGCTCGAACCGACGTAGATGATCCGGCCGCCGTTCACGACGTGCCGCGCCGCCGCCTGGAGGGTGAAGAAGGTGCCCCGGGTGTTGATGGCGAAGAGACGATCGAACTGCTCCTCGGTGATGTCGAGGAAATCGATGCCGATGAGCTCGACACCCGCGTTGGCGACAGCGATGTCGACCTGCCCGAAACGGTCGGCGGCCTCGGCGAAGAGGCGCTCGATATCAGGCAGGGCCGAAATATCGGCCTGTACTGCGATCGCCTCCGCGCCCAGACGCTCGATCTCTGCGACCGTCGCGTCGGCGTCCTTCGCGCTGGAGGCGTAGTTGACCACGATGTTCGCGCCGAGGCGCGCGTAACGCAGGGCGATCGCCTTGCCGATGCCTCGGGCGGAGCCCGTGACCACGGCCGTCTTCCCGGTCAGATCCCGCATCGGAATCGTTGCCCCTGCCGGCCCGCCGTTCACAGGCTCTGACCGCCGGAGATCTCGATGCGCTGCCCGGTGACCCACTGGCTCGCATCCGAGAGAAGGACGGTCACCGCGCCCGCGATGTCGTCGGGTTCGCCCACGCGTCCCAGCGCGACCTGCGAGGTGAGGTAGTTCCGGACCTGTTCGTCGTGCATCATGCCGCCGCCGAAGTCGGTCGCGGTCGCCCCGGGCGCGACAATGTTCACGCGGATGCCGCGGCTGCCGAGCTCCTTGGCCTGGTAGCGGGTGAGGACCTCGACCGCGCCCTTCACGGCTCCGTAGGCGGAATGCCCCGGGACGGCGAAACGGGTCAGCCCGCTGGAGACGTTCACGACGGCGCCGCCGTCGGCAAGCGCCGGCAGCAGGGTCTGTGTCAGGAAGAAGACGCCCTTGAGGTGCACGTCGACCAGGTCGTCGAAGTCCTTCTCGGTGGTCTCGGCGAACGGGGCGGTCAGGTCGGTGCCGGCGTTGTTGACGAGGAAGTCGAACGTGGTCCTGCTCCAGCGGGCCTGGAGCTCGGTGCCGAGCTGTTCGGCGAAGTCCGCGAAGGTGTTCACGACGCTGGTGTCGAGCCGCAGCGCGACGGAGGAACGCCCCAAGTCCCTGACGGCGGAGACCACTTCCTCGGCCTCGGTCCGGTTGGTTCGATAGGTCACGACGATGTCGACACCCGCCCTGGCGAGGTGCAGGGCGTACGCGCGCCCGAGGCCTCGGTTGGCTCCGGTGATGACGGCGATCTTCTGGGTGGTGCTCACGGTGACTCCTTCGTCGCTGGTCGTTCTGGAGGGTTCGAGGTGCTGTTGTCGACCCCGGTGACCAGTTGACGCGCGATCCGAGAAGCCATCCAGTGCCTGCTTGTCCACTGTCCGGCGGTCCCAGGCTGGGACGACATCCTGGGATCAGCAGACAGTGGATAGCCGTATCCGGGTGAGGCACAGTGTCGATATGGATCAGAGCGGCCTGGCGACGTTTCTCCGTCGGCGTCGAGAGGCGCTGCAACCCGACGACGTCGGCTTCCCTCCGGGGCAGCGCCGACGCACGCCCGGCCTGCGACGCGAAGAGGTGGCCGCGCTGTGCGGAATGTCGACGGACTACTACAGCCGTCTCGAACGCGGCCGCGGACCACAGCCCTCGGAGCAAATGATCACTGCGATCGCCCGTGGACTCCGGCTCACCCTCGACGAACGCGACCACCTCTTCGTCCTCGCCGGCCACAACGCACCGGCTCGCGCCACTCGCGACGATCACGTCAACGCCGGAATGATGCGCATCATCGATCGTCTCGGTGACACCCCCGCCCAGGTCGTCACCGGCACCGGCGAGACCATCGTCCAGACCCCGATGGCAGTGGCCCTGCTCGGCGACGAGACCCGTTTCACGGGGCTCGCGCGCAGCCTCATCTACCGCTGGTTCACCGACCCGAACGAACGTACGATCTATGTGCCGGACGATCATCCGACGCACAGCCGCGTCTACGTAGCCCATCTCCGCGCGGTCGCCTCCCGCGAGGGCCGCGGCTCACACGCCGCCGCGCTCGCCGGCCGTCTGGGCGCGGAGAGCTCCGAATTCGCGGACCTGTGGGCCCAGCACGAAGTCGGTGTCTCGCACACCGCGCGCAAGAGGATCCTGCATCCGCAGGTCGGAATGATCTCCCTGCACTGCCAGACACTCGTCGACCCCGACCAGGGGCAGTTGCTGCTGGTGTTCACGGCGACCCCCGGCACGGAAGACCACGACAAGCTCCGACTGCTCTCGGTCATCGGAAGCCAGCGGATCGACGCGTCCACCGGCGGATGAACGGCGCGTCGTGCACACCGATCGCCGTCAGGGAGAGTCCGGCGATCTGGAAGCGGTCAAGCTTCGTCATAGCGGTCGCCCCTGTGCGGCCCGTGCTGGCCCGGCAGTGAAATCGCGACCGGCTTCAGCGCAGGGAGGCAGGCGGCCGAACGATCCCCCGTCACCGATCACGGCCCCGACCGGCACGAGCACCTCAGCCCCCGTCCACGCCTGCCCCATGGTCGGCGAATTCAGGTTGGACAACGCTCATTTGTCGGTCGGCAGCGCCTGTTCGGTCCAGATGCACTTTCCGGAGGAGGTGTACCGGGCTCCCCAGCGGTCGGCCATCGCCGCGACCAGCTGCAGTCCACGGCCGCCCTCGTCGGTGTCCGCCGCGCGCCGGATGCGCGGCATGCTGAGGCTGCCGTCGGAGACCTCGCAGATCAGTGCCCGGCTGCGCAGGAGGCGTACTGCCATCGGCCCCCTGGCGTGTCGTACGACGTTGCCGATCAGTTCGCTGACGAGCAGTTCGGTGGTAACGGACAGCTCTTCCAGCTGCCATGCCGCGAGTTGCTTCCGGATGCTGTGGCGTGCTTGGCCCGCAGCCATGGGTTCGTCGGGCAGTTGCCAGCAGGCGATGTCCTGCGGGGCCAGAGCGCGGGTGCGCGCGACCAGCAGAGCGGCGTCGTCGCTGGTTCGGTACGGGTCGGGCAGCATTTCGGCGATCAGGTCGTCGCACAGGCCGTCGAGTTCGGGAGTGCCGCCGTACGCGGTTTCGAGCCGCCGACGGAGTCGGTCCATGCCCTGGCCGATGTCGCAGCCGGCCGATTCGACCAGGCCGTCGGTGTAGAGCACGAGCAGGCTGTCCTGGGGCAGTGTCACCTCGGCCAAGTCCAAGGGTGGCGCCGCGACGCCGAGCGGGGGGTTGCACGGGAGATCGAGGAAGTAGGCGGTGCCGTCGGGACGGATCACTGCCGGCGGCGGGTGACCGGCGCTGATGACCGAGCAGTGGCGGTCGGCCGGGTCGTACACGGCGTAGAGGCACGTGGCGTAGAAGTCCTCGCCCAGGCCGCCGACCATTTCGTCAAGGTGGGAGAACAGCTCGTCCGGAGGCATTTCGAGGTCCGCGAGCGTACGGACGGCGGTCCGCAGCCGTCCCATGGTCGCGGCTTCGGAGAGACCGTGGCCCATGACGTCTCCGATGACCAGGGCGACCCGGTCCGCGGACAGCGGGATGACGTCGTACCAATCACCGCCGACCTCCATGCCTTTCCCGGCGGGCAGATAGCGGGCGGCCGCGGTCACGGCCGGTACCGAGGGCAGGGCACGGGGGAGGAGTCCGCGCTGCAGTTCCTGGGCTCGGCCGTGTTCGGCGTCGTACAGCCTGGCTCGCTCCATGGCCTGGGCGACCAGGCCGCTCAGCGCCGTGAACAGTGTCTGTTCCTCGTGAGAGAACATCTGCGGCCGGTCGTAGGTGATGACACAGATCCCGACCGTCCGTCCGGAGACGATCAGCGGCAGGTACGCCCACGCCTGCTTGCCGCTCAGGGCCACGATGTCAGCCATCCCGGGGTAGCGGCGGACGAACTCCTCCGGCGAGGAAATGAAGTTGGGCACGCCGTCGAGGAGAGCCTGGGCCACATCCGGGAGGTCCTTGACCGGGACTGCCTCCACCCGGTCGACTAGTTCCTTCCGTGCGCCGACGACGGCGACCAGGAACACGCGCCCCGCCTCAACGGTCCAGACGCCGACGGCTGTCGCGCCGAACAGCGGCAGCATGTACTCGTTCACCGTGTTCACCACGTCATGCCCGGTTACCGCCGCCGCGAGGGCACGGGTCAGCGCCGCGATCGGGGTGCTCTGCGAGCTGACGGCAGCGTCCACGGGATGCCGCTCGGCCGCGTCCTGCTGGATGTCCGTGATATCGCTGAGGTAGAGCGTCAGGTTGTCGGTCGCGGGAACCAGTCGCATGCGCAGCCACCGCTGCTGGGCGGGCCACGGTACGTCCAGGCCGAGTGGTGCCCCGTTAGCGACGGCCTGCCTGGCGGCTTCCTCCACACCGAGGCCGCGGAGGTCCGGGACCGCCTCCCACAGGGAGCGGCCGTACAACTGCTCCGGAAGGCCGAGGAGGTGCTCAGCGCCGCTGCTGGTGAAAGCGACACGCCATGAGCTGTCTAGGGCCAGGACTCCGTCGTTGTCCTGCCGCAGGGCGTGGCCGATGAAGTCCCGGGTGAGTCTGCTGTCGGTGGCGTCCCTGACCGTGCCGCTCAGCCAGGCTCCTCCGCCGTTCCCGTCGCCCCGGTCACGGCTGCGCCACGCCACCCAGCGGAAGCCGCCGTCGTGTTGGCGGATCCGGCACTCCACGCCGTACGCGCTCGGGCCGCGGCGAGCCTGCGTCGCCCAGGTCAGCACCCGGTGCAGGTCCTCGGGGTGAACCAGCCGTTGCCATGCTTCGATTCGCCCGTCGAAGGCGTCCGTGTCGAATCCGAGGATCCTGACTGCGGATTCGTCCAAGCTCACCGTGTCGTTGGTGAAGTCCCAGATCCAGATGCCGAATTCGGGCCCCCTGCGGATCCCCGAGGACTCACCGTCGCGGCGCTCTGCGGACTCCGCCGCACTCTCGACCGTCCGGACCGCGCACACTCGCTCCCCGATGCACTGGGCCACGGCATCGAGCACACGCCGCTCCTCCGTGTCCGGCTCCTGGGACGCGGAGGTGAGGACGGACAGCGCACCCACCCGGCCGCCCCGGGTCAGTACCGGCACGGAGGCCAGTCCGGTGCCGACGGGCAGACGGTCTGCGCCGACGTGGGAATCCCGGTCGCCGCGGGCCGGCATCCATGCGAAGGAGCGAGTCAGGACAGCACGGGCAGGTGCCACCGCTTCGCCGGGCCCTACGTCCTCCCAGGCCCGGACGAAGGAGTCGGAAAGCCCGGTGTGCGCGGCTAGCGGCATCGGCCCGCCGTCCGCGAGGTCCCAATGGATCATGCCACCCAGCCCGTGCAGTACCGCCACGGCCGAAGCGATCCCGAGGTGTAGCAGCTCGTGTTCGTCCGGCCACGCTGTGCTGGCGTGCTCTGCGTCCGGGCCCATATACTCACCTACTCAATTCGAGCATAGAGGGCTTACGACCTATATGTGCCCGGAATCCGTAGCATTGAGCGCGCCCGCGGCACGTCGGGCGCGGACCTGGTGGAGGCAACGCGTGCCGCGCTCGGCGCAGAGGCCGATTGCGTGCCCTCTCAGTGCGGCTCGCGGACCACCGCGACGCCTCCGGCAGGGACGGTGACCGCCCCGCAGACCGGTTTGCCGGTGAGGAGTTCCACGCCGTCCGCGGGGACCTCGGCGCCGGCTCGGGCGTGGTCGATCAGGAAGAGGTAGTCGGCATCGGCGCCGCTTCGCCGGACGACCTCAAGGCCGACGGGCACACCGGTGAGTACCGGCTGGACGTCGGCCTCCTTTCGGATGCGGTCCATCAGGGCGGAGAGGGTCGCGGGGTCGGGGCGGGTGGCCAGGTACCAGGCTGTTCCGCTCCCGGGGGTGTGGCGGGTGACCGCTGGTGTTCCGGCGAGCGGCCCGTCGGCGAAGGAGGCGACGGGTTCAGCGCCCATGAGCTGGATCCGCTCGGACCACAGGGTGGCGGTGGCGCCCGCGGGAACCTGCCCGGTGAGCTGGAGCGTCTGCTCAGGCAGCAGCGGGAAGAGCTCGTCGGTGCGCACGCCGAGGACGTCTCGGAAGGCGCCGGGGTAGCCGCCCATCCGGACGTGGCAGTTCTCGTCGACCGCGCCGCTGTGGAAGCCGACGGCCAGGGTGCCGCCGCGCTCGGCGAAGCCGGTCAGGTTGGCCGCGCCCTCGTCGTCGACCAGGTAGAGGCTGGGTGCCAGGACCAGGCGGTAGCGGTCGAGGTCGGCGTCCGGCCGGACGAAGTCGACCGCGACCCCGGCCCGCCACAGCGGGGTGTACCAGTCCCGGACCAGGTCCTGGAAGCGCAGTTCGCCGCTGGGCTGGGAGGGGAGTTCCAGGGCCCAGCGGGCGTCCCAGTCCCAGACGATCGCGACCTGAGCGTTGACAGTGCTGCCGCGGACCTCGGCGAGGGCGTCGAGGTCCGCACCGAGTTGTACGACGTCCTGCCAGATGCGGCTGTCGGTGCCGGCGTGCGGCAGCATCGCGGAGTGCCACTGCTCGGCACCGGCTCTGGCCGCCCGCCACTGGAAGAAGAAGATGCCGTCGGCGCCGCGGGCCACGTTGGCGAGGGCGTTGCGGCGCATCTCGCCGGGATGCTTGGCGCGGTTGACGGGCTGCCAGTTGACGGCTCCGGTCGAGTGCTCCATCAGCAGCCAGGGGCCGTCGGCGAGGGAGCGCATCAGGTCGCCGCTGAGGGCGATGTCGATGTCGGACTCCGGGTCGTCGGACATCAGGTAGTGGTCGTTGGAGACGATGTCCAGCTCGGGTGCCCAGCGCCAGTAGTCCAGGGCGTCGAAGGTGCGCAGCACCATCAGGTTGGTGGTGGCGGGGATGCCGGGGGCCGCCCGCCGCAGGCTGTCGCGTTCGGCGGTGTACAGCGAGAGCAGTTCGTCGGAGCAGAAGCGGCGCCAGTCCAGTTGGTGGGTGGGGTTGGGCGGGGCTCCGGTGGCGCGGGGCGGCAGGATCTCCTCCCAGTCGTAGTACCACTGGCTCCAGAAGGTGGTGCCCCAGGCGTGGTTGAGCGCGTCCAGGTCGTCGGCGTAGCGCGTGCGCAGCCAGGTGCGGAAGGCGGCGGCGCTGGTGTCGCAGTAGCAGGCGGCGTTGTGGCAGCCGTACTCGTTGTGCACGTGCCACATGGCCACGGCCGGATGGTCGGCGTACCGCTCGGCCAGCGCTCCCGCGATGCACAGGGCGGCCCGGCGGTAGGCGGGACTGCTGGGGCAGAAGGTCTGGCGGCTGCCGTACGACAGGGTGTGGCCGTCACGGTCGACGGGCAGGGCCTCCGGGTAGGCGCGGAAGAACCAGGCGGGCGGGGCCGCGGTCGGGGTGGCCAGGTCGGCGGCGATGCCGTTGGCGTGCAGCAGGTCGAGGATGCGGTCCATCCGGGCGAAGTCGTAGACGCCCTCGGAGGGTTCGAGCAAAACCCAGGAGAAGACGCCGACGTTGACCATGGTCACCCCGGCCTCACGCATCAGGCGCATGTCCTCAGCCCAGACCTCCTCGGGCCACTGCTCGGGGTTGTAGTCGCCGCCGTAGGCGATGCCGGGGACGCGCAGCGAACGTGCGGAAGTCATTGGTGGTCAGCTCCGAGGGACGAAGTGGCGGACGTGGCGGAAAGGGAGGAGGCGCCGAGCAGGCGGCGGGTGGTGGTGAGGCCCCAGTCGTCGAGGGAGAGCAACCGGTCGCTGGAGGCCATCAGCCCACCGGTGGTCTCCAGGTACGCGGCCCAGCGCTCGCGACTCTCCACGGGGTGACGGGCCATCAGGCGGCCGGGGTCGTTGACCCAGAGGCGCCCGTGCTGCCATTGGCGTCCCGTGCCGGTGAACTCGGCGCGATCCAGGCCGTGTTGGCCGAAGTCCTCGGCATCGGCGTGGCGATACGGGGCAGTGTCGGGGCTGACGCGCATGGCGTCGAAGAGGCCGATGGAGGGGAGGATCGGTGCGCGGCAGCCCAGCAGGTAGGCGTCCGCGCCGATCGCCTCGCGGATCAGAGCGATGCCTTCGCGGTACGCCGTGAGAGCGTCGGCCCCAGAGTGCCGTACGCCGTCCAGCGCGCCTGCGTAGAGGAAGTCGACCTTGAAGTAGTCGTAGCCCTCGATGCGCAGAACCGCGAACACCTCGATCAGGTACGCCGCCGCGGCCAGGTGCGTGGTGTCCAGGACGTGCAGGTCGTGACCCCGGTTGCGGCCCGCCAGGAGGGGGCTGCCGTCGGAGGTCCGGACGAGCCAGTCGGGGTGGACGGTGGCGAGTTTGCTGCGCGGGTCGACCAGGAACGGTGCCGTCCAGATGCCCGCCCTGCGGCCCCGCGCGCGGATGGTCTCGGCGACCCCGGCCCGGGAGGTGAACCGGCCGGAGAGGGTGAGCCAGTCGCCGAGCGCGCTCTGGTAACCGTCGTCGATCTGGACGACGTCGACGGGGAGGGCGAGGGCGTCCATCGCGGTGAGGTTCTCGCGTATGTCGTCCTCGGTCACCGCGTTGAAGTGCTCGTACCGAGAGCACCACACGGTCGGCGCGGGCCGGGGGGCGGGCAGGCCGAGCCCGTCCGCCCAGGCGGCGAGGGCGCCCTGGATGCCGTCCGGCCCCGGGGAGTGACTGTGCTCGGTGACGGGTCCGTCGGCGCTCACCTCGGCGCGGCCCTCGCGGACGGTGAGCCGGATGGACGGTACAGCGTGCAGCGGGTCGGCCGCCGCCCACAGCCGGACCGGTGAGCCGTCACCAGGGTCCAGTGCCAGCAGTCCCTCCCCTTGGAAGGTTCCGGCCGGGACCGTGCGCCCGGGCCGGTGGCTGACGGTCGCCCAGTTGTCGTTCGTCGGCCGGTACGGAGTGGCGCCGAGGGCGTAGGCGCCACTCGGGCTCCAGGACTGCCAGCCCTCCTCGTGGACCCGAGCGGCGGCGGGATCCACGAGGAGGGAGGTGAGAGGGGTGAAGGGAGGGGGCACGGTGGTGGTTCTTTCTCCGGGCGTCAGCTCGTGTCGGCGCCCAGGGGCAGGCCGCTGTCGAGCTGTCGTTGGTGGGCCGGCCGAACAAGGGGCGGTTCATGTCGGGTCCTGACCAGGCCTGTCGGCCGGAGAGGCGGCGGAGACAGGCCGTCGAAGCAACCAGTGTCAAACACGATCGAACAAACACGATCGGGACGCGAGGACCATAAATCCAACCAGTGGCCTCCTGTCAAGACCCTTCGCTCCATGCGTCATACAGGCAATGCGCGCGGAAGGAGCGGCGGGAAGATGCGACGCCCGAACTCTTGACGCACGACCTCCCGAGCCGTAGACATTGACCGCGCGGTCATACAGCTGACCTAGCGATACTCCAGGCATCCGGTCATCGGGAGACGTCATGGCACGAGTGGTGGGACTGGGCGCAGGCCCTGGTTTGCCGCGCAGTGAGGACGTGGCCCGCGTGGCAGGGGTGTCACGCAAGACGGTGTCGAGGGTCCTCAACGGTGAGCCGCACGTCTCCGCCGATGTGCGCCGACGCGTGCTAGAGGCCGCCGAGAAGCTCGGTTACCGCCTGAACAATGCGGCCCGGATGTTGGCTTCTGGTCGAACCCGCTCCATCGGCGTGGTCACACTCGGGACCGCCGGATACGGGGTCGCCTCGCTGCTCGTGAGCATCGAGCGAGCCGTTCGGGACGCCGGATACGCCCTGCGGGTGATCAGCACCCTGGAAGGCGACGAGCGGGGCATCGCCGGCGCCGTGGGCTCACTGCTCGAACAGGGCGTGGACGGCATCGTCATCTCCGAGCCGGTGGACGAGGGAGAAGTCGCCCTCCGCGTCGACGTACCGGTCCTCTTCCTCGGTGCGCCACCGGTCTTCACCGCCTCCCGGACCGTGACCGCGGGGGTCGGCTCCGACCTCCTGGCCCGGGCCGCGACCGAGCACCTGCTGGATCTGGGGCATGCGACGGTCCATCACCTCGCCGGTCCTCAGCAGTGGTACGCCGCCAAGGACCGTCTCGCGGGGTGGCGGGCGGTACTGGAGGAAAGGGGCAGGAGCGCCCCGCTGGTCATCGAGGGCGACTGGTCGGCCGCCTCCGGATACGCGGCGGGCCGCGAGCTGGCCGCCGATCCCACCGTGACCGCGGTATTCGCGGCGGGCGACGACATGGCCATCGGCCTGATCCACGCGCTGCTGGAAGCCGGCAGGCGTGTGCCCGACGACGTCAGCGTCGTCGGCTTCGACGACAACCCCGTCTTCGCCTACGCGACTCCGCCGCTGACCACCGTGCGTCAGCCCTTCGACGCCGCGGCGAAGGAAGGACTCAGGCTTCTCGTGCATGCCATCGAGAAGCCCGACGACGACCTTCCGCCGGCGAGCACCCCACCGGTCGAGCTCGTCGTCCGCTCCTCGACGGCGGCGCCCGCGCCGCTTCGCCCGGAGTAGACGTCGCGCCACATCACCTGAACACCTCCCGACTTCGACACCCTCCCCGGAGAAGCCCAAGAGGCATACCTCCGGCAACGGCCGACCAGGACCGGTAGGCCGCGGGACCCGTCGCCGTACACCGCGCGCCTGTACCTGTCGCCGACATCTGTCGTCGCCGACGGTCATCTCACCCATGCGCATGCCTACGTCCACCGGCATGTCGTCGTACGTCATCCGTGCCCCCTCCGGCCGGCGTACCCAAGAGCCACCCGCCGCTGCCGTTCCGGGACGTTCCGGAAGCGGCGGGCACCAACACCCATCTCTGCACCGCATGTTGGGAGCCGTACATGTCCATCACACCGGAAGACGCCAGACAACGCGCCGTCCCACGTCCCCACCCCGCCACCGTCCTGCTCATGCTGCTCTCGCTGATCGCGGCGGCCATCACGCTCCTCGTCCCCGCCGCCGGCAAGGCGCACGCCCTCTCCCGCGCCTCGCAGACGTTGGCCGCCCCGCTGGCCAACGCCCCCTCCCCGGGCACGCTCTACCCGCGGGCCATGCGAATGAAGTACAGCGGGGCGTCCAACGGCACCATGCTCGCCACGTACGAGCAGTGGACCTCGGGCACCCCCGTCCTGCCGATCTACCGCAGCACCGACAACGGCAACACCTGGACCCAGATCTCCAGCGTCACCGACACCCAGAACGGCTGGGGGATGCGCTGGGAGCCGGACCTGTACGAGCTGCCCACCGCGATCGGCAACTTCCCCGCCGGAACCATCATGGCCACGGGCGCCTCGGTCCCCAGTGACCGGTCGGCGATCAAGATCGACATGTACGCCAGTACCGACCACGGACTGACCTGGACCTTCGTCAGCAACATTGCCACCGGCGGCGCGGCCATCAGCGAGAACGGCAACACCCCGGTGTGGGAGCCGTTCCTGATGGTCTCCGGCAACAAGCTCATCGCCTACTACTCCGACCAGCGCGACCCCGCCCACGGCCAGAAGATCGTGCACCAGGTCACCACGGACGGCGTCAACTGGGGCCCGGTCGTCGATGACGTGGCGGTGCCCACGTACAGCAGCCGCCCCGGCATGCCGACCGTCGCGAGGCTGCCCAACGGCAACTACGTCATGACGTACGAGTACGGCGGCGCCCCCGAGGGCAACTTCGCCGTCTACTACAAGATCTCCGCCGACCCGGAGGCGTTCGGCTCGGTCACCGGCACGGTGCTGAACTCCGGTGGCGTGCCCACCAGTTCGCCGTTCATTACCTGGCTTCCCGCCGGCGGTGCCAACGGCACCCTGGTGGTTAGCGCGAACAGCACGTCCGATCTGTTCCTCAACACCCAGAACGGTGCCGCGGGCGCCTGGACGCGCATCCCCTCCAACGTGGCCGCCGGTTACAGCCGGGGCATGCTCCCGCTCGCGGACGGGCACAGCCTGGAGGTCTTCAGCGGAGGACGGCTGAGGAGCACGGGCGTCAACTCGGTCACCTACAGCACCATCGACTTGGGCGGCGGCATCTCCGACGGAGCCACCTACACCGTCGCCAACGCCAACAGCGACCTGAAGCTCACCATCGCCGGCGGCTCCACCACCAACGGCACCTACGCAACCCAGCAGAACACCGACAACGCCACCGACCAGCAGTGGCGCTTCGACCAACAGGCATCCGGCTACTTCAAGATCGTCAACGTCGCCAGCGGCAAGGTCCTGGGCGTGGAGAACCAGTCTGCCGCCAACGGCGCCAAGATCCTGCAGTGGAGTGACAACGGCAGCACCGACCACGACTGGGCCGTGGCACCCAACCCGGCGGGCGGCTTCACCATCACCAACCGGGTCAACGGCAAGGTCCTCGAAATCCCTGGCGACTCCACCACCGTCGGCACCACGGCGGACCAGAGCACAGACACGGCCTCCGCCACCCAGCGGTGGAACCTCACCCAGACCGCCCCGCCGAACCTCGCCACCGGCCAGTACGTCTTGGTCAACAAGAACAGCGGCAAGTACCTCGACATACCCGCCGCCTCCACCACCGCGGGCACGGCGGCCCAGCAGTGGCAGAACAGCGCCTGTGCGTGCCAGTTGTGGAGCTTCCAGCCCCAGACCGGCGGTGCGTGGACGGTCACCAATGTCAACAGCGGGCTGAAACTCGACATCAACAACGGCTCCACCACCGTCGGTGCGGCCATCGTCCAGAACACCGCCACCAGCGGTGCCTCCCAGAAGTGGACCCTGACCGACGCGGGCGGCGGCTACTACAAGGTCGCCAACACGAACAGCGGCCTGCTGGCCGGTGTCGCAGGGTCCTCCACCGCGAACGGCGGGGCCGTCATCCAGTGGACCGACGTCAGTGTGAACGACCAGCTCTGGAAGATCGTCCGGGTCAACTGACCCTCTGAGAAGGGGCTTTCTACCGGTCAACAGCAAGAAGGCAGGGCCTCCAGGCCGCTCGGGGTACGCCCCCCGGCACTAGGAGGCCCTGCCGGCACAGCACGATCGGCACGTCGTCGCGGCCCCGGCGGCACGGTCGCGTCGGCCCTGCGATCGCCCGCCAGATTTCGGTTATGCGGTGCGTGCCCGTCCCCTCTTCTAGATGACGATGCACCTCCGGTGATGCTGCGAGAGAACCGATGCGCACAGTAGACATGCCCGACACCGAAACCATCACGGCTGCCCAGGACGGGGACCAGCACGCACTCGACCAACTGGTCGCAGGCTCCCTGCCGTTCGTCTACAACGTCGTCGGACGGGCGCTCGGCGGCCACCTCGATGTGGACGACGTGGTCCAGGACACCATGATCAGCGTGGTCGCCGGCCTCGACGGCCTGCGCGAGGCGGAACTCTTCCGCTCCTGGCTGGTCGCGATCGCGATGCAGAAGGTCCGCGAACGGTGGCGCGTACAGCAGAACCGTCCCGCTCCGGGGTTTCTCGACGAGGTGCTCGAAGCGCAGGATCCGAGCGCCGACTTCGTCGAGGCGACCATCCTCCAGCTGGGCCTGTCGGGCCAGCGCCGCGAGGTCACCGAGGCGACCCGCTGGCTCGATCCTGCCGAACGTGAACTGCTCTCGGTGTGGTGGCTTGAGGCGTCCGGCCAGTTCACCAGAGCCGAACTCGCCGCCGCGCTCGAACTGACTCCGCAGCACACCGCGGTGCGGGTGCAGCGGCTCAGGGAACGCCTTGAGTCGGCCCGGATCGTTGTCCGCGCGCTCGGCGCCGTCTCCCGCTGTCCCGACCTGGGCCAGCTCACCGAGGGCTGGGACGGCGTACCGGCCGGGCTGTGGCGTAAGCGAATCGCCCGGCACGTCCGCGCCTGCGCCACCTGCGGCACGCTCGGGCAGGACCTGGTACCCGCCGAAAGACTGCTCGCGGGGCTCGCGCTGGTACCCGTATCGGCAGGCCTTGGTACGACCGCGCTGCTCTACCAGCTCGGCGCGGCTCACACCGCCGCAGCCACGGGCGCTGCCGCACCTCACGCCGTGGGCCTGGCCGGCACCCGGCTCGCGGACGTCGTCCACTACCTGATGGCGAAGCCCGCGGTGGCAATCACGGCCGGCGCGGTGGTGGTGAGCGGAGGAGCGCTCACCGGGTACGCCGTACTGCAGTCACCGCCACCGCGGCACCACGCCGTCGCCACCACGCCGACACCGGCACACGCGAGCCCGGCCACCGCCGGGCCCACAACGATCCCGAACGGGTCAGCAATCCCGAGCACCCCCGTCTACGGCCAGAACATCGACCACGCGGAGAGCGCCCCGAACCCCGACACCCCACCGGGAGAACTGCCGATGCGTCCCCAGACCGCCCCGGTCGCCATGTCGGGTACGTACGGCAGCCGGCATCCCGGCGCGACCGGGGAGATGTACGTCCTCAACCACCGCGGCGACAACCTGCGGATCAGCGGGCGCGGCTACTTCTTCGTGCGTTGGCAGGTGACCGTCTTCCCGGGCTCCATCGCGATGCCGACCTGGACCGGACTGACCGGCAAGCTGTTCCACGTGGCCTCCGGCGGCGGTCGCCGGATGGACGACCTGCAACCGGGCACCACCGATGAGCACACCTGGCTGGGGAACCGTCCCCTGGGCTACGCCACGCTGCCGGCCGGCGCGCAGCAGATGTGGCAGAACGAGTACTACTACGTCGACGGCACGGTCACGCTGAATCTCAACCAGAGCGGCCTCAAGTACGCCCTGATCGTCGCCTCCTGCAGTCGGCAGCACATTAACGACGAGATCCGTCAGGCCCCTGCGGACGATCCGGCCCTCGGCTACGTCCGGTACGGCATCGTCAGGGACACCGGCGACGACGGCGCTCCGGTGCCGCAGTACCTCACTCGGAGCGCCCCGGCCGACCCGTTCGCGGTGCCCCAGCTCTCCAGGCTTCCCTGAAACGGCGCCGGGGCACCACCACGGTGACCGGCTAGCGGGTGAAGGTCAGGGTTCCGAAGCCGAGTTGGTCGAAGCCGCCGCTGTTGGGGCCGTAGTCCCCGCCGCCGCCCTCGGCGCGGGTCTTCTGGGCGAAGGCCGCCACGTTGGGCGCGGACAGGCCTCTGCGCTTGACGTAGTGGTTGTAGACCAGCTCCCACTCCGGGCGTTCGGCGCCCCGGCTCGCCGGGGAGACACCGGGCTGGGTCTGGCGGGCGCCGGACCGGCCGGTGCCCCAGGTGTAGGCGGTGTAGGGGACGTCTTGGCCGAGGTTGTACCTGGCGACGTACTCGGCGCCCTTGAGGAAGCGATTGTCGTCGTAGCCGTACAGGTCGTAGCCCTGGTTCCAGGCCATCTCGCAGAAGCTTCCCATCAGCGCGATGCCGAGCGTCGCATGGCCCTGGTCGCGGCCCGACTCCTGCCACTGGCCGAGGCCGCCTGCATAGACGAAGGGGACGGCGTGCTTGATGGAGCCGTTGCCGGCGCCTTCTTTGAAGTAGGTGACGGCCTGCTCGACCTTGGCACGGTCGTCGCAGAAGATGCCGATGGCGAGGACCGAGGCCATGTTGCACAGGTCCCAGTTCGCCCAGTAATTGGTGATGTAGGCGTCGTTGTGCGTGGTGAGGAAGCGATCGTTCATCGGGTAGAAGATGGTGAGCAGCATCTTCTTGAAGCGGGCCACGTCGAAGCCGTCGTAGCCGCGCATGATCTCGGCGGCGTTGGCGAACTGGTAGCCGTAGATCCCCGCCGCCAGGAAGCGGTCGGCGTTGCCGTTGAGGTTGATCAGGGTGGCGGACCAGGCGTTGAGGATGTCCCGGGCGGCGTCGCCGTGGGCCCTCTCGCCGGTGACCTTCCAGCGCAGCGCGTTCTGGTAGGCCGCGTGAATGTCGTTGTAGAGCGTCACATAGTTCTGCCCGGCACCACCCCGGATCACGGTGGGCATCGCGCGCGGGGACCAGGTGCTCTGCGAATGCTGGTTCGCCACCAGTCGGTCATAGCCGGCCTTCCAAGGCTGGGCGCCTGCCTTCACCTTCGCCGCCATGCGGGCGAAGTCGGCCTCCGTGTGCAACAGCCCCGGGTGAGCGAACCCCGAGGTGGGCGGTGCGGTCGCCGTGCCGACCGCACCGCCGGTGGGCGACGGCGTCGGACTGCAGTCCGCCAGCGCCGCGTTCGCGCTGCCGCCGGCGAACGTGGCCCCTCCGACGACACCTGCCGTACCCGCAACGGCTATTCCGGCAATCCCCAGCATGCCGCGGCGGCTGATGCGGTGCTTGTTCTGCTGACTCACCACGAGTCCTCTCTCCCTGTGTGCCGAATTCCGTCCGGCACACAGGAGATGTGGTGCGTCGGCGCGCCATAACAGGAACTGGGGCCGAGTTTCGGCATCACCCGTGTCCTGGATCGTTCTGGTGATGCCTTCCGGAGATCACCAGGGCAGTGCCGCGTCCGCGGCCGGGGCGCCGTCCCCCCAGAACCGACCGCTCGGGCCGTCGGCCGGCAGCGTGGCCAGCGCGACGCTCACCAGCGCGCCCTGCTCGGGCGTGCGGGAGCCGGTGTGACGGGTGAGGTCGGTCGCGCAGTGGCTGGGGTTGGCGGCGTTGACCTTGATCGGGGTGTCCCGCAGCTCCTTGGCGTACATCACGGTGACCATGTTCAGGGCGGTCTTGGACGCCGGGTAGGGAATCGTGGCCAGTTGGTGGAGCGGATGCCCCGGATCGCTCATGAAGGTCAGCGACCCGACTTCGCTTGAGACGTTGACGATCCGGGCCGCCTCGGCGTTGCACAGCAGCGGCAGGAACGCGTTGGTGACCGCCACCACCCCGAACACGTTCGCCTCGAAGACCTGACGGAGGGCGGCCCGGGTGGCGGCGCTCGGTCCGCCGCGGGCGCCTTCGACATCGCCGACGATGCCCGCGTTGTTGACCAGGACGTCGAGCCGCCCGTACTCGGCGTCCACCCGGTCGGCCGCTCGCTGGACGGACGCGTCGTCGGTGACGTCGATGGGGAGGAACCGGGCGTCGACGCCGCCCTCGCGCAGGGCCAGCGCGGCCTTCTGCCCGAGTTCCTCGTTCCGCGCACCGACCAGCACGGTCATCCCGCGCTCGCCGAGCAACCGGGCGGTCTCGTAGCCGATGCCCTTGTTGGCGCCTGTGATCAGCGCAATCAGTGTCATGCCCCCGACCCTGCGGCGCCCGTGGCCGGCCCACCAGAGACCTGGCGAAGCTGGTATCGGCGATACTACCCACGGCCGCCAGGGCTGAGGCAGCATGGAGGCATGATCCTGCGCGAGGAGCTGGCAGCGTTCCTGAGGGCTCGCCGGGCTCGCCTGAAACCTCGCGACGTCGGTCTGCCGGACGGTCTGCGCCGCCGCACGCCCGGTCTGCGCCGGCAGGAGGTCGCCCACCTCGCCGGAATGTCCGTCGAGTACTACATCCGGCTCGAACAGGGCCGTGGCCCGCACCCGTCCCGGCAGGTGCTCGCCGCACTGGCCAGGGCAATGCTGCTCACCCGCGACGAGCGGGACTACCTCTTCCGCGTCGCCGACGAAAGGCCGCCCCCGGTCGCCGGCCCGGTCCGTGAACTCACTCCCGCAGTGCGGTGCCTCCTCGACAGCATGCCGGAGGTGCCGGCCTACGTCGTCGACGCGAAGTACGACCTCCTCGCCTGGAACGCGCTCGCGGCGCACTTCATCAGCAGCATCGCGCGGGCACCGGAGGAGGACCGCAACCTTGTCCGCTGGATGTTCCGCGAGGCCCTCGACCACCACCGCTGGGACGACGAGTCGGCGATCGCCTTCGCCCGCGCGACAGTCGCCGACCTGCGCGCCGCCTACGCCCTCCATCCCGGCGACCGCGGGATCGAAGGACTCGTCACCGAACTCCTCGGCACCTCACCGCGATTCGCCGAGATGTGGGGGACCCACGACGTCGAGGTACGGCGCCGGGTCATCAAGAAGATCGACTCCTCCACCTTCGGACCGCTGGAGTACGAGTGCCAGGTACTCCACATCCCCGAGACCGGTCAACGCCTCATCGTCTACTGTGCCGAGCCCGGGTCCGCGACTCGGGAACTGTTCCGGCGTCTCGCTGCTGCGGCTGTCTGAGCGGAAGCCCGCGTGACTGACTCGGTCGGTAGCGCCTACAGGCGTGGGTGGCGGCACGGAGTGGAGGCTGGCGGTCGGCCGCGACCGTACTGACCCCGATCCTCACAGTCGCGCAGCAGGCCGTTGCGGGCCATCCGGGTTTCCAGGCAAGCGTGCACTTGCCTTACGCCGAGGTTCCCGCAGACTCCTGCCGGATCTGTACGGAGGACACAGCCGTCGCGCTCCCCGACGAGGCGGAACTGCCACGCTTCGGCCGTTTCGCAGTCTGCTACTGACCGGCGTCGGCGGTCTGGACGCGTTGCCGGCCAAGGTGGAGGCGCTGCGGTCGAAGGCGAAACGCCTGGGCGCGCGGGGCTGGCTGGCCGAATCCCAGCCGGTCCGGTCCACCCTCGCCCAGAGCGTGGCCGGGCGCGGCTCCGCGTGCATCTTGAACACCTGCGAGTCGTTGTCTTGGCGTTTATCCTCGCTGAGCTCGGTGCTCCTTGATCGATTCGACGCGTTTGGCTGTTTTGCCGACGTCGTGGTGCCCGGCCCCGGTGCTGGTTTTTCGAGCCGGCAGGCCGTCCCGGTCCTGGACGAGACGGTTTCGGTACGGCTGCCGGACTAGCCGGAGGCTGTCGCACGGCTCCTGCCCAGTGGACGTCAAGAGTGTTTCCCGGCCATGTGTTTGATGAGTTTGTTGAGGTTGTGCGCTGTGCCGAGGAGCTTGATCTCGGTGTCCACTGCCTGGCGGCCGCGGTAGTTGAGGTGTCGTCCGAAGCGTTGGAATATCTGGGCGAATCCCGGCTCGACCAGGGCACTGCGTTGACGGTATTGGGCCCGTCCTGTTGGGGTGGCGAGGCGGGCCGCCATGTCCTGCTGGTCGGCAGGGGCCTGCTGGCGTTTCGCGGGGAAGCCTGCCTGGTCGGCATCGCTGGTGACCGAGACCAGCAGCGGGAGGTCGGCGAGGGTCTCGAAGGCCGCGACGGAGGCGTATCCGCTGTCGGCGAGCCAGAGCTGGATGTCGCCGGGGAGCTGTGCTGCCTGGTGATTGTGCTGGGTCTTCTTCACCATCGGAACGAGGGCCGTCCTGTCGGAGGGATTGTCGGGGGCTTCGATGGCCAGCAGGAATTGACGGCGGGCGCAGACGATCTGGATGTTGTATCCCTGCAGGTAGCCGCCGCGTTTGCCGGGAATCAGCCGGGAGTCGGGAAGTGATAGCAGGAGAACCAGCAGCCGGTCGAGTCCGAGGCGGGCGTGTGCGGCGTCAACTTGCAATCCGGGGATTCAAAGGATGCCGTCGCGTGGCCCGGCGAAGGTGAGTCGGGCGCCGGTCGGCCGCACGCTGACCTGTGATCAACGGAGGATGATCGCGGAGTGGGGACCGGCTGGGCGGGCATGGCGCGGGTGGATCTCATTTCATACCGACAGGCGTGTGGCGTCGGCGATCCCCGCTAGAGTTCGCATCTCATCCACAACTGCTCTCGGTGGGGGCCCTGTTCGTGTCGCGGATTGCTGCTCGTCGTACGTCGGCCCCGGCTCGGATCGGGGGCTTCCGAGTGGTCGGGTTGCTTGGCGCGGGTGGGATGGGCACCGTGTACGCCGCGGTCGGGTAGCGGGGCGAGCGGGTAGCGGTGAAGGCCGTGCACGCTGGGCAGGCCGCACATGACCAGTTCCGGGCTCGATTCCGACGCGAGGTGCAGGTCCATCAGAGGGCTTTTGCTCCCAATTCCCGCAGCGCCTGATCGTATTTGTAGAGTGTCCACAACTCGTTTTGCATTTGGTTTAGATGGGCAGGGTTATCTGTCGAGCTGGTAACGGCCAGCCCGCCGAGTAGCTCCTGGATGCGTCGGGTCACGGAGCGCCGTCTGACTGCCACTAGAATGTTTCCCGCGTAGGTTTCGTTGATGGTTCTGGACATGATGGTCTCGCCGCACAGCTCGGTGATGAGCGTACGGGCGGCATGGCTCGGAGCGGCCTCGCGGATGAGATTCAGATACTGGGACTGCTCCTGAACTCCGTACTCGGCGCCGCCAGCATCCAAGATCGCCTGGCGGATGATTGCGTACGGCGGAGCGGTGAACTCGTCGATGCCGTAGGCATCGAACGCCGGTGACACCAGTTCGGGTCGCTGCAGTGCCAGTTTGAGCAGTTCCCGCTCTGTGGTCGCTACAGGATTTCGAAGATCAACAGCGAGTCTGGGCTCCGTGCTGTTCTGCTGACGCTGCCCCGAGTTGCCGGTAGGGTCTGAGTCCCGGCGGTCGGCGCGCGCCATTTGTGCGATGCGTCTGACTACGAATACTGTGTCCTGGATGTTGAGCATTCCTGCGAGCTGGACGGCGATCTCATGCCGCAAGAAGCTGCTCTTAATGCCTGCGACGAGGGGAGCGGCTTCGTCGAGTGCGGCGGCGCGGCTAGTGGGGGTGTTCAGGTCGTGACGAAGGATGATCTGGGCGAGGGCAAATTCATAGAGGGGCGTGCGAGGCTGGGCGAGGTCGGCAACGGCCTGATTGCCCTTGGCCATACGCAAGGCGCTCAGGCTCAGGTTGTCGGGCGTTATGGCGATGTACATCTGGGCGGCGAACCGGGGATCGTCCGCAATGGCACGCAGGGCTGCCTGGTGGCCGGACTCGACGTCTTCGAAGGCGAAAACGGCACGTGCCGAGCCGTCGTCCGGGAGTAGACGGCGCAAGAGCTTGGTGTGGCCGCCGCTGAATATGGTCCCGCAGGTGGCAACTGCGGTGGTCACACCGGCCAGGTGGCTGGCCATGACATCTGTGAAGCCTTCGACAAGGAGCACACGGAGGGAGCTGGCGATGTCTTTCTTCGCCAGGTCAATGCCGTACAGAACCTGGGACTTCTTGTAGATCGCGGTTTCAGGTGTATAGATGTAATCGGGGCCGTTATCCGCATCGTGGAGTTTGCGGGCGCCGAAACCGACGACCTCGCCGCCGATGTTGCGGATCGGCCACATCAGGCGGCCACGGAAGCGATCGGTGGGGCCACGGCGGCCCTCGATGATCAGGCCGGAGTGGAGCAGTTCTTTGTCGGTAAAACCGTGGTTGCGCAGATGACGCACTAGGTGATCCCAGCCCTGAGGGCTGTAGCCTACGCCGAAGTGAGCGGCTGCAGCTTTATCGAATCCGCGATCAGCGAGAAAGGTGCGTCCAATGCCGGCTTCTGGGAGCGTATTGAGCTTGGTTGTGTAGAAGTCGGCGGCGGCCTTGTGGGCTTCGATCATACGGATTCGCTCTACGTGCTGGCGGTCGTAGTGGCCGCCGTCTTCACTGAGGGTGATTCCAGCAAGCGAAGCGAGACGGTCAACCGCCTCACCGAAGGTCAGATGTTCCATGTGCATGAGAAAATTCAATGTGTCGCCGCCGGCCTGACACTTGAAGCAGTGATAAACGGACTTTTCAGAATTAACTCTAAAATACCCATCATCCGTCGCGCAGAACGGACAGGCGCCTCGGAGCTCACGCCCGCCTCCGCGTAGCGGAATATAAGTACCGATCACGCGGTGAATGGGCATGGCGGCCTTAAGCGCCCTGGTATCCCGCCGGGCAATAGGTGGTCGAGATTCGAGGTCGAAGGGCGGAGGCCCGGACTGGCCCACGCCATTACCTCCCCGTAGCCGACGGGGAGTTACCGCGACAGGAATGGCCGCATTGCGCGTAAAGGGTGCGCTACTGGCACTGTCATTGATTCGGCGGCTGGGCAGCGGAAGCCCGCGGGCCCGCAACCGCTGACGCATAGGCTCATAAAGATCCCCGAGCGTCAGGAATCGCGGACCGTCGGGAATTCCCTCACGGACCAGCCCGATGAGCTCGCCGGTAAAGGACGTACAGACGCTTCCTTGTTCTGCGAGGGGAACTACGTGTGCGACGTCATCAGAGGCTGCCCAGGTGTATGTCCCGTGCACATCGGCGGCCAGGGAAAGGTCAGCGCTCTGGGCGGAGAGCGTCTGAATCGCACGGCCGGAGTAGCAGCAGTCGAGAATGGAAATCTTGACCTGTGCCGGGCTGCTCAGCAGCGCGGCCCGCACATGGGCGAAGGGCAAAGCCGTCAGATCGACATGCTCGGCATCCGTCTCGGCCAGCGGCAGGAAAACTGCACCTTCCTCGGAGAGAGTGCCATGGCCTACGAAATAGAAGAGAAACAGACCGTCGGTGCGCTCCGCGAGTTTCCGGATCTGGACTGCGACATGCCGCCCATCCGCCGGGTTGTCAATCACTGTGACTTGCTCGGGAGACCAGCCGCAAAGCGACGGATCAGTAAGGATTTCCTCCATGCGTCGAAGGCTGTTAGCGGCAGCAGGCACAGCGAGGAACCGGGAGTCCCGGTAATGTGACATGCCTATCAGGACGGCGCATCGATTCAGTCTTCCGGACTGTTCCTCAGGCTTCATCGAGTGTCTGCTTAATCAGGCGCAGCAATTCCGCTTCGTCCGCCGGAGTGGTGCTGTTGCGGGTGATTTGCACGGACTTCTCGCCGACCGTCACACTGACGCTCTGCTCGGAACGCCTGCTACTCAGCCATGACCCCAGTGAAGTCACAAACGCCGAGGCAACGCCACCAGAACCGATGGCAACGCCGATGAGCTCGAACGCGCCTCCCAGCTCCTCCTCCTGAGAAGCCATCCGCCTCGCACGCACCCGACCCTGCAAGTTCCGGTCTCCACGCAGCCACTGCAGGAGCGACGTGAACTCCTCCACCGAATCCGCACCGCCCAGACGTACTTCAACTTCCACGCGAACTGTGCCCCCTCTGCCACCTGTACGCCTGCCCGGCCCTGGCGCGTCAGTGGGAAGTGCGCATCCCCAGTTCCCCGATGCGACCGGGCTGTTCCTGCCGTGTCAGCCTAGCGGTCCTGCTCGATTTGCAGCTTGTTGCGCCGTGCAGTCGAGAGCCCAGCCGCAGGCAATGACGTCTCCGCCTCCGGACGCGGCTCTGGCGGGTAGCCCTTGGCGCGGAGGAGGGCGTCGAGGGCGATGGCGACGATGTCTCCGTGGGGGATGTTGCTGTCGGCGTTGTAGCGGCGGATGCGGTGTTGGAGTTGGAGGGCGTTGGGCACGGCGTAGTTGAGCTGTCCGCGGCGGGTGTGGCGGTTGCTGATGATTGCCAGCGTGTCGGGGTGTGGGGTGAAGGGGTCTTCCGCGGGGCCGGGTAGGGCTTCGAGGACGTCGGCGAGGTCGCGCAGGAGGCGGATGTGGTGGGTGTGGTCGGGCATGGGGTGCTCCGGTCGCTGCGACTAGGCGGATAGTGATCCGCCTAGTCGGCTATTGGGCTAGTGGAATAGTCGGTTGGGTGGGCGCGGTCTGGCTGAGCCGCGCCCACCCGGTGGCGTGGGTGGTGAGGCGTGGGGTGGTCAGAAGCCTCGGGTGGTGAGCCACTCGTCCATCGCGACGGCGACGATGTCGCCGAGCGGGAGGTGGTCGAGTTCGTTGTCCAGCGCGAAGCGCTTGATGCGCTTCTTCAGCTTCAGCGCGGTCGGTACGGACGAGTCGAGGGACTCGCGGGTGATGATGCGCTGGTTGAGGACGACCGCGACATCGGGGATGCCCTGGGGTCGGCCCGGTCCCTGAGTCCAGGGCACGCCCTCGCTGGGCGCTTCCTGCGCCCGAGCCCCGTGGCTGTGCTCTCGTGTCGGTTCCTTGGCCTCGACGGGGAAAGCCGTACCGGTGACGACAGGTGCCGTCGCGCGGACCGCTATCTCCGCAGCCGCTCCAAAACTCGGGACATCGGCGGCCGTGGCGACGCTCCCCTTCGTCGCGGAGTGCTCGCTGAACCCAACGGGGGCGGCAGCGGGCGTCTCCGCCTGTGCAGCGGGTGGCGGTACCGGTCCGGCAGTGGTGCCAACCGTCTGAGGCGAGGGACTCTCAGCCGCTGTCGGTGCCGCAGCGTTCGGGGTGGACGCAGCTGCCGAGTCTGCGGCGACCGGATACGCATCGTGTTCCGTCCCGGCCTGCGCCGGGGCTGCTGCTGCGACGTGAGCGAGCACCGGAACGGGGCTTGCCCCAGGCGCGCCTTCGGGCGTCTGGGCTGTCGCCAGGGCGGCGGGCTGTTCGGCGGCGTACTGCTCGGGGGTGAGTTCGGCGGCTGGGGGAGGGGGCGGCGAGGCCGTCTTCTTGGCCCCGCCGCCGAGGGTGCGACCGGTGCGGCGGGCAGGGGGCTTCAGCTTCTCGTTCTTTTCGGTCATGCCTGGGTCAGCTCCTTCATGAGCTCGGCGTACTCGCTCAGTTCGGTGGGGATCTCGCCGAAGGCCTCCATGTAGTGGACCCAGGAGTGGATGGTGGTCTCGGCGAGCGGGAAGGCCTCGTCGCGGTCGGGGCCGATGCCCTCGCCCTCGGCGGGGTCGAGGAGCTGGTCCTTTGCCCGGCTGGGCAGGCTGGTGCGGTCGTCGGCCTTGACCATCACGACGTGGGCGGTGACGCCGCGGGTGTTGCGGGCGGCGGCGCGTTCGGCCTCGTCGAAGGTGGCGACCAGCTTGCGGCGCTCGATCTTGGTGGGGGCGACCGGCACGAGCAGCAGGTTCGCCGCGGTGACAGCCTCGTGGAAGATCCGGGCGCTGCCGCCGCCGGCGTCGACCACGATCGCGCCGAACTCGGCGCGCTTGGTGCGGATGTACTCGGCGATGTCGTCGAACGGGTACCGCTCGACGACCAGGTTCTCGGGGATCTCGAAGCCGGCGGCCTGGGCGACCTTGTACCAGTCGTAGGCGGACTGGCTGGTGGCGTCGGCGTCCAGCAGCAGCGTGGGCAGGCCGAGGACGACGGCGTAGTAGAGGGCGATGAACCAGGCGGTGGTGGTCTTGCCGGTGCCGCCCTTGAGCATGCCGACGACGATGACGAAGGCGTCCCAGGCGCGTTCGGTGGCCGCGGCAAGGGTCTTGTGGCGGGTGTTCTCGTTCACGTGTGCTTGATCTCCTGATTTTGGAACGGGTGTCGGCCTTGCTGGGGTGCTGTGCGTCGGCCATGAGGGTGGTGGCGGTCTCCTCAGATGAGCCGGAGGTGCCCGGGGCAGACACGTGGGGCTGCGATGGCGCTCAGGCGTGGAGTGTTTGCGGATTCCCGGTGGGCCGGGGGTTTTGATCCGGGTGGTCATGGCTGCTTCCTCGTGTGCGTGGCGGGGCCGTGGTGGTGCTGGGGGCGCATGGGGGTGTGGGCTTGGCGGAGGAGGCGGTAGACGGTGGCGGTGGAGTAGTTGCACTCCTGGGCGAGTTCGGGCACCGTCGCGCCGGCCTCGTAGCGCACCCGCAGCCAGGCCGCGAGTTTGGCCCGCTTCGCCCTAGACCCGGCGGAGCGGATCTGTATCGTCTGCCGCGTGCTGCGCACTGTGCCGCCCGCTTCGACGAGCAGACGGCGGGCGGCCGGCTTGGACTTGCCCGCGGCCGCGGCGAGTTCACCGAGAGTTGCGCCGTGCGTCTCGTAAAGGGTGCGCAGCCTGGCCGCGAGGCGCGCGCGGGCCTGCTGGCCGTCTCGCATCCTGCGGGTCTGCCACGAGGTCCGCATCACCGTTCCGGCCTCACGCAGCCGGTTCAGGACCGTCCCGTAGGGCAGACCGCTCATGGCCACCAGTTCCTGGACCGTGGCCCCGGCCTCGTACTCCTGACGCAGCTTCTGTGCGCTGGGCGGCTCGCCCTCGTGCTCGTTGGGGGGTGGTGGGTTCACGAGGCGGACTCCCATTCGCTGAGGGCTTGGGTATGGGCTGCCGCCAGCTCGTCATAAGTGCGCTGGTCGGCAGGGGTGATGAGGATCAGCCGGCCGTCCGTGGCCACCCGCCACTCGGCCGAAGACCGTCCAGTGACGGGATCGAGGAGGTGTCCACCCGGGGCGTGCCAGGCAGCCGGAACCTCGTCTGGCCGCACCGAGGGGACCAGGACCTGGCAGCCGTCGCGGAAGATCACCACAGCCCGGCTGCGGTGTTCGGCCAGACGCTCCAGCGCCTGCCGGTAGAGGGCGCGCTCGGCCGCATGCAGGGCCTTGCGTCGCCCTGCGGTCCCCGCCGTACCGTGCCGGAGGGCTATCTCGTCCCAGTTCTGGGCTGGCTGCATGTCCGCCGTGGCCTTGTCACTGGTGGGGGAGTGGCCGATGCCGTGCAGGGCGCGTGGGGTGAGGGTCCAGGTTTCGCCGTGGTGGTGAACGAGGCCGTGGTGGGCCAGGCTCTGGAGGGTGCGGTAGGCGGTGGCACGGGAGACCGAGGAGCTGGCAATCAGGTCGGTGACGGTCTGGTCGGAGCGGGCATGAAGCGCGCTGATGATCACGAGGGCGGTGCTGCCGAGGCCGCGGTGGGCGAAGGCGTCGTGGCTCATGAGGCGGGCGAGGACGGTGGAGTCGATGTCGGCGGCCGCCCCGGTCTCAGGGGTGGTCCACTCCGCAAGTGCCGGGTCGGGGGGGTACTGAGTGGTACGGGAGCGAGACAGCACAGCGGGCGCCGTGTGCCGTCGGGGGGTGCCGAGGGCGAGGTACCAGGTGGAGCCTTCCCGGCCGTGCCCCACCCGCAGACGGCGCAGCCAGCCGTACGGCTTCAGGAAGGTCTTGTAGACGGCCCGCAGGGTGGTCCTGGAGATTCCGGCTTCCTCGGCGGTCTGCCGCTCACTGGCGTGGTGCAGCGGGCCGCCCGCGGTCTCCGCGAAGGTCAGGTGCGCCCGCAGGACCCGCAGCGCGGTTCGGCCCCGCTCCCCGCGCCACGGCGTGGTCTCGATCCGGTCCCGCAGCGCGGCGAGGAGTTCGTAGGCGTGTTCCCGGGAGCCGACCGCCACGGTGGCGCTGACGGTCTGGACGGCGCTGGCCCACACGCGGTGGATGTAGTCCAGTGCGCGCGCCTGCCCGGAGCGCAGGGCGATGTGCTGGGCGTGCCGGCCGCCCTCGTGGTCGGGGTGCAGCACCAGCCGGGTCAGCTGCTCGACGGTGCCGCCAGCACGGGCCACGTGGCAGGCGATGGCCGCGGTGACCCGGTGACCGTGCTCCGCCGCGCCCTGACGCTCACCGCGCGGGATCACCGTGCGGCCGTCCGGGCCGAGCCTGCTGTAGCTGCCTGCCGCGTAGCGGCCGGTGAGGTCGCCGTACAGGACCAGGTCGGCGGCGGGCTTGGGAAGGACGGCGAGTCCCTGCAGCGTCGTGTGGCTGCCTGTGGTTGCCTCTGGTGGGGAGAAAACCGGACGTGAAGCCGACGGGGAGTAGTGCGGGTGGGCTGTGGGGTGTGGCATTCTGGGGTCGTCCCAAGGACATGGATGCCACCGCGGACCTCGAAATCAGAGGTGGCGTCCGGAACCGACCTCCAATCGGTGCCAGCGAAGCCTCCAGGATTGCCGTCCTGGGGGCTTTCGTGCGCTTTGGCACCGGTCAGAGGCAGGCGTCCCCATCGCGGCTCGACCGGAGACGACCGAGAGGCCTGCCAGAGCCGCTGCCCAGGATCCGAACCGGTCAACGCCGGCCGCTCAAAGGGCAGTTTGGGAGGCCGATGCCTCTGACTGCCTCTGAGCGACCCGGGTCGAACCGGGGTCGAATCAGAGCGATTTCCTCTGACTGCCTCCGATCGCCTCTGCAACCCGACCTAGCAGGTCACAGCCGATTCAGCCTCAGCAAGCCCAGGTCAGAGGGGTGCGGCGGAATTACCGCCAGTACTCGGCCGTCGAACTCGCGCGCACCCGTGGCTTCGAGGACGTCTGGCACCTCCTGGTCCACGGCGAACTGCCGGACGCGGAGGGTGCCGCCGCCTTCGCGGCCGAGACCGCCGCACTGCGGCGTCTGCCCGACGGGGTCCGGGCGGCCCTGCCCGTAGTGGCCGCGGCGGGCGGCGGGTCCGGACCGCTCGCCGGGATGCGCACCGCGCTCTCGCTGCTCGGCGCGGCGCGGGGGTTCCGGCCGGTGTATGACATCGACGCGGACCAGCGACGCGCCGACACGGTCGCCGCCTGTGCGGCCGTACCGACGCTGCTCACCGCGCTGTACCGGCTCGGGCAGGGGCTCGACCCGGTGGAGCCGCGTGCGGACCTGTCGTACGCGGCCAACTACCTGTACATGGTGACGGGTTCGGAACCGGATCCCCGGCAGACCCGTGCTGTCGAGCAATACTTGATCTCAACCATTGATCACGGATTCAATGCATCAACCTTCACCGCCCGCGTCATCGCGTCGACCGGCGCGGACGTCGCTGCCTGCCTCGTGGGAGCGGTCGGTGCACTGTCCGGGCCGCTGCACGGGGGCGCGCCCAGCCGGGCGCTGGACACCCTGGACGCGATCGGCACACCGGACCGGATCGACCCGTGGATCCGCGAACGGGTCCTGGCCGGTGACCGCGTGATGGGCTTCGGGCATGCGATCTACCGTACGGAGGACCCCCGTTCCCGCATGCTGCGCGAGATCGCGCAGGACTTCGGCGGCTCCCGGGTCGAGTTCGCCGTCGAGGTCGAGCGCCAAGTGGAGCGCATCCTCGCAGAACTGAAGCCCGGCCGTGAACTGCACACCAACGTCGAGTTCTACGCGGGCGTGGTCATGGAACTCTGCGGCCTGCCCCGTGAGATGTTCACCCCGACGTTCGTGGCGGCCCGCGCGGTCGGCTGGAGCGCCAACATCCTGGAACAGGCGGCGGACTCGAAGATCATCCGGCCGGTGGCGCGATATGTGGGGCCGGAGCCGAAGACGCCGAAGGCGGTCACCGCGTAGGGGGGAGGAAGTAGTCGACGGTGAGGACGGGGTCGCCTGCGGCGAGCGCGGCGCGGTAGGCCGCCTCGGTCAACGTCACGAACCGCCGCTCCCGGCTCCCGGCGGAGTAGCGATGCCAGGACGGTAAGGAAGGGTCGCTGAACGTGAGAATCACCAGCTCCCGGTGCGCCGACCGGTGGCTCTCTTCGTTCTGCGTGCGCGTCTGCCGTGCCTCATAGGCGAGGGACGGGGCGACGCCGGCGAGCGCCGCGGCGGAAATGAAGACGGACACCGCGCCGTACGTCTGGCTGACGGCACTGAGCCGTTCCCACGCCAGATGCCTGGGGGCCAGGGAATTGAGGGTAGCCAGCACACCGAGGCCGACGGGACTCACTTCCCAGCACCTGGCCGTTTCTTATCCTGGACCGGCCCGCCACCGCCACCCGCACGAAAGAGGCCCCCGTTGGAGCACCACCGCAGCCCCCAGCAGATCCCGGTCGTCGTACTCGCCGGATTCCTGGGCTCCGGGAAGACCACGCTCCTCAATCACCTGCTGCACCGCAGCGGAGGCAGCCGGATCGGGGCGATCGTCAACGACTTCGGGGCCATCGAGATCGACGCGATGGCCGTGGCGGGCGCGCTCGGCGACTCCACCGTCTCGCTCGGCAACGGCTGCCTGTGCTGCGCCGTCGACGCGAGTGAACTGGACCTGTACCTGGAGCGGCTCGCCAACCCCGCCACCGGTGTCGACGTCATCGTCATCGAGGCCAGCGGTCTCGCCGAGCCCCAGGAACTCGTCCGGATGCTGCTCGCCAGCGAGCACCCCGGCATCGTCTACGGCGGCCTCGTCGAGGTCGTCGACGCCGCCGAGTTCGACGACACGCGCGCGAAGCACCCCGAGATCGACCGCCACCTCGCCCTCGCCGACCTGGTCGTCGTCAACAAGCTCGACCGGGCCGAGCGGGGCGGCGAGCGTGTACTGGAGCTCGTGCGGTCGCTCAGCGACCGCGGAGCCGCCGTCGTCCCGGCCACCTACGGCCGTATCGACCCCGAGTTCCTCTTCGACTGCCGGCCAGGCGAGGAGCGCATCGGGCAGTTGTCCTTCGACGATCTGCACGAGCATCGAGAAGACGATGAACACGCGGGACACCTGCACACCCGGTACGACAGCCTGTCCTTCGTCTCCGGCCGGCCCCTCGATCCCCGTCGGCTCATGACCTTCCTGGACAGCCGGCCCGAGGGGCTCTACCGGATCAAGGGGTACGTCGACTTCGGCCCGTACGACACCGGGAACCGGTACGCCGTGCATGCCGTGGGGCGGTTCCTGCGGTTCTACCCGGAGCCCTGGGGGCCGGACGAGGAGCGGCTGACGCAGCTCGTGCTGATCGGCTCCGGCATCGACGCGCCCGCCCTGCGCAAGGAACTGGACGCGTGTACGAGCGACGCCCCGCACGCCGACGAGCACGGCATGTGGGGCGTCCTGCGCTATGTACCGGGCCTCGAGGAAGGCCCCGAGGAAGGCGGCTACGGGGCTTAGACCGGGCCTGCCACCACCGACACCGTCTTCGGCAGCGAGACACCCGAGCCGTCCCGGCGCGGGTCGGCCTCCGGGAGTTCCGCCGGCGTGCCGTTCTTCTGGGCCGCCTTCGCCGGCACCGGGCCCGCCCAGGCGAAGGCCAGGCAGTCCTCGCCCTTCAGGAACCGCTGGCAGCGCACACCGCCGGTGGCGCGGCCCTTGCGCGGGTACTGGTCGAACGGGGTCAGCTTGGCCGTCGTCTGCACCGAGTCGTCGAGCGTCCCGCGCGAACCGGCCACCGTGAAGACCACCGCGTCGGCCGCCGGGTCCACCGCGGTGAAGGAGATGACCTTCGCGCCCTCCACGAGCTTGATGCCCGCCATACCGCCCGCCGGACGGCCCTGCGGGCGCACCTGGGAGGCCTGGTAGCGCAGCAACTGCGCGTCGTCCGTGATGAACACCAGGTCCTCCTCGCCGGTGCGCAGCTCCATCGCGCCGACGATCCGGTCGCCCTCCTTGAGAGTGATGACCTCCAACTCGTCCTTGTTGGACGGGTAGTCGGGGACCACGCGCTTGACCACGCCCTGCTCGGTGCCGAGGGCGAGACCCGGTGAGGACTCGTCCAGCGTGGTCAGGCAGACCACCGCCTCGTCGTCCTCCAGGGAGAGGAACTCGGACAGGGGCGCGCCGCCCGCGAGGGTCGGGGCGGTCGCCGTCTCCGGGAGCTGCGGGAGGTCGACCACGTTGACGCGGAGCAGGCGGCCGGACGAGGTCACCGCGCCGACCTCGCCGCGGGCGGTCGCCGGGACCGCCGAGACGATCACGTCGTGCTTGGTCCGCTTGCCGTCGGCGTCCTCCGGGAACGGCTCGCCGTTCGTCGTGCGCGCCAGCAGGCCCGTCGAGGAGAGCAGCACCCGGCACGGGTCGTCGGCCACCTGGAGCGGCACCAGGGCCGCCGGGGCACCCGAGGCCTCCAGCAGGACCGTGCGCCGCTCGGTGCCGAACTTCTTCGCCACCGCGGCCAGTTCGGTCGAGACCAGCTTGCGCAGTTCCGCGTCCGACTCCAGGATCCGGGTCAGCTCGGCGATCTCCGCGGTGAGCTTGGCCTTCTCCGCGTCCAGCTCGATGCGGTCGTACCTGGTCAGCCGGCGGAGCGGCGTGTCCAGGATGTACTGGGTCTGGATCTCCGACAGCGAGAAGCGCTCCATCAGGCGCTCCTTGGCCTGCGCGCTGTTGTCGCTGGAGCGGATCAGCCGGATGACCTCGTCGATGTCGACCAAGGCCGTGAGCAGCCCCTCGACCAGGTGCAGGCGGTCCCGGCGCTTGGTGCGGCGGAACTCGCTGCGGCGGCGGACCACGTTGAAGCGGTGGTCGAGGTAGACCTCGAGCAGTTCCTTCAGGCCCAGGGTGAGCGGCTGGCCGTCCACCAGGGCGACGTTGTTGATGCCGAAGGACTCCTCCATCGGCGTCAGCTTGTAGAGCTGTTCCAGGACCGCCTCCGGCACGAAGCCGTTCTTGATCTCGACGACCAGACGCAGCCCGTGCTCGCGGTCGGTGAGGTCCTTGACGTCGGCGATGCCCTGCAGCTTCTTGGAGTTGACCAGGTCCTTGATCTTGGCGATGACCTTCTCGGGGCCGACCGTGAAGGGCAGTTCGGTGATGACCAGACCCTTGCGGCGGGCCGTGACCGTCTCCACCGCCACCGTGGCGCGGATCTTGAAGGTGCCGCGGCCCGTCTCGTAGGCGTCCCGGACGCCCTCCAGGCCGACGATCCGGCCGCCGGTCGGCAGATCGGGGCCCGGGACGTGCTTCATCAGCGCGTCCAGGTCCGCGTTCGGGTACCGGATCAGATGGCGGGCGGCCGAGATCACCTCGCCCAGGTTGTGCGGCGGCATGTTCGTCGCCATGCCGACCGCGATCCCCGACGAGCCGTTGACCAGCAGGTTCGGGAAGGCGGCGGGCAGCGCCACCGGCTCCTGCTCCTGGCCGTCGTAGTTCGGCGCGAAGTCGACCGTGTCCTCGTCGATCGACTCGGTCATCAGACTGGTCGCCTCGGCCATCCGGCACTCGGTGTACCGCATGGCGGCCGGCGGGTCGTCGTTGCCCAGCGAGCCGAAGTTGCCGTGGCCGTCGACCAGCGGGACGCGCATCGAGAACGGCTGGGCCATGCGCACCAGCGCGTCGTAGATCGACGCGTCGCCGTGCGGGTGCAGCTTGCCCATGACCTCGCCGACCACGCGCGCGCACTTCACATAGGCGCGGTCGGGGCGCACACCCATCTCGTTCATCTGGTAGACGATGCGGCGGTGCACCGGCTTCAGGCCGTCGCGGGCGTCCGGCAGGGCGCGCGAGTAGATGACCGAGTACGCGTACTCGAGGTAGGAGCCGCGCATCTCGTCCACGACGTCGATGTCGAGGATCCTCTCCTCGTACGAGTCGTCGGGCGGCGGGGTCTTCGTGCTGCGGCGGGCCATCGCTGCCGGCTCCTTGCTCATGCGTGAACGGGATCTGACGCTGACCATTGTGGACCGCGGCACCGACAAGCCGGTCCAGGCCCCGGTCTCCGCGGCCCGCCCCGGTGCCCAGGAGGCGTTCGGGAGCGGGTGGGACGCAGGCTACGCGATCCGCTGTGGGCGTACGTGGTGCGGGAACTTCGCCGGGCCCCGGCACGCTTGCATACAGTGGCAGGACCGGCAGGAAAACCGCGGTTCGAGACCGCTTCCGCGAGTGAGTGACGCGAGTGAAGGGACGTACATGCCCATGGGTCACACGACCACGGCCGAGACAGGCTCCGGAGGCCTGACAGCGACCGAGCACCGCTTGGCCAACGGTCTGCGCGTGGTGCTCTCCGAGGACCACCTGACCCCGGTCGCGGCGGTCTGCCTCTGGTACGACGTCGGCTCCCGGCACGAAGTCAAGGGACGTACCGGCCTGGCTCACCTTTTCGAGCACTTGATGTTCCAGGGCTCAGCCCAGGTGAAGGGCAACGGCCACTTCGAGCTCGTCCAGGGCGCCGGCGGCTCGCTCAACGGCACCACCAGCTTCGAGCGCACCAACTACTTCGAGACCATGCCCGCCCACCAGCTGGAGCTCGCCCTCTGGCTCGAGGCCGACCGCATGGGCTCCCTGCTCGCCGCCCTGGACGACGAGTCCATGGAGAACCAGCGGGACGTCGTAAAGAACGAGCGCCGTCAGCGTTACGACAACGTCCCCTACGGCACCGCCTTCGAGAAGCTGACCGCCCTCGCCTATCCGGAGGGCCACCCCTACCACCACACGCCGATCGGCTCGATGGCCGACCTGGACGCGGCCACCCTGGAGGACGCGCGGGCGTTCTTCCGCACCTACTACGCGCCCAACAACGCCGTCCTGTCGGTCGTCGGCGACATCGACCCGGAGCAGACCCTCGCCTGGGTCGAGAAGTACTTCGGTTCCATCCCGGCGCACGACGGCAAGCCGACCCCGCGCGACGGTTCGCTGCCCGACATCATGGGCGAGCAGCTGCGCGAGGTCGTCGTGGAGGAGGTGCCCGCGCGCGCGTTGATGGCCGCCTACCGGCTCCCGGAGGACGGCACGCGCGTGTCCGACGCGGCCGACCTGGCCCTCACCGTCCTCGGCGGCGGCGAGTCCTCCCGCCTCTACAACCGCCTCGTACGGCGCGACCGTACGGCCGTCGCCGCCGGCTTCGGCCTGCTGCGGCTCGCCGGCGCCCCCTCCCTGGGCTGGCTGGACGTGAAGACCTCCGGCGACGTCGAGGTGCCGGTCATCGAGGCCGCCATCGACGAGGAGCTCGCCCGGTTCGCCGAGGAGGGCCCCACGCCCGAGGAGATGGAGCGCGCCCAGGCCCAGTTGGAGCGCGAGTGGCTGGACCGGCTGGGCACCGTCGCCGGCCGCGCGGACGAACTGTGCCGCTTCGCCGTCCTGTTCGGTGACCCGCAGCTCGCCCTGACCGCCGTCCAGCGCGTCCTCGCGGTGACCCCGCAAGAGGTCCAGGAGGTCGCCAAGGCCCGGCTGCGGCCCGACAACCGCGCGGTGCTCGTCTACGAGCCCAAGTCCCCGGAGGCGGTCGAGGACGCCGACGTACCCGAGGACCCCGAGGCCGAGGCCACGGTCGAGGCCGCAACCGCCGAGCACGACGACGAGGAGACGGCCAAGTGACCGAGCTCGCCACCATGGAATTCCACCCCCAGCCCCAAGCGGGCCAGGCCCGGCCCTGGGCCTTCCCGGCACCCGAGCGCGGCACCCTGGACAACGGCCTGACCGTGCTGCGCTGCCACCGCCCCGGCCAGCAGGTCGTCGCCGTCGAGGTACTCCTGGACGCGCCCCTGGACGCCGAGCCGGCCGGCCTGGACGGCGTCGCCACGATCATGGCGCGCGCCTTCTCCGAGGGCACCGACAAGCACTCCGCCGAGGAGTACGCCGCCGAGCTGGAGCGGGCCGGCGCCACCCTCGACGCACACGCCGACCACCCCGGCGTCCGGCTCAGCCTGGAGGTCCCCGCCTCCCGCCTGGGCAAGGGACTGGGGCTGCTCTCCGACGCGCTCAGGGCACCCGCCTTCGCCGACAGCGAGGTCGAACGACTGGTCCGTAACCGCCTCGACGAGATCCCGCACGAGCTGGCCAACCCCAGCCGCCGGGCCGCCAAGCAGCTCTACAAGGAACTGTTCCCGTCGACCGCGCGGATGTCCCGTCCGCGCCAGGGCACCGAGGACACCGTAGAGAAGATCGACGCGGCCGCCGTACGCGCGTTCTACGACCGGCATGTGCGGCCCGCCACCGCCACCGCGGTCGTCGTCGGCGACCTCACCGGCATCGACCTGGACGAACTGCTCGGCGAGACCCTGGGCGCCTGGCGCGGCTCCACCGCCCAGCCCCGGCCGGTGCCCCCGGTCTCCGCCGACGACACCGGCCGAGTCGTCATCGTGGACCGCCCCGGAGCCGTCCAGACGCAGCTGCTCATCGGCCGCGTCGGCGCCGACCGGCACGACCGCGTCTGGCCCGCCCAGGTGCTCGGCACCTACTGCCTGGGCGGCACCCTCACCTCGCGCCTGGACCGCGTCCTGCGCGAGGAGAAGGGCTACACCTACGGCGTCCGAGCCTTCGGGCAGGTCCTGCGGTCCGCCCCCGACGGCAGCGGCGCCGCGATGCTCGCCATCAGCGGCTCCGTGGACACCCCGAACACCGGCCCGGCGCTCCAGGACCTGTGGACGGTGCTGCGCACCCTCGCCTCCGGGGGCCTCACGGACGCCGAGCGCGACGTCGCCGTGCAGAACCTCGTCGGCGTGGCGCCGCTCAAGTACGAGACGGCGGCGGCCGTCGCCGGCACCCTGGCCGACCAGGTCGAGCAGCATCTGCCCGACGACTTCCAGGCCACGCTCTACCGGCAACTGGCCGCGACCGGCACGGTGGAGGCCACCGCGGCGGTCGTGAACGCCTTCCCGGTCGACCACCTGGTGACCGTCCTCGTCGGCGACGCGGCGCAGATCAAGGAGCCCGTCGAGGCCCTCGGCATCGGCGAAGTGACGGTCGTCGCCGCGGAGTAGGCGGAGTAAGCCGAGCGAGGCGAGCGGCGAAGCAAGCCGCGCGTCCGGACGAGCGGCACGCGCGCGTGAAGCGGCCCTGGTGACTGTTGCGTCACCAGGGCCGCCGAATGTCCGAATTGGGGCGGAGGTTGCCTGTCTGCCCTGTGGGATGCGCGACAAATGACGTGATCCGTTTGAGCATTGCGAGGACGTCCTCGTAGGTTCTTCCGGGCTGTCCGTCAGGCAATGCGCCGCGCCCGCGGCACCGGACAGCCATCGCCGAGTCCCCGTACGGCGCGAGCCAGGGGAGCCGGGGACCCACACAGTCCCTGGGGTGAATCGGGCGCCCGCGCGAGCCGCGAGGGGGCCCGTAGGAGACCTTCCTGCTCCGAACCCGTCAGCTAACCCGGTAGGCGAGAGGGAAGGAAAGGACCAGCCTCTACATGGCGTTCATGTGCGCCTCCGGGAAGCACCGTCGTCCCGGCCGGGTGAAGCGCACCACCGCGCAGGCCGCCGGTATCGCGGCCCTCACCACCACCGGTGTCATCGGCACCCTCTCGGCCGCCCCCGCGCTCGCCGCCGAGAACTCCGTCGAGCAGACCGGCCTCACCCCGGTCATCACCGTCAGCGACTCGGTCGCCGACCAGATCGACGCCCAGGCCGCCGCGCAGAAGGCCGCCGCCGAGCGCAAGGCGGCCGAGGAGGCCGCGCGCAAGAAGGCCGTGGAGAAGGCCAAGAAGGAGCGCGAGGCCGAGGCACGCGCCGCGCGGGCGGCGGAGCGCAAGCGCCTCAACGCCTTCGTCCCGCCGATCTCCGACTCGTACGTCTCCACCGGCTACAAGACCGGCGGCTCCCTGTGGTCCTCCGGCGCCCACACCGGCATCGACTTCCACGCCGCCACCGGCACGGTGGTGCACGCGGTCGGCATCGGTACGGTCGTCTCCACCGGCTGGGGCGGGTCCTACGGCAACCAGATCGTCATCAAGATGGCCGACGGCATGTACACCCAGTACGGCCACCTGTCGTCGATCGGCGTCTCGGTGGGCCAGAAGGTCACGCCGGGCCAGCAGATCGGCCTCTCCGGCGCGACCGGCAACGTGACCGGCCCCCACCTCCACTTCGAGGCCCGCACGACCCCGGAGTACGGCTCGGACATCGACCCGGTCGCCTACCTCCGCAAGCACGGCGTGAACGTCTGACCGACCACGGCGGGCACGCCTGGCGCGCGGTACCGCACGCCCCGCGCGGGTTACGGCGCGCACGCCCCCGCGCGGCCATCGCGTGAGCGCGGGGAGTGGGGCGCGGGGCGCGGGGCGCGGGGCGCGCGAGCGTGACACCACGGCGTGCGCGTTCTGCGAGAACCCGGCGTGCGCCCCACCCGTGCGTCCCCGGCGTGGATGCCTCCCGGCGCCCCCGGCGTGGACCCCTGCCGCGAGCTCTCAGCGTGCGCCCCTCCCGCGCGATCCCGGCGTGCGCCCCACCCGCGCGTCCCCGGCGTGGATGCCCCCCGGCGCTCCCGGCGTGGACCCCACCCGGGAGCCCCAGTGTGGACGCCCCGCCCCGAGCGCCGCACGAAGGTGTTTCCCCGCGGGCGCATCACACACCTCGATCACGCGCCCCCCGGCGATGAACATGTGACGCCACAGGGCGACAGCCCCGAAGCCCCGGCCGCTCCCCGAGCCGGGGCTTTCGTCGTTTTCGTGACCCCGGTGTCCAAAAAATATGCATGGATTCAGGGCCGCCGTCGGAAATTCCAGCCCATTGCAATAGAGTCACGGAACGGACGCCACTCGGCGGCGTTTCACGGGGATTAAGGCGGAGGTCGGACATGCGTATTCCGGCGCACTCGGTATGCACGGCGATCCGGGACGACATCGTCGCGGGTGTCTACGAGCGCGGCAGCCGGCTCACCGAGGAACTCCTGGCCCGTCGCTACGGCGTCTCGCGCGTCCCCGTCCGCGAGGCCCTGCGCACCCTGGAGGCCGAGGGCTTCGTGGTGACGCGCCGGCACGCGGGTGCGTGCGTCGCGGAACCGACCGAGCAGGAGGCCGCCGACCTGCTGGAGATGCGCCTGCTCCTGGAGCCGCTCGGCGCCTCCCGGGCCGCCCAGCGTCGTACCGAGGCCCACCTCAAGGTGCTGCGGGGACTCGTCAGGCTGGGCCAGGAACGGGCCCGCAGGGGCGGCAGCGAGGACCTGCGCTCCCTGGGCGGCTGGTTCCACGAGACGCTCGCCCAGGCCACCGGAAGCCACGCCCTGACCTCGACACTTACTCAGCTGCGGCACAAGATCGCCTGGATGTACGCCGTCGACGCGCCCGCCAACCCCGTGGAGTCCTGGGCCGAGCACGGCGCCATCGTGGACGCCGTGACGCGCGGCGACAGCGAGCGCGCGCGGGCGATCACCGCGCTGCACACCGAGCGGTCCGCGGTCTCCCACCGGCTGCGCTTTTCCGGCGGCACGGACCGGGCGAACGGTGTGAGGACTTCGCAACACCCAGTAAACATGTCGGGCCTGCGGCATTAACACGGGCACCGTATACAAAGACGTGTTATTCGGTGGAGCGGTATTTTCGTTGCCCTCTGTCGGTCTCTGCCGTCCCTATTTCGCGCGCGTCCGGAATTTCCGGTGGCGCGTCATCGGCGTGCCCGATGGGGAATTGACTAAGCCCGGCGCGAAGTCCCGCCCCGTATAAAGCGTGGCCCTTCGTGAAGACCGGCGCCGAGCGAGGTCACGGCGGCGGGAACGGCGGAGGCCGGCGGCCGGAACGGCGGAGACCGGCGGCGGAAACGGCGGAGGCCGCGCCGCCCCTGTAGGGACGTCGCGGCCTCGCCGTGCGGGCGCTATGGCGCTCAGACGGTCTCGGGGAGCTCCTCGAGACCCTCAGCGACCAGCTTGGCCAGGCGGTCGAGGGCGGCGTCCGCACCCTCGGCGTCGGAGGCGAGGACGATCTCCTCGCCGCCCTGGGCGCCCAGGCCCAGGACAGCCAGCATGGAGGCCGCGTTGACGGGGTTGCCCCCGGCCTTGGCGATCGTCACCGGGACGCCTGTGGCCGTGGCGGCTCGGACGAAGATGGAAGCGGGGCGGGCGTGGAGACCCTCGGCCCAGCCGACGTTGACGCGGCGCTCAGCCATGTGATGCTGCCCTTCGGTGTTCAGGGTTGTCTAGACCAGTTTCCCATATCGTGAAGCGTCCCCGGAGCGGACGTGAGTCCTTCCGGGTGTGTCGTCGGACCGCGGCCTCGGCCCGACTTCCGTCCTCCACAGACTGCCTCGCGCCACTGTCGGACGCGAGCCGTACTCTGGGGCCCATGCAGACCCCGGCGGACCGGCAGGACCGGCACGAATACCCCGCCCACTGGGAGGCGGACGTGGTGCTGCGCGACGGTGGTACCGCGCGCGTCCGGCCCATCACCGTCGACGACGCCGACCGCCTGGTCAGCTTCTACGAGCAGGTCTCGGCCGAGTCGAAGTACTACCGCTTCTTCGCGCCGTACCCCAAGCTCTCCGCCAAGGACGTCCACCGCTTCACGCACCACGACTTTGTGGACAGGGTGGGACTCGCGGCCACCATCGGCGGCGAGTTCATCGCCACCGTACGCTATGACCGCATTGGCGCCGACGGCATGCCCGCCTCCGCGCCCGCCGACGAGGCCGAGGTCGCCTTCCTCGTCCAGGACGCCCACCAGGGCCGGGGCGTCGCCTCCGCCCTCCTGGAGCACATCGCGGCCGTCGCGCGGGAGCGCGGTATCCGCCGGTTCGCCGCCGAGGTGCTGCCGGCCAACAGCAAGATGATCAAGGTGTTCACGGACGCCGGCTACACCCAGCAGCGCAGCTTCGAGGACGGCGTGGTCCGCCTGGAGTTCGACCTGGAGCCCACGGACCGCTCGGTCGCCGTCCAGCGCGCGCGGGAGCAGCGGGCGGAGGCCCGTTCGGTACGACGGCTCCTGACCCCCGGTTCCGTTGCCGTGATCGGCGTCGGCCGGGTGCCCGGCGGCGTCGGCCGCAGCGTCCTCGGCAACCTCCGGGACGCCGGCTTCACCGGCCGCCTGCACGCCGTGAACCAGGCCTTCCCCGAGGATCTCAAGGAGGTCGACGGGGTGCCCGCGCACCGCTCCGTGCGCGACATCGACGGGCCGGTCGACGTCGCCGTGGTCGCCGTACCGGCCGAGCAGGTCCCGGACGCCGTCACCGACTGCGGCGAACACGGCGTCCAGGGGCTCGTCGTCCTGGCCGCCGGGTACGCGGAGAGCGGTCCGGACGGCCGCGAACGCCAGCGCGAACTCGTCCGGCACGCGCGCACGTACGGCATGCGGATCATCGGGCCGAACGCCTTCGGGATCATCAACACCGCCGCCGACGTACGGCTGAACGCCTCCCTCGCGCCCGAGATGCCCCGCCCCGGCCGGATCGGCCTCTTCGCCCAGTCCGGCGCCATCGGGATCGCTCTGCTGTCCCGGCTGCACCGGCGCGGCGGCGGCGTCACCGGGACCACGGGCGTGTCGACCTTCGTGTCGTCCGGCAACCGCGCGGACGTGTCCGGCAACGACGTCCTCCAGTACTGGTACGACGACGCCGAGACCGACGTCGTCCTCATGTACCTGGAGTCCATCGGCAACGCGCGCAAGTTCACCCGCCTCGCGCGGCGCACGGCGGCGGCGAAGCCGCTGGTCGTGGTGCAGAGCGCCGGTTCGGCGCCGCAGGGGCACGCGGTACGGGCCACGCGGCTGCCGCACGCCACGGTGTCCGCGCTGCTCCGGCAGGCCGGGGTGATCCGCGTCGACACGATCACGGAGCTGGTCGACGCGGGACTGCTGCTCGCGCGGCAGCCGCTGCCGGCCGGGCCCCGGGTGGCGATCCTCGGAAATTCCGAGTCGCTGGGGCTGCTGACGTACGACCGGTGCCTGGCGGAGGGGCTCCGGCCGGCGCCGCCGCTGGACCTGACGACCATGGCGACCCCCGCGGATTTCCATCGGGCGCTGTCGGAGGCGCTGGCGGACGAGTCGTGCGACGCGGTGGTCGTCACGGCCATTCCGACGATCGGGGAGGGGGCGGTCGCGGACGCGGAGCTGGCGGAGGCGCTGCGGTCGGCGGCCGAGGGGGTTCCCGGGAAGCCGGTGCTGGTGGTGCATGTGGAGCTCGGGGGGCTGGCGGAGGCGCTTTCGGCCGCGGGCCGCACCGCACCGCAGACGCCTGTCATGGCACCCGGCGCCTTCGGCGGCACCCACCGGTTCCGCCCTGCGCCGGTGGAGACGGCGGCCGAGGCGCCGCCAACTGCCCCGACGACGCGACCGAGTACGCCGTCCCCCGCACCGACGGCGCGACCGAGTACGCCGTCCACTGCCCCGACGGCGCGACCGAGTACGCCGTCCCCCGCACCGACGGCGCGACCGAGCACGCCGTCCCCCGCGCCGACGACGCGACCGAGCACGCCGTCCCCCGCGCCGACGACGTCGCCGAACGCCGCGTCGCCCGCCGCGGGAGCCGCCCGGACACCCCCCGCCGCCGTCGCCGCGGGAGCCGCCCGGACACCCCCCGCCGCCGTCGCCGAGGCCGCCAAGCCCCCCACTCCCCACCCCTGCTCCCGGCTGATCCCCGCCTACCCCGCCGCCGAGCGTGCCGTCCGGGCCCTCGCCGAAACCGTGAAGTACGCGCAGTGGCGGCGGGAGGCCGCCGATCCCGGGAAGGTGCCCGAGTACGACGACATCGACGAGAAGGGGGCCGCCGCGCTGATCGGCGCCCTGCTGGAGCGCGGGGAGGGGCTCACCCCCGGGACCGAGGAGACCTGCGCGCTCCTCGGCAGGTACGGCATCGCCGTGCACCACGCGGCCGCCGCCCCCACCCCCGAGGCCGCCGTCGCGGCCGCCCGCGACCTCGGCTACCCGGTCGCCCTCAAGGCCACCGCCCCGCACCTGCGCCACCGCGCCGACCTGGGCGGAGTACGGCTCGACCTGGCGGACGAGGAGCAACTGCGCCGGGCGTACACCGAGTTGACCGAGCTCTTCGGGCCGCCGGGGGAACTGCGCCCGGTGGTGCAGCGGATGGCACCCCGGGGCGTGGACACCGTCGTACGGGCCGTGATCGACCCCGCGGCCGGGGCCGTGCTGTCCTTCGGGCTGGCCGGGGCCGCCTCGCAGCTGCTCGGGGACACGGCCCACCGGCTGATCCCGGTGACGGACCGGGACGCGACCTCGCTGGTGCGGTCGATCCGGACCGCGCCCCTGCTGTTCGGCTGGCGCGGCTCGGCCCCCGTCGACACGCCCGCCCTGGAGGAGCTGCTGCTGCGCGTCTCCAGACTGGTCGACGACCATCCCGAGGTGGTCGCGGTCACCCTGGAACCCGTCGTGGTCGCCCGGCACGGCGTCAGCGTCCTCGGGGCCACCGTCCGCCTGGCGCCCCCGCCCGCCCGCGACGACCTGGGCCCGCGGACTCTGCCCGCCTACTGACCGCCGCGAACAGCCGCCCCCGTGATGGCTTTCCAAGAGGGTGCGTCGACTGGCCCGGACCCCCCTTGCCCACGGATTAGGATGGACGCCATGGCCAAGACCAGTACGACGACCCAGGGGCTGCGCGTCGCGATCGAGCGCAGCGGCTACTACCCGGCCCTCGTGGCCGAGGCGGTGGAGGCTTCCGTGGGCGGTGAGCCGATCCGGTCATACCTGGTCCACCAGGAGACGACGTTCGACCAGAACGAGGTGCGGCGGCACGTGACCGTGCTCGTCCTCACCGGCAACCGCTTCATCGTCAGCCACACCGACGAGCAGGCCGCCGACACCACCTCCCCGACGCCGTACGCCACCACCTCGACGGAGTCGGTGAAGCTCGGCCGGATCTCGTCGGTCGTGGTCAGCCGGGTGGTGGCCAACCCGGAGCAGTACACGCCGGGCACCCTGCCCCGCGAGATCGTGCTGACCATCGGCTGGGGCGCCGTCTCCCGTATCGACCTGGAGCCCGCCGCCTGCGGCGACCCCAACTGCGAGGCCGACCACGGCTACACGGGCAACTCCACGGCGGACGACCTGAGCCTGCGCGTCAGCGAGGCGGGGGACGGCCCGGAGACGGTGCGCCAGGCGCTCGCCTTCGCCCAGGCCATCTCCGAGGCGACAGCGGACGTCACGCACTGATGGCGTACGCCGCCTGGGACCATCCGGAACCGCTGGCCCTCGGCTCCGCGCCGCTGCCCGAGTACGGCAGCGGTTCCCTCGCCGACCTGCTGCCCACCCTGGCCGCCGGGATGGCCGTACCGGGAATGACCGCGTCGATCACGGAACTGACCGCCGCCGACCGCAACTGTGTCTTCCTGGTCGACGGGCTGGGCTGGGAGCAGCTCAGGGCCCACCCGGACGAGGCGCCCTTCCTGGCCTCGCTGCTCGGCAGCTCGCGCGGCGGCACCGGACGGCCGATCACCGCCGGTTACCCGGCGACCACCGCGACCTCTCTCGCCTCCGTCGGCACCGGCCTGCCGCCCGGCGCGCACGGCCTGCCCGGCTACACCGTCCGCAACCCGGCCACCGGCGAGCTGATGAACCAGCTGCGCTGGCAGCCGTGGACCGACCCGGCCGCCTGGCAGCCGTACCCCACCGTCTTCCAGCTCGCCGCCGACGCCGGTGTGCACTCGGCCCAGGTGTCCTCCCCGACCTTCGAGCGCACCCCGCTCACCAAGGTCGCGCTCAGCGGCGGAACGTTTCACGGGCGGCTCACCGGCGAGGAGCGGATGGACTTCGCGGCGGAGCAACTGGCCGCCGCCGACCGCTCCCTGGTGTACACGTACTACGCCGAACTGGACGGCGCCGGGCACCGGTACGGCGTCGACTCCGACACCTGGCGCGGCCAGCTGATGCACGTCGACCGGCTGGTGCAGCGGCTCGCCGAGCAGCTCCCGCCGCGCAGCGCGCTCTACGTCACCGCCGACCACGGCATGCTCGACGTGCCGTTCGACGAGCAGCACCGCATCGACTTCGACGAGGACTGGGAGCTGCGGGCCGGCGTCGCCCTGCTCGGCGGCGAGGGCCGAGCCAGGCACGTGTACGCGGTGCCGGGCGCCCAGAACGACGTGCTGACCTGCTGGCGCGAGGTGCTCGGCGAGCAGTTCTGGGTGGCCTCGCGTGACGAGGCGATCACGGCCGGCTGGTTCGGCCCGCCGGACCGGTTCGACGAGCGGGTGTACGAACGGATCGGCGATGTGGTCGCGGCAGCGCACGACGACGTCCTGATCATCGCCTCCGAGCGGGAGCCCAAGGAGTCGGCGATGGTCGGCAACCACGGTTCGATGACCCCCGTCGAGCAACTCGTCCCGCTGCTCGAAGTACGCTCCTAGCGCCGCCGATCCCACCACCCCCGAAAGGTGCTCAACTCCCCATGCCCGAGCTGGTCTTCTTCTCCGGAACGATGGACTGCGGGAAGTCGACCCTGGCTCTGCAGATCGAGCACAACCGGTCGGCCCGCGGCCTCGTCGGCATGATCTTCAGCCGTGACGACCGCGCCGGCTACGGCAAACTGTCCTCCCGCCTCGGCCTGGTCACCGACGCCGTGGAGGTCGAGGACGGGCAGGACCTGTACGCGTACCTGGTCGACCATCTCTCGCAGGGCGGCCGCGCGAACTACGTCATCGCCGACGAGGCGCAATTCCTGGCGCCGGAGCAGATCGACCAGCTCGCGCGCGTGGTCGACGATCTGGGCCTGGACGTCTACGCGTTCGGCATCACCACCGACTTCCGCTCCAAGCTGTTCCCCGGCTCCCAGCGGCTGGTGGAGCTGGCCGACCGGGTCGAGGTGCTCCAGGTCGAGGCCCTGTGCTGGTGCGGCGCCCGCGCCACCCACAACGCCCGCACGGTGGGCGGCGAGATGGTCGTCGAGGGCGCCCAGGTGGTGGTGGGCGATGTCAACGGGTCGGCCGGGAAGGTCGGTTACGAGGTGCTGTGCCGCCGCCACCACCGGCGCCGGATGACCGCCGCGTCGGCCCATGCGGCGGCCCTCTCCCCGGACGTCCTGCCCGTCACGCCCTGACTCGGCGCGGGCTCTGGATCACCGAGAAGACCGCGCCCTCCGGGTCGGCCACGATGGCGACCCGGCCGTGTGCGGTGTCCCGGGCCGGTTTCAGCACCTGTCCGCCCAGCTCGTCGACCTCCCGCAGGGTCGCGTCCGCGTCGGCCACCTCGAAGTAGGTCAGCCAGTGCGGCCCCCGGTCCCGGGGCAGTGAGAGGCCGACTCCGTGGATGCCGGCCACCGGGCGGCCCTCGACGTGCAGGGTCACGTAGTCGAAGTCGGCGGACACCACCGGCTCCTCCGCGTAGCCGAACACCGCCTCGTAGAACTTGGCGACGCTCGCGGTCTCGAAGGTGAGCAGTTCGTTCCAGGCGGGCGTGCCGGGGACACCGGTGACGGCCGTGCCGAGGTGGGCGGAGGCCTGCCAGATGCCGAACACCGCGCCCGACGGGTCGGAGGCGATGGCCATCCGCCCGGCCTCGGCCGCGTCCAGCGGGCCGACGCCCACCGTGCCGCCGCACAGCCGGGCCGTCTCGGCCGTCAGATCCACGTCCTCCGAGGCGAAGTACGGCGTCCAGGCGATCGGCAGCTGGCGGTCCGGCGGCAGCTGCCCGATGCCCGCGACCTCCTGCCCGTCCAGGAGCGCCCGGACGTAGGGGCCGAGCTGCTGCGGCCCGGGCTGGAACTCCCAGCCGAACAGGGCCTCGTAGAACTCCTCGGTCGCGGTCAAGCCGTGCACCATCAGACTCACCCAGCAGGGGGTACCGGGCGCGCGCCGAGCGTGTGTACCGCCGTTCGGGCCGGCCGATCCGCGTACCTCGGTCATCGTCACTCTCTCCTCGGCCCTCGTGGTGGCCGTGTCGCTTCCGCTCTCCGCACCGGTTGTGCCACAGCCGCGGGCACGCCCCGTGCCGATGCTCGCACCCTCCGTGGCGCCGTGCGTCCAGGCCGTGGCGGCGGCCTTCGCCGCGAGGATGCCTGATCTGCCGTTTCTCGCCCGTTTCCGGCCGATTGCCGCCGGGTGTCCATCAGTCGTACAGCATGTGCCCGATCCCGCACGCCCGGTGATCGAGCCTGTCCGGCCGAGCAGAGTAGTCGTACCTGGACGCTGCGGCCACCCCTGGCGTAAGGATGGGGCCATGGAAGCCATCATCACCGCAACCGAACTCGCCGACGACCTGACCGGGCCGAACCCGCCCGTGCTGCTGGACGTGCGCTGGCAGCTGACCACGCAGGGCGGCGCGGCCTTCGACGGCCGGGCGGAGTACGCCGCAGGGCACCTGCCGGGCGCCGTCTACGTGGACCTGGACACGGAGCTGGCGGCCGCGCCCACCGGCCGCGGCCGCCATCCGCTGCCCGACCTGGCCGTCTTCGCGGCGGCGATGCGCCGTGCGGGGGTGTCGGCGGACCGGCCGGTGGTCGTGTACGACGGCGGACCCGGCTGGGCGGCGGCGCGTGCGTGGTGGCTGCTGCGCTGGACGGGTCACCCGGATGTGCGGGTCCTGGACGGCGGGTTGCCGTCCTGGGAAGGCGCTCTTTCGGCTGACGCGGCCGAGCCGGCCGAGGGTGACTTCGAACCGGCGCCCGGCGCGCTGGAGTTGCTCGACGCGGACGGGGCGGCCGCGCTGGCCCGCGCGGGTGTGCTGCTCGACGCCCGCGCGGGGGAGCGGTACCGGGGCGAGGTGGAGCCGATCGACCGGATCGGTGGCCACATCCCCGGTGCCGTCTCCGCTCCGACCACGGAGAACGTCGGCCCGGACGGCCGTTTCCGGTCCGCCGGGGAGCTGAGTGACCGTTTCAAGGCCCTGGGCGCCTCTGGGGCGGCCCCGGTGGGCGTCTACTGCGGCTCGGGCGTCTCGGCCGCCCACGAGGTGCTGGCGCTGGCCGTGGCGGGCATTCCGGCGGCGCTGTACGTCGGTTCGTGGTCGGAGTGGTCCGCCGACCCGTCCCGTCCGGTCGCGGTCGGCCCCGACCCGCAGTAGAGGCAGCGATGAGAGGGGGCACGCGCGCGCGTGCCCCCTCTTCGTACGGCCGTACGACTCCTGCTTCTTCTGCTGCTACTCCTGCTTCTTGCGCCGCGTCCCGAAGACGATCTCGTCCCAGCTCGGCACGGCGGCGCGGCGGCCCGGGCGGACGCCGTCCGCCTCGGCCTGGCGGTCGGTGGCGCCGATCAGCCGGTCGCGGTGGCTGCCGACGGAGCGGGGCATGAGGACGTCCGCGTAGGCGGAGCCGGCCGAGGCCGCGGGGGCCGGGGGCTCCTCCTCCGCCGGTTCCGGGGCGGGCTCCTCCGGGACGACCTCCGCGGGCCGCTCGGGGACCACCATGTCGCCCCGGAAGCTCGGCACCGCCTCCAGCAGGCTGGTCAGCGAGTCCCGCTCGCCGGCCGTCTCCTCGACCGGTTCGGACGACTGCGCGGGCAGGCTCGGCCGGTCCCGGTCGCCGGAACGGTCCATCGGGCGGTCGCGCGGCAGCCGTGCGATCCGCGGCACGAACGGAAAGCTGGGCTCCGGCACGGCGAGGTCGTCGGACTCGCCGATCAGCGAGCGCGCCTCGTCGTCGACGGCCTGGACCAGCCGCCGGGGCGGGTCGTAGGTCCAGCTCGCCGAGTGCGGTTCGCTCGCGACCCGGTAGACGAGGAGGACTTCCCAGGTGCCGTCGTCGCGCCGCCAGGAGTCCCACTGCACGGTGTCCTTGTCGGCACCGCGCAGCACCAGCCGCTCCTGGACGGCCTCGCCGAGCAGCGGCCCGGAGTTCTCGCCGGGCCGGCGGACCGGCGTCTTGCGGGCTCGCTCGGCCATGAAGGCGCGCTCGGCCAGTACCGGACCCTCGAAGCGCCGCACCCGGTCGACGGGGATCCCGGCGAGCTGGGCGACCTCTTCCGCGGTCGCCCCTGCCCGTATCCGCGCCTGGATGTCTCGGGGCCGGAGATGGCTCTCGACCTCGATCTCGATCTGGCCGAGCCGGGGCCGGTCGCCGCGCACGGCGGCACGGAGCCGTTCGTCGATCGGAAGCGTGTACTCCGTAGAGTCGGCAGCCTTGAGCACCAGCCGTGTGCCGTCATTGGAGACGGCCACGACACGCAGTTCGGGCATGGGGACCTCCCGGGTGGTGCCTGCCGACGTCACGTGCGTCGCTGCTTCCGCTAGTCGAGTGTGGCCTGCCCGGGTGCAGCCTGCCACAACCTTGCCGAGTTGCCCGGCGTGTCGGGCACTGGCCCTGCACCGCCGTTATGGCACGGTTACCTATTCGCAACGCTAAGTGACCAAAACCGTCACCCTGTGCAACTAGCCCCCTCCCGGCGGTCCTGCAAGGCCCCGGACACCCTGGCGGGAGACCGGACCCAGGGCTCGCAACAGTACTCCATTCGGGCCACGTGCGTGGATTGGCGCGCCGCCCAACTTCTGGCAACGACGCCTCCCTGGCCTCCGGTTGCCCACTTCGGGCGATCTTGAACGTGGCGTACTTCACGCAATCCGCAGAAACGGAACTAATGGTTTCGTCCGTACGTCCCTTTCTCATGCAGTCGGTCGAACAAGTGCGGGAAGGGTAGGCAAGGTTCGGGAATGCGTGAAAGGCCCGGTTTCGGTGACCAGACCAGTACGGGGGAGGGGGTGAAGGGAAGTTCGAAGCGGATCGACCTCAGCGTGCCCCAGGTCGCGGGCAGCGCGGTGGCCGCGGTGGTGGCCGCCAAACTCGCGTCCTGTGCCGGGGTGTACGGAACGATCCTCGGAGCCGGAGTCGTCAGCGTGGTCGCCACCTGCGGCGGCTCGTTGTTCCAGCACTTCTTCAGGCGCACCGGGGAACAACTGCGCGACGCGACGGTGACCACCCGGCCCCGCGAGCAAGCGCCCCCGGGGCCCGGCGAGTTCACCGAGGGCACCGTCTACCGCGCCCGGGTGCGGACCTGGCGGCGCCCGGTGTGCGCGGCGGCCCTGGTGTTCGCGGTGACCATGGCCGGCGTCACGACCTACGAACTGGTCTCCGGCAGTAGTTTCAGCGGCGGCTCCGGTACGACGGTCAGCGGTGCCGTCACCGGCGACACCACGTCCTCGAAGTCGTCGGACCCCTCGGACTCCTCGGACTCCTCAGACCCTTCGCACCCTTCGGGCTCCCCCGATCCGAAGTCCGGTGCCGGTAGGACCACTTCGCCGGTCCCGTCGCCGTCGCCCTCCTCGGACGCGTCACGGACGCCCGCGAGCGAGGGGGCCACGACACCGGCACCGTCCCCGAGCGGGGAGCCGAGTGCGGCCTCCTCGCCCGCCGGGTCCTCGGCTACTGACCCAGAACCCTCCGCAAGTAGTCGTTCTGGAACAGCCGATCAGGATCGAGCCGGTCCCGCAGCGCGGTGAACTCACCGAAGCGCGGGTAGGCCTTCGCGAAGTACTCCGCGTCCCTGGTGTGCACCTTGCCCCAGTGCGGGCGGCCCTCGTGCGCGGTGAAGATGCGCTCGGCGGCGGTGAAGTACGCCTGGTACGGCGTGCCCCGGAACATGTGCACGGCGACGTAGGCGCTGTCCCGGGCGGAGGCGGTGGACAGGGCGATGTCGTCGGCCGGGGCGGTGCGGACCTCGACCGGGAAGTTGATCCTGAGACCGGAACGGTCGACCATCGCCTTCAGTTCCCGCAGCGTGTCCACCAGTGCCTCGCGCGGCACGGCGTACTCCATCTCCACGAAGCGCACCCGGCGCGGGGATGTGAAGACCTTGTAGGGAATGTCCGTGTACGACCGCGCGGACAGTGCCCTGCTGGAGATCCGGGCGGCCGTCGGTACGACGGCGGGCACCGCGCGGCCGAGCAACTGCACGCCGTGGAAGAGGCCGTTGGAGAGGAACTCGTCCTCGAACCAGCCGGCCAGCTGCCCCACCGGCTGCGGCGGACCCGCGCTGCGGTTGTTGCGCTTGGTGTTGGTGTTGCCGGTGTGCGGGAACCAGTAGAACTCGAAGTGCTCGTTCTCGGCCCAGAGCTGGTCGAACTCGGCGAGCACCCGGTCCAGGGGCATCGGCTCCTCGCGCGCGGTGAGCAGGAAGAGCGGTTCCACGGCGAAAGTGATCGCGGTGACGATCCCCAGCGCGCCGAGGCCGATCCGCGCGGCCGCGAAGATCGCGCGCTCTTCTTCGGTCCCCTTATCGGAACACGTGAGCACCGAGCCGTCGGCGGTGACCAGTTCGAGTTCCCGGATCTGGGCGGCGAGCGACGCCGACTCGCGGCCCGTGCCGTGGGTGCCGGTGCTGGTGGCCCCGGAGACCGTCTGCTCCATGATGTCGCCCATGTTGGTCAGCGACAGGCCCTCCCGGGCCAGGGCCATGTTGAGTCTCCTGAGCGGGGTGCCCGCCTCGACCGTGACGGTCATGGCCTTACGGTCGATGTTGCGGATCCCGGTCAACAGTTGAGGGCGGATCGAGACGCCGTCGGTCGCGGCGATCGACGTGAAGGAGTGGCCGCTGCCGACCGCCTTCACCTTCAGGCCGTCTTCCGCCGCCCGCCGTACCGCCGCCGCCAGCTCGTCCACGGAGGCGGGCGTGACCTCCCGCGCGGGGCGGACGGTGACATTCCCTCCCCAGTTACGCCACGTGCCGTTCTTCCCGCTCGCTGTACTGCTCAACGGTGCCTCCCCGACCCGTGACCGGCCTGTTGAGCCGGCGGTACCCGAGGAAACCGACCGCGACCGCGACGGCCCCGGACACAGCCGGAACCCCGTACCCGGCGCGGGCACCGGCAGCGTCGATCACCCAGCCGGCGACCGAGGAGCCGAGCGCCACCCCGACCGCGAGGCCGGTGCTCACCCAGGTCATGCCCTCGGTGAGCTTCGCGCGAGGTACGTGCTTTTCGATGAGGGACATCGTCGTGATCATCGTCGGTGCGATGGTCAGGCCCGCAACGAACAGCGCCACGGCCAGAAGCGGCAAGTTTCCGACCAGTAGGAGGGGGATCATACTCACGGCCATCGCACATATGCCCAGCAGCCACCTGTGTTCCGGCTTCCCCGCGAAGCGCATCAGGCCGAAGACCACCCCGGCCAGGCAGGAGCCCGCCGCGTACAGGGCCAGGACCACGCTCGCGGCGCCCTTGTGGCCGCGTTCGTCGGCGAAGGCGACGGTGACCACGTCGACCGCCCCGAAGATCGCCCCGGTGGCCACGAAGGTCGCCACCAGCACCTGGAGGCCGGGCGCCCGCAGCGCCGAACCGCGGGCGTGGTGCCCACGCGGGTGCGGCGCGGGCTCGGTGGCCCGCTGGGCGGTCAGCCAGAAGACGCCGACGGCCAGGAAGCAGGCGGCCAGCAGCGGCCCGGCCTCCGGGAACCAGGCCGTGGACAGGCCGATGGAGATGATCGGCCCGAAGATGAAGCAGACCTCGTCGACGACGGACTCGAACGAGTAGGCGGTGTGCAGCTGCGGGGTGCCCCGGTAGAGGGCGGCCCAGCGGGCCCGGATCATCGCGCCCAGGCTCGGCACCGCGCCGATCCCGGCGGCACACACGAACAGCACCCAGTCCGGCCATCCGTAGTGCGCGGCGAACAGCAGCCCGGCCGCCGCGGCGAGCGCGAGCAGGGTCGCGGGGCGCAGGACGCGGCGCTGGCCGTGCTGGTCGACCAGCCGGGAGACCTGCGGGCCGATCGCGGCGGCGGAGATCGCGATGGTGGCCGAGAGCGCGCCCGCGAGGCCGTACCGCCCGGTGAGCTGGGAGATCATCGTGACCACGCCGATGCCCATCATGGACAGCGGCATCCGGCCGACGAAGCCCGCGGCGGAGAAGCCCCTGCTGCCGGGGGCGGCGAACAGGGCGCGATAGGGGCTGGGCACGGGGATCTCCGACGGCTGGGTAAGGCGTGACTGCGGCTGATACAGCTTACGAGGGAGGTCACTCGTATGCACCTGCTGGGCACTGGGGATAAATCTCCCGAATCCGACTCTTCACGCTCCTGTTTCCGGGCTGTCAGCGCCGGGTGGCAGGATCGGCTCATGCCAGACGCGCTCGATGCCACCCCCTACGACGCCCTGCTCCTGCTCTCCTTCGGCGGCCCGGAAGGCCCGGACGACGTGGTCCCGTTCCTGGAGAACGTGACGCGCGGGCGCGGTATCCCGAAGGAACGCCTCAAGGAGGTCGGGCAGCACTACTTCCTGTTCGGCGGGGTCAGCCCGATCAACGACCAGAACCGCGCCCTGCTGGACGCCCTGCGCAAGGACTTCGCCGAGCACGGCCTGGACCTGCCGATCTACTGGGGCAACCGCAACTGGGCGCCGTACCTGACGGACACCCTGCGCGAGATGGTCGCCGACGGCCGCCGCCGCATCCTGGTGCTCGCCACCAGCGCCTACGCCTCCTACTCGGGCTGCCGCCAGTACCGCGAGAACCTCGCGGACTCGCTGGCCGCGCTGGCGGCCGAGGGCCTCGAACTCCCGAAGATCGACAAGCTGCGGCACTACTTCAACCACCCCGGCTTCCTCGACCCGATGATCGACGGGGTGCTCCAGTCCCTCGCCGACCTCCCCGAGGACCTCCGTGCGGGCGCGCACATCGCCTTCACCACCCACTCCATCCCGACCGCGAGCGCCGACACCTCGGGGCCGGTCGAGACGCACGGCGAGGGCGGCGCGTACGTCGAGGAGCACCTGGACGTGGCCCAGCTGATCGCCGACGCGGTCCGCGAGCGCACCGGCATCGACCACCCCTGGCGGCTCGTCTACCAGTCCCGCTCCGGCGCCCCGCAGATCCCGTGGCTGGAGCCCGACATCTGCGATCACCTGGAGGAGCTGCACGGCGCCGAGGTCCCGGCCGTCGTCATGGCCCCCATCGGCTTCGTCTCCGACCACATGGAGGTCCTCTACGACCTCGACACGGAGGCCACGGCCAAGGCCGCGGAACTGGGTCTGACGGTACGGCGGTCCGCGACCGTCGGGGACGACCCGCGGTTCGCCGCCGCGATCCGTGAGCTGGTCCTGGAGCGCGCGGCCGTGGAGAGCGGGCGGGAGGTCACGCCGTGCGCGCTGGGCGCGCTCGGCGCGAGCCACAACCTGTGCCCGGTCGGCTGCTGCCCGGCCCGCGCCGCCCGGCCGGCCGCGGCCGGCGCCGACAGCCCCTACGCGTGAGGAGCCCCGTGACCGACGCCCTGCACACCGACCTGCTCAAGCTCGCCCGGGAGGCGGCCGCCCGCGCGGGCGAGCTGCTGCGGGACGGCCGCCCGGCCGACCTCGCGGTGGCCCGCACCAAGTCCAGCCCGATCGACGTCGTCACCGAGATGGACATCGCGGCGGAGAAGCTGATCACCGACCTGATCGCCGGCCACCGCCCCGACGACGGCTTCCTCGGCGAGGAGGGCGCGTCGACCGAGGGCACGAGCGGGATCCGCTGGGTGATCGACCCGCTCGACGGCACGGTCAACTACCTGTACGGGCTGCCGACCTGGGCGGTCTCCATCGCGGCCGAGCAGGACGGCGAGACCGTGGTCGGGGTCGTGGCGGCCCCGATGCGCGGCGAGACGTACCACGCGGTGCGCGGTGGCGGAGCCTGGGCGACCGGGGCGTGGGCGGGCGAGCGGCGGCTGGCCTGCCGTGCGGCCGCGCCGCTGGAGCAGGCGCTGGTGTCGACCGGCTTCAACTACGTCACGGAGGTCCGCACCCACCAGGCCGAGGTCGCCGCCCGGCTGATCCCGCTGCTCCGCGACGTACGCCGGAGCGGGTCGGCGGCGGTCGACCTGTGCGATGTGGCCTGCGGCCGGCTGGACGGGTACTACGAACGCGGGCTGAACGCGTGGGACTGGGGTGCGGGCGACCTGGTCGCGAGAGAGGCCGGCGCGCTCACGGGCGGCCGCCCCGGAGAGCCCCCGTCCCGCGCCCTGACGGTCGCGGCCACCCCGGGCGTCTTCGAGCCCCTCCAGCATCTACTGGACGACTTCGGAGCCTGGCACGACTGAGTCCCGGACCGTTGGGCCGAGGGGGGCCGGAGGGGCTGTTGGGAGTGGTCTGGGCGGAGGGGGACCTGGGTTCTTCTGGGCCCAGGGGGAATCGAACGTTGTTGCGGTGGGTAGTGGTCAGGGTATGAGCAGGGCCCCGGCGCTGGATTCGCCGGGGCCCTGTTCCTGTGCCGGTGAGCTGCTGGTGCGGGACTGTCAGACGCTGGTCATGCCGACTTCCACGCCGTGTTCGGCGGCGAGGCGGCGCAGGTCGTCGAGCTCGGCCTGTTCCACTTCGACGAGGAAGTCGTCGCCCTCGTCACGAGCCCGGGTGATGTCGGACTCGGTCGCCTTTATGCGCTGCAGAAGTCCTGTGGTGAATGCGTCCATGCTGCGCCCCCTCGTCCTGGGTCGTGGGTCGGTGGCACGGGGGTGTGCCGTTGGAAGGGGCGATCACGTCTCTCGCGGGTGCCCAGCGCTGCCCTGCTGGGCGGCGACGGTGCCGGACACCCCCATCGTCCACTCTGCTGTAGCGGCGACGTACGTACCGCATGGTGCTGCGGCACATGCAGAGCGTGATCGCGGGGTGTACATGCCGTCCTCCCCCCGCTCCCTTCCGTGGAAACCTCAACCGGAAGAGAAAATCTCGCATTCCCGCCCGGCGCCGCCGATCCTGCGGCCCCAGCCCCCGTCTTACTGCCGACTTATGGCCGAAAAGGGCAGGATGGAGGTCACACACCCCATGGAGACCCCTGCCCACGTGCGCCGGTGCGCGCTACGCGGGTGGACAGCGGAAGGACAAGCGACGTGCGCGTACTCGTCGTCGAGGACGAGCAACTGCTCGCCGATGCGGTGGCCACCGGACTGCGCCGGGAGGCCATGGCCGTCGACGTCGTGTACGACGGTGCGGCCGCCCTGGAGCGCATCGGCGTCAACGACTACGACGTGGTCGTCCTCGACCGCGACCTCCCCCTCGTGCACGGCGACGACGTCTGCCGCAGGATCGTCGAGCTCGGCATGCCCACGCGCGTGCTGATGCTCACCGCGTCCGGCGACGTCAGCGACCGCGTGGAGGGCCTGGAGATCGGCGCCGACGACTACCTTCCCAAGCCCTTCGCGTTCAGCGAGCTGATCGCCCGCGTGCGCGCCCTCGGCCGCCGTACCAGCGTGCCGCTGCCCCCGGTCCTGGAGCGCGCCGGCATCAAGCTCGACCCGAACCGCCGCGAGGTCTTCCGCGACGGCAAGGAGGTCCAGCTCGCGCCCAAGGAGTTCGCGGTCCTGGAGGTGCTGATGCGCAGCGAGGGGGCGGTGGTCAGCGCCGAGCAACTCCTCGAGAAGGCCTGGGACGAGAACACGGACCCGTTCACCAACGTCGTGCGGGTGACGGTGATGACGCTGCGCCGCAAGCTGGGCGAGCCCGCCGTGATCGTCACCGTCCCCGGCTCGGGTTACCGGATCTGATGACCGTGGCCACCACTCCCGCACCTCCGCAGGCACCCCCCAAGCCCACCTGGGACCCCCGGAGACCGCAGCCGGTCTTCCCCTGGCTGCGCCCGACCATCCGGATACGGCTCACGCTGCTGTACGGCGGCATGTTCCTGATCGCCGGCATCCTGCTGCTCTCGATCATCTACCTGCTGGCCGCGCAGGCGATCAGCACCGGCAACCAGCCGTTGTACAAGATCGTCAAATACTCGGCGCTCCAGGTCTCCAGCGACAACTGCCCCGCGGTCAACATGGCCAGCACCACGGGCCAGGTGTCGCTGCAGGAATTCAACAACGCGATCGCCCAGTGCGTGGACCACCAGCGCCAGGCGGCCCTGGACGACCTGCTGAGCCGTTCCCTGCTGGCACTGCTGGGCCTGGCCGTGATCGCCTTCGCGTTCGGCTACGCGATGGCCGGACGGGTGCTGTCCCCGCTCGGCCGGATCACCCGCACCGCCCGTGCGGTGGCCGGCTCGGACCTGTCCCGCCGGATCGAGCTGGACGGCCCGGACGACGAGCTCAAGGAGCTCGCGGACACCTTCGACGACATGCTGGAGCGGTTGCAGCGGGCCTTCACCGCCCAGCAGCGCTTCGTCGGTAACGCCTCCCACGAGCTGCGCACGCCCCTGGCGATCAACCGCACGCTCCTGGAGGTGCACCTCTCGGACCCGGGTGCGCCCATGGAGCTGCAACAGCTCGGCAAGACCCTGCTGGCCACCAACGAACGCAGCGAGCAGCTCGTGGAGGGCCTGCTGTTGCTCGCCCGCAGCGACAACCAGATCGTCGAGCGCAAACCGGTGGACCTGGCCGAGGTGGCCACCCAGGCCGTCGACCAGGTGCACGCCGAGGCGGCGGCCAAGGGCGTGACCATCCGGGGCGTGCGGAAGCCGGTGGTCGTACAGGGCAACGGCGTCCTGCTGGAGCGGATCGCGCTGAACCTGGTGCAGAACGCGGTGCGCTACAACGTGCCCCATGAGGAGGTGCAGCGCGAAGCGCTTCCGAACAAGGACGGTGGCGGGCGACGGGAGGGCGGCTGGGTCGAGGTCGACACCGACATCCAGCACGGCCAGGCGGTACTGTCCGTCTCGAACACCGGCCCGGTGGTGCCGGCGTACGAGATCGATAACCTGTTCGAGCCCTTCAGGCGGCTCCGCACCGAGCGCACGGGCAGCGACAAGGGCGTCGGCCTCGGTCTGTCCATCGTCCGGTCCGTGGCCCGGGCGCACGGCGGCCATATCGCGGCCCAGCCTCGCGAGGGCGGTGGGCTCGTGATGAGGGTCACCCTGCCGATCTGATGCCGTTACAAGATCGCGACACACGCGGAGGGTGTTCGCTTTGCGCGGAATTTTCTCTCGGCGTGGCGTGGTACCCCTTGTGTGATCGATCACAAGGGCGGTTTTCCGGCCATATACTCTCCGTGATCATGGCTGGGGGAATAAAGCCGGGAAAATCCCTGTTTTCAGGGGTCTTGATCACGGGAAGTACAGGGTGAGGCGCCTTTGAGGTGTCTCGTGAGAACCGTGTACGGTCCCCATCGCCATTCAACCCGATCACTCTCGAGGGGTCCGGTTGGGTGTCGATTGAGTAACAGACCTTGATGTGAGGCAAAATCTCCGCCTCGGGTCGGGCACAAGTCCGGCCTCTCACGCGTTACGTGCGCTGGAGACACCGCAGATACCCAGAGGGGGAGAGCGACATGGCAACCGATTACGACACTCCACGCAAGACCGACGATGACGTCGACTCGGACAGCCTTGAAGAGCTGAAGGCTCGGAGGAACGACAAGTCCACGTCCTCGGTGGACGTAGACGAGTTCGAGGCCGCCGAAGGCCTGGAGCTGCCCGGCGCGGACCTCTCGAACGAGGAGCTGGCCGTCCGGGTGCTGCCCAAGCAGCAGGACGAGTTCACCTGCATGAGCTGCTTCCTGGTGCACCACCGCAGCCAGCTGGCCCGGGAGAAGAACGGTCAGCCGATCTGCCGCGACTGCGACTGAGGAGGGGTCGGGCATGACTGGCTCGACCCCACCTCGGAGGCGCCGCTTCTCTCTTCCGGGAGCGGACTCGGGGCCGTCCGACGGCCCACGCGCGCGTGACGACGAGCGAGGCTCATCCGATCCGGGAGCCTCGCTCGAACCGGCGGCCGACCGGGGTGACCTCCCGGCGCCGGCGGACCAGCCCGCGCCCGTCGCACGGCGACGGGCCGGGGTCATCCGTGACAGGGCCGTGAATCTGGCCCGGGAAGGCGCCCGTAAGGGCGGCAGCCGGGCGCGAGCGGGGCTGGCCTACCTCGCGGACCGGATCATCGAGATCGCCCCTCGTGTCCCCGTACGCGACCTCGCGACCCTGCGTCGGCAGTTCCCCGGCCTGGGACCCGAGGAGCTCGCCGACAAGCTGGTGGCGGGCGCGGCGGGTGCGACTTCGGCGGTCGGGGCCGGGGTCGGCGCGGCGGCGATGCTGCCGGTGCCGCCCGCGATGCCGACCGAGCTGGCCGCGGAGATCACCGGGGTCGCGGCGATCGAGCTGAAGCTCATCGCCGAACTCCACGAGGTCTACGGCGTGCGGCCGCCGGGGAACCTGAAGGCCCGCAGTACCGCGTATCTGTCCTCCTGGTCGGGGGAGCGCGGGATCGACGTGATGAAGCCGTCGACGATCAACGGCGCCCTCGGCGGGCACATGAAGCGCGAGCTGCGCCAGCAGATCATGAAGCGCATGGTGCGGGACCTGCCCAACCTGATGCCGTTCATGGTGGGCGCAGCGGTGGGCGCGGTCATGAACCGCCGGGACACCAAGAAGCTCGCGGCGCGGATCCGGGCGGATCTGAGAAAGATCCAGGTGCCCTGGGAGGAACTGCCCGAGCTGCCGCCGCTGGAAAAGCCGGCGGAGCCGCTGCCGATCGCCGAACTGCCGGAAGACCTCGGAGGCTGACGCCGGCCGGCGCAGAGATCTACCCGGCCTACTGGGCCTTCTTCGCAGCCTCGATCGCCGCCGCCAGAGCCTCCGGCTCCCGCGTCGACAGGTACAGGTACGGCGTCGGGTCCGCCGGGTCCGTGACCTCCACGCGCAGGGCCCTGGGGATGTAGGCGCGCAGCAGGAGGAAGGCGCGGACGTCGGCCTTGTACGTGCGCCAGGCGCGCGCCTCCTCCGGGTCCAGGACCTCGGACGCGCCCAGGGCGGACACCGGGATCTTCGCCTCGCCCGCGATCAGCGAGTCGCCCACCACCCGGATGCGCGGGGAGCCGTACGAACTGGCCACCACCGCTGCCGCCGCCGTACCGCCCACCAGACCGCCCAGCGTCGGCAGAGTGCCGAAGGGAAGCAGAACCAGGGCGCATGAGACGCCGATCAGGAAGCTGAGGAACCACCACGACCGGGGGGCCGTGAGGCGTTCTTCGTACGGGGTGGCGGAAAGCTGCATGGAGCCAAGCTTGGCACGGTGTCCGGATTCACCGGACGCGCGGGTAAGGTCTGCGGCTGTGAGTGGTAGTTCCGCAGCTCTTCAGCCTCCCGCCAGCGCCCGGAAACCGGTGCGGCATCCCGACGCTCCCGCGCCCGGCGAGCTCATCGGCGCCCACTACGCACAGTGTTTCGGGTGCGGCCACGAGCACGCGCACGGGCTGCATCTGGAGGTGCGGGCCGGCGAGGGGGTCTCCCTCACCGCCGAGTTCACCGTGCGGGCGGCCCACCAGGGCGCCCCGGGCCTCGCGCACGGCGGTGTCCTCGCCACCGCCCTCGACGAGACGCTCGGTTCGCTGAACTGGCTGCTGCGGAAGATCGCCGTCACCGGACGGCTGGAGACCGACTTCGCACGGCCGGTGCCCGTGGGCACCACGCTGTACCTGGCGGCCGAGGTCGTCGCGGTGGCCGGCCGGAAGATCTACTCGACCGCCACCGGGCGTCTGGACGGCCCCGGCGGACCCGTCGCCGTCCGTGCCGACGCCCTCTTCGTGGAGGTACCGGTCGAGCACTTCGTCGACAACGGCCGCGATGAAGAGATCAAGGCCGCCATGAACGACCCGGACCAGATCCGGCGCACCCGCGCCTTCGAGGTGAACCCGTGAACCCCGCATCCCCAGTGAGCCCCCTCGACGTGCTCATCCGCCGCGTCGACCCCGGCGTACCGCTTCCGGCGTACGAGCACCCCGGTGACGCGGGAGCCGATCTGCGTACCACCGAGGCGTGCGAACTGAAGCCCGGCGAACGGGCGGTACTGCCCACAGGGGTGTCGATCGCCCTCCCGGATGGGTACGCGGGCTTCGTACACCCTCGTTCGGGGCTCGCCGCCCGGTGCGGTGTGGCCCTCGTGAATGCCCCGGGGACGATTGATGCCGGGTACCGTGGGGAGATCAAGGTGATCGTGGTGAATCTCGACCCGCGCGAGGCCGTACGGTTCGAGCGCTTCGACCGGATTGCCCAACTGGTCGTCCAGCAGGTCGAGAAGGTCCGCTTCCAGGAGGTGGCGGAGCTTCCCGGCTCGGCGCGGGCCGAGGGGGGCTTCGGGTCCACCGGCGGGCATGCCGCGGTGGGCGACGTGAGCGGCACAAGCGGTCGGGCCGCCGACGGTGGCCGGACGGGTGGGAATCGATACGCTTCGGTCGTATCCGACCGGGAAGGACAGTGACGTGTTCGGACGTCGCAACAAGAAGGGTGCCGCCGAGGACGCGGCCGGCGAGGCCGAGCAGGTCGTCGACAGCGTCGGCACCGAGGCGGACGAGGAAGAGGGCGAGCGCGAGCGCGTACGCCTGGAACCGGAGCCCCGGCCCGACGGACCGTGGGACGACTCCGAGGTGCGCGATCCGGGCGAGGGCCGGGTGGATCTCGGCGGGCTGTTCGTGCCCGGCGTCGACGGCATGGAGCTGCGGGTCGAGGTCGCGGGTGACGCGATCGTCGCGGCGACCGTGGTGCTCAAGGACAGTGCCGTGCAGTTGCAGGCCTTCGCCGCGCCCAAGCGCGAGGGCATCTGGGGCGAGGTGCGTGAGGAGATCAGCTCCGGCATCACCCAGCAGGGCGGCATCGTCGACGAGGTCGAGGGCCCGCTGGGCTGGGAGCTGCGCGCCCAGGTGCCGGTGCAGCTGCCGGACGGCACGGGCGGTTTCCAGGTCGTGCGGTTCGTCGGTGTGGACGGTCCGCGCTGGTTCCTGCGCGGGGTGATCTCCGGGCAGGGCGCGGTGCAGCCGCAGGCCGCGGGGCTCCTGGAGCAGATCTTCCGGGACACGGTCGTGGTCCGCGGCGAGGGCCCGATGGCCCCCCGTGACCCGATCGTCCTGAAGCTGCCCAACGACGCCCAGATGGTCCCCGAGGGCGTTCAGCAGCAGGAGGAGTCCTCGCGCTTCTCCGGCGGCATGGGCCAGCTCCAGCGCGGACCGGAGATCACCGAGGTCCGCTAGGCGCTTTGCCGGGAGAGCCGTTCGAGAGCCGCACCCTTCGGGGTGCGGCTCTTTTGTGTGCGCACCCCCTTGACGGCGCATTGGTCTGTACCTACGGTCACGGCTCAACGCGCCGTTCATAAAGGCGCTTCACGTTCACCCACATGAACGAGAGGCCTTCAGGTATGCGCAGAACCGGACTCCTCGCGGCCGTCGTCGCCCTCGTCCTCGGAGCCCTTTCCTGGCCGGCCCAGGCCGCCCCCGCCACCTTCGTCCATCCCGGAGTCACCGTCTCCAGGGCCCAGCTGGACTTCGCCCGCACCGAGGTACTCGCCGGCGCCCAGCCCTGGAAGGCGGCCTACGACCAGATGATGGCGAGCAAGTACGCCGACCTGAACCGGACGCCCGCACCGAGGGCGACGGTCGAATGCGGGTCGTACTCGAACCCCAACTACGGCTGCACCGACGAGCGCGAGGACGCGATCGCCGCCTACACCGACGCCCTCGCCTGGTACATCACCAAGGACGCCCGGTACGCCCAGAAGGCCATCCAGATCATGGACGCCTGGTCGGCCACCATCACCAGTCACACCAACAGCAACGCGCCCCTGCAGACCGGCTGGGCCGGCTCCTCCTGGCCCAAGGCCGCCGAGATCATCAGGTACACGTACACCGGCACCTGGGCGAACGAGGCCCGCTTCGCCACCATGCTGCGCAACGTCTACCTCCCCACCGTCATCAAGGGTTCCAACTCCAACGGCAACTGGGAGCTGACGATGATGGAGGCCGCCGTCGGCATCTCCGTCTTCCTGGAGGACAAGGCGTCGTACGACACGGCCATGGCCAAGTTCCGCACCCGCACGGCCGCCTATGTCTACCTGGCCTCCGACGGGTCGGTGCCGAAGACCGTGCCCAGCCAGAACCTCGACACCACCGCCAAGATCGTCTCCTACTGGCAGGGCCAGTCCACCTTCGTCACCGGCCTCACCCAGGAGACCTGCCGGGACTTCACGCACACCGGCTACGGCCTCTCCTCGATCTCGCACGTCGCCGAGACCGGCCGGATCCAGGGCCAGGACCTCTACGGCACCGACGTCGGCGAGCGGCTGCGGCAGGCGCTCGGCTTCCAGTCCAAGTACCAGCTGGGCACCGCCGTCCCCAGCTGGCTCTGCGGCGGCTCCCTGACCCTCGGCCTCGGGCCCGTCACCGAGGTCGGCTACAACGCCCTCCACAACCGGCTGGGCATCGCCATGACCAACACTCAGACGCTCACCCAGAACAACCGTCCCGCGGGCACCAACAACCTCTTCGTGGCCTGGGAGACCCTCACCCACGGTGACAACCCCAACTGAGCCCCACGATGCCCCGCGGGGCCCTCAGGGACGTCCGCGGGGCACATCAGGGTTCCGTCAAAGATGCCCGCCGTCGAACCGCCTGTCTCATTCGCCGGGATTGTTGGCCGTAGGGTCGACGCTGCGTAGGCGGCAGTAAGCGGAAGACAATGGGACCATGGCACGCGGCAAGCTTCGGATCTATCTCGGTGCGGCACCGGGCGTGGGCAAGACCTACGCCATGCTCTCCGAGGCCCACCGGCGCGTGGAGCGCGGCACCGACTGCGTGGTGGCCTTCGTCGAGCACCACGACCGGCCGCGCACCGAGGTGATGCTGCACGGCCTGGAGCAGGTCCCGCGCAAGGAGCTGGAGTACCGGGACGCCACCTTCACGGAGATGGACGTGGACGCCGTGCTGCACCGCGCCCCCGCCGTCGCCCTGGTGGACGAACTCGCCCACACCAACATCCCCGGTTCCCGCAACGCCAAGCGCTGGCAGGACGTCGAGGAACTGCTGGCGGCCGGCATCGACGTCGTCTCCACCGTCAACATCCAGCACCTGGAATCGCTCGGCGATGTCGTCGAGTCCATCACGGGGGTGCGCCAGCGCGAGACCGTGCCCGACGAGGTGGTACGGCGCGCGGACCAGATCGAGCTGGTCGACATGTCGCCCCAGGCGCTGCGCCGGCGCATGGCACACGGCAACATCTACCAGTCGGACAAGGTCGACGCCGCCCTCTCCAACTACTTCCGGCCGGGCAACCTGACCGCCCTGCGCGAGCTGGCGCTGCTGTGGGTGGCCGACCGGGCCGACGAGTACCTGAAGCAGTACCGCAGCGAGCACCGGGTCTCGGCGATCTGGGGCTCACGGGAACGGATCGTCGTCGGGCTCACCGGCGGGCCCGAGGGGCGCACGCTGATCCGGCGGGCCGCGCGGCTCGCCGAGAAGGGCGCCGGCGGCGAGGTCCTCGCCGTCTACATCTCCCGCAGCGACGGCCTCACCTCCGCCTCCCCGAAGGAACTCGCCGTCCAGCGCACCCTCGTCGAGGACCTCGGCGGCACCTTCCACCAGGTCGTCGGCGAGGACATCCCCGCGGCCCTGCTCGACTTCGCGCGCGGGGTCAACGCCACCCAGATCGTGCTCGGCTCCTCCCGCCGCAAGGCCTGGCAGTACGTCCTCGGGCCCGGCGTCGGCGCCACGGTCGCCCGCGAGTCGGGACCCGACCTGGACGTCCACATCGTCACCCACGAGGAGGTCGCCAAGGGGCGCGGACTGCCGGTGGCCCGGGGCGCCCGGCTCGGACGCGGCCGCATCATCGCGGGCTGGCTGGTCGGCCTGGTCGGGCCGGCCGTCATGGCGGTGCTGCTGAACACCGTCGACCTCGGCCTCGCCAACGACATGCTGCTCTTCCTGACCCTCACGGTCGCGGCCGCGCTGCTCGGCGGCCTCTTCCCGGCGCTGGCCTCGGCGGCCTTCGGGTCCCTGCTGCTGAACTACTTCTACACCCCGCCGCTGCACCGGCTGACCATCGCCGATCCGAAGAACATCGTGGCCATCGTGATCTTCTTCGGGGTCGCGCTGTCCGTCGCCTCGGTCGTGGACCTCGCGGCCCGCCGCACCCACCAGGCGGCCCGGCTGCGCGCCGAGTCGGAGATCCTCTCCTTCCTGGCCGGCAACGTGCTGCGCGGTGAGACCAGCCTGGAGGAGCTGCTCGAGCGGGTACGGGAGACCTTCGGCATGGAGTCCGCCGCCCTTCTGGAACGGGCGGGCGACGTCCAGCCGTGGAGCTGCGCCGGGCGCGCCGGTGTCGGCCCCGCCCTGCAGCGGCCCGAGGACGCCGACGTCGACGTGCCCATAGGCGACCACATGGCCCTCGCGCTGACCGGCCGGGTGCTGCCCGCCGAGGACCGCCGGGTGCTCGCCGCCTTCGCCGCCCAGGCAGCCGTCGTACTGGACCGCAGGCGGCTTCAGGAGGAGGCCGAGCAGGCCCGCGCGCTGGCCGAGGGCAACCGGATCCGTACGGCCCTGCTGGCCGCCGTCAGCCATGATCTGCGCACCCCGCTCGCCGGGATCAAGGCGGCGGTGTCGTCGCTGCGCTCGGACGACGTGGCGTGGTCCGAGGAGGACCGGGCGGAGCTGCTGGAGGGCATCGAGGAGGGCGCCGACCGGCTCGACCACGTGGTCGGCAACCTGCTCGACATGTCCCGCCTGCAGACCGGCACCGTCACTCCGATCGTCCGGGAGATCGACCTCGACGAGGTGGTCCCGATGGCGCTGGTCGGGGTGGACGAGGGCAGCGTCGAGCTGGACGTCCCCGAGACCCTGCCCATGGTCGAGGCCGACGCCGGGCTCCTGGAGCGGGCGGTGGCCAACCTGGTCGAGAACGCCGTCAAGTACAGCCCGCCCGACCGGCCCGGCCATGTGGTCGTGGTGTCCGCCAGCGCCATCGCCGACCGGGTGGAGCTGCGGATCGTGGACCGCGGGCCCGGTGTGCCCGACGAAGCCAAAGAGCGCATATTCGAGCCCTTCCAGCGCTACGGTGACGCTCCGCGCGGCGCCGGGGTCGGTCTGGGGCTCGCGGTCGCCCGGGGCTTCACCGAGGCGATGGGCGGCACCCTCAACGCCGAGGACACGCCCGGTGGGGGCCTCACCATGGTCCTCACCCTCCGCGCGGCAGGATCGGTCGCCGCAGGAGCAGAACCCGTGGCTGAAGCAGCAGCACAGGCCGTGGCAGAACCGGAAAGGCAGGCCTCATGACCCGTGTGCTCGTGGTCGACGACGAGCCGCAGATCGTGCGTGCCCTCGTGATCAACCTCAAGGCGCGCAAGTACGAGGTCGACGCGGCCCCCGACGGCCGTACCGCCCTCGAACTGGCCGCCTCCCGCCACCCCGACGTGGTCGTCCTCGACCTCGGCCTGCCCGACATGGACGGCGTCGAGGTGATCAGGGGGCTGCGCGGCTGGACCCGGGTGCCGATCCTGGTGCTGTCCGCCCGTCACTCCTCCGACGAGAAGGTCGACGCGCTCGACGCGGGCGCCGACGACTACGTCACCAAGCCCTTCGGCATGGACGAGCTGCTGGCCCGGCTGCGGGCCGCCGTCCGCCGCGCCGAGCCGGTCGCCGGGACCGGCGAGGACGACGTGCTGGTGGAGACCGAGGGGTTCACCGTCGACCTGGCCGCGAAGAAGGTCAACCGGGCCGGCCGGGACGTCCGGCTCACCCCCACCGAGTGGCATCTGCTGGAGGTGCTGGTCCGCAACACCGGCCGGCTGGTCAGCCAGAAGCAGCTGTTGCAGGAGGTGTGGGGGCCGTCCTACGGGACGGAGGCCAACTATCTGCGCGTGTACATGGCACAGCTGCGCCGGAAGCTGGAGGCGGACCCCTCGCACCCCAAGCACTTCATCACGGAGCCGGGCATGGGGTACCGGTTCGAGAAGTGAACCGGACGCCAGGTCGAGAAGCGAACCGGACGTTCGAGGAGTGGATCCGGCGTCCGGTTCGGGAAACGAGCCGGGGCGTGAGCTGGACTACGGCAGTGTCGGTGTGCCCCGGTACGCTTCAGACATGAGTGCTGTTCCCCGTTCCGAAAAGCCGGCCGGCCGGTTCCGGCGCATGCTGGGCCGGCTGTCCTCGTCGCAGGAGGACCTGGAGTCCGAGGAGCTGCGCGAGGACGCCGACACGGCGGGCTGCATCCGGATCGGCGACTGTCAGGACCGGCAGATCGTCACCGTTACTGGTACCTTGCGCACGGTCACCCTGCGGCCGCGCGCCGGAGTCCCGGCCCTGGAGGCCGAGCTGTTCGACGGCTCCGCGGCACTCGACGTGGTGTGGCTCGGCAGGCGCTCCATCGTGGGCATAGAACCGGGGCGCAGGCTCATCGCGTCGGGCCGGATCTCGCTGAGCCGGGGCCGTCGGGTGCTGTTCAACCCCAAGTACGAACTGAGACCCCTTGGTAGGGAGTAGCCGGTGACGTCGCTCGACAAGCCGACCGAAGACACTCAGGCGGAGGACCATGCGCGGGCGGTGACCGAGGCCGCGCTGTTCGAGGCCTTCGGCGGCGTGCGCGGCATGGTCGAGACGGTGCTGCCCGGCCTGCTGTTCGTCACGATCTTCACCATCAACAAGGACCTGCACTGGTCGGCGATCGCCGCCCTCGCGGTCTCCGTGGTGCTGGTCGTGGTCCGCCTGGCCATGAGGGACACCGTCAAGCACGCCTTCAGCGGGGTCTTCGGCGTCGCCTTCGGTGTCGTCTTCGCGATGATGACCGGCAACGCCAAGGACTTCTACCTGCCCGGCATGCTCTACACCCTGGGCCTGGCGCTGGCGTACATCATCACCACGCTGTGCGGGGTGCCGCTGATCGGCCTGATCCTCGGCCCGGTCTTCAAGGAGAACCTCTCCTGGCGCACCCGCAACCCCGGCCGCAAGAAGGCGTACGCCAAGGCCAGCTGGGCCTGGGGCCTGATCCTGCTCGCCAAGTGCGCGATCCTCTTCCCGCTGTACTGGTGGGCCGACACGGCCCAGCTCGGCTGGGTGCTGGTCGCGCTGAAGATCCCGCCGTTCCTGCTCGCCGTCTGGCTGACCTGGGTCTTCCTGGCGAAGGCGCCGGCGCCGATCGACGTCTTCGCCGAGATGGAGGCGGAGGAGAAGGCCGAGGAGGAGCGCAAGGCCGCGCTGGCCGAGGAGAGCGGCGAGCCCTCCGGCGGACGCCACCGCAAGTAGGCGAGTACCGGATGACGACAGAAGGGCGCCCTCCGCCACGGTGGGCGCCCTTCTTCCTGTGCTGTGTCAGACCTTCCGGTGCTGCCTAGTGCTGCCTCAGACGTCTTCCCGCCGTACCGACAGCAGGTCCTCCAGCTGTTCCTCGCGGGCCTGGGCCGCCACGAACAGAAGTTCGTCGCCCGCCTCCAGGGAGTCCTCCCGGGAGGGGGTGAGGACCCGGGTGCCCCGGATGATCGTGACCAGCGAGGTGTCCTCGGGCCACTCCACGTCGCCGACCTGGGTGCCGGCCAGGGCCGACTCCTCGGGCAGGGTCAGCTCCACCAGGTTGGCGTCGCCGTGGCTGAAGCGGAGCAGCCGGACCAGGTCGCCGACGCTGACCGCCTCCTCGACCAGGGCGGACATCAGACGGGGCGTCGAGACGGCGACGTCCACGCCCCAGGACTCGTTGAACAGCCACTCGTTCTTCGGGTTGTTGACCCGGGCGACGACGCGCGGAACGCCGTACTCCGTCTTCGCGAGGAGCGAGACGACCAGGTTCACCTTGTCGTCGCCCGTCGCGGCGATCACGACGTTGCAGCGCTGCAGCGCCGCCTCGTCCAGGGCGGTGATCTCGCAGGCGTCGGCGAGCAGCCACTCCGCCTGCGGGACCCGCTCGACCGAGATGGCGGTCGGGGCCTTGTCGATCAGCAGGACCTCGTGGCCGTTCTCCAGCAGCTCGCCCGCGATCGAGCGGCCGACGGCGCCGGCTCCGGCAATGGCGACCCTCATCAGTGACCGCTCTCCTCTTCCGGACCCCCGGCGAAGGCGGCCTCGACCTTGTCGACGTCGTCCGTCCGCATCATCACATGCACCAGATCGCCCTCCTGCAGCACCGTCTGCGAGGTGGGCAGCATCGCCTCACCGAGCCGGGTGAGGAACGCGACCCGGACGCCGGTCTCCTCCTGGAGCGTGCTGATCTTGTGGCCGACCCACTTCGGGGAGGCGTGCACCTCGGCGAGCTGGACCCCGCCGGTGGGGTCGCGCCACAGCGGCTCCGCACCCGAGGGCAGCAGCCGGCGCAGCATCTGGTCGGCGGTCCAGCGGACCGTGGCGACGGTCGGGATGCCGAGGCGCTGGTAGACCTCGGCGCGGCGCGGGTCGTAGATGCGGGCCGCGACGTTCTCCACACCGAACATCTCGCGGGCCACCCGGGCCGAGATGATGTTCGAGTTGTCACCGCTGGAGACGGCGGCGAAGGCGCCGGCCTCCTCGATGCCCGCCTCGCGCAGGGTGTCCTGGTCGAAGCCGACGCCGGTGACCCGGCGGCCGCCGAACCCCGGGCCCAGCCTGCGGAAGGCGGTGGGGTCCTGGTCGATCACGGCGACCGTGTGCCCCTGTTGCTCCAGGGTCTGGGCGAGAGCGGAACCCACTCTGCCGCAGCCCATGATGACGATGTGCACGACCGTCCTTCCGGTGTCCAAAAGTTAGTGCTCAGCCCCATCAGGGTCTCAGACCGAGGCCCAAGCTACACACGCACCGGCCTGGCCGGGCACCCCTGTGCCACGCTCATCGCCGAGTGATGCTGCGCACGCTCCACGCTGTGAGGATTCCGAGGCCGACGAGGGCGACCGCGGCACCGATCAGTTCTGCGGTCGCGGGCATGGGACCTCCGAAGTGCGAAGACAGGCGGGGTGTGCCATCTAGGCACGATGGGTACGAAGGCTGCGGAATCCGCAGTTCCGACCGTCACTTTTTTCACTCGGGAGGCAGATCCCGTACTGCGGCTGGAGACCTGCCAGGTGGAAGGCCTACGATCCTCTCTCGTGTCCAAACTGACCGACGTGCCCAAACGGATCCTGATCGGGCGCGCTCTGCGCAGTGACCGGCTGGGCGAAACTCTCCTGCCGAAGCGCATCGCACTCCCTGTCTTCGCCTCCGACCCGCTGTCCTCCGTCGCCTACGCGCCGGGGGAGGTCCTGCTGGTCCTGTCCATCGCGGGCGTGTCGGCGTACCACTTCAGCCCCTGGATCGCCGTCGCGGTCGTCGTGCTGATGTTCACGGTGGTCGCCTCCTACCGGCAGAACGTGCACGCCTACCCGAGCGGCGGCGGCGACTACGAGGTCGCCACCACCAACCTCGGCCCCAAGGCCGGCCTCACCGTCGCCAGCGCCCTGCTCGTCGACTACGTCCTGACCGTCGCCGTCTCCATCGCCTCCGGCATCGAGAACCTCGGCTCGGCGATCCCCTTCGTGGTCGAGCACAAGGTCTTCTGCGCGGTCACCGTGATCCTGCTGCTGACCCTGATGAACCTGCGCGGGGTGAAGGAGTCCGGCAAGCTCTTCGCGATCCCGACCTACGTGTTCGTCGGCGGCGTCTTCATCATGATCGCGTGGGGTGCGTTCCGGGGCCTGGTCCTCGGGGACACGATGCGCGCCCCGACCGCCGCCTACCACATCAAGGCCGAGCACCAGGGCCTGGCGGGCTTCGCCCTGGTCTTCCTGCTGCTGCGCGCCTTCTCCTCCGGCTGTGCCGCGCTCACCGGTGTCGAGGCGATCTCCAACGGCGTCCCGGCCTTCCGCAAGCCCAAGTCGAAGAACGCGGCGACCACGCTGGCCGCGATGGGGCTGCTGGCGGTCACCATGTTCTGCGGCATCATCGCGCTCGCCATGGTCACCAAGGTCCGCATGGCCGAGAACCCGGCCACCGACCTGCTCCACAACGGCGTCGCGATCGGCTCCGGCTACGTCCAGAACCCGGTGATCTCCCAGGTCGCCGAGGCCGTGTTCGGCAAGGGCAGCTTCCTGTTCATCCTGCTCGCCGCCGCCACCGCCCTGGTCCTGTTCCTGGCGGCGAACACCGCGTACAACGGCTTCCCCCTGCTCGGCTCGATCCTCGCCCAGGACCGCTACCTGCCGCGCCAGCTGCACACCCGCGGCGACCGCCTCGCCTTCTCCAACGGCATCGTGCTGCTCGCCGGCGCCGCCGCCCTGCTGGTGGTCATCTACGGCGCCGACTCGACCCGTCTCATCCAGCTGTACATCGTCGGTGTGTTCGTGTCCTTCACGCTCAGCCAGACCGGCATGGTCCGGCACTGGAACCGCCACCTGGCGACCGAGAAGGACCCGGCCAAGCGCAGCCACATGGTGCGCTCCCGCGCGATCAACGCGTTCGGCGCCTTCTTCACCGGCCTGGTGCTGGTCGTCGTCCTGGTCACGAAGTTCACCCACGGCGCCTGGGTGGCGCTGCTCGGCATGTGCATCTTCTACGCGACGATGACCGCGATCCGTAAGCACTACGACCGGGTCTCCGAGGAGATCTCGGCCCCCGAGGAGCCGGACGACGACCTGGTACGACCGTCCCGCGTGCACTCGGTCGTCCTGATCTCCAAGATCCACCGCCCCACCCTGCGCGCACTGGCCTACGCCAAGCTGATGCGCTCGGACACCCTGGAGGCGCTCACGGTCAACGTCGACCCGGCCGAGACGAAGGCGCTGCGCGAGGAGTGGGAGCGACGCGGGATAGACGTGCCGCTGAAGGTCCTCGACTCGCCCTACCGCGAGATCACCCGGCCGATCATCGAGTACGTCAAGAGCCTGCGCGCCAAGTCCCCGCGGGACGCGGTCTCCGTGATCATCCCGGAGTACGTGGTCGGCCACTGGTACGAGCATCTGCTGCACAACCAGAGCGCCCTGCGCCTCAAGGGGCGGCTGCTGTTCACGCCGGGTGTCATGGTGACCTCGGTGCCCTACCAGCTGGCGTCCTCGGAGGCCGCGAGGAACCGGGCCCGCAAGCGGCAGGACTGGAACGCACCGGGCGCGGTCCGGCGCGGGCCGGCCGAACACCGGCCGAAGGAGCACAGCGGGGGGTGAGCGGGAGGGGCGCCGGGTGCAGGCCCGGGGGTCGGTGGGCCTGTGCGGCTTGTGCGGCCTGTGCGCCTGTGCGGCCCGTACGGGCCTGTGCGCCTGTGTGGGCCTAGGTCCCCGTGCGGGCTTGCTGTGCGGGCTTGGTGCGCCTGTATAGGCCCGTGCGTGCCCGTGCGTGCCCGTGCGTGCCCGTGCGGGCCCGTGCAGGCCTGTGCAGGCCTGCGGGCAGACGGCTTCCGCGATCGAGTGTCCGCGGGGGGTCTCTGCGAGCACGTAGACTGGTCGGCTGTCGTCGGCCCATGCTCGGCCGTACCCCCTCTCGTTGATCTGGAGTCACCCCGCCATGCAGGCAGAACCGAAGAAATCTCTGGTGGGGACGGAGTACGAGGTCGAGGTGGGCCCGGTCGCGCACGGCGGCCACTGCATCGCCCGGACCGCCGAGGGCCAGGTGCTGTTCGTCCGGCACGCGCTGCCCGGCGAGCGGGTCGTGGCCCGGGTGACCGAGGGCGAGGAGGGGGCCCGCTTCCTGCGCGCCGACGCGGTCGACATCGTGGACGCCTCCAAGGACCGCGTCGAGGCCCCCTGCCCCTACGCCGGCCCCGGCCGCTGCGGCGGCTGCGACTGGCAGCACGCCAAGCCGGGCGCCCAGCGCCGGCTCAAGGGCGAGGTGATCGCCGAGCAGCTGCGGCGGCTGGCCGGCCTGACGCCGGAGGAGGCGGGCTGGGACGGCACGGTGATGCCCGCCGAGGGCGACAAGCTGCCCGCGGGCGAGGTGCCGCAGTGGCGCACGCGCGTGCAGTACGCGATCGACGCCGACGGCAACGCGGGACTGCGCCGGCACCGCTCGCACGAGGTGGAGCCGATCGAGCACTGCATGATCGCGGCGCAGGGCGTCAGCGAACTCGGCATCGAGGAGCGCGACTGGTCGGGCATGGTGACGGTGGACGCGATCGCCGCGACCGGTTCCCAGGACCGGATGGTGATCCTGGAGCCCCGCCCCGGCGCCCGCCTGCCCCTGGTCGAACTGGACAAGCCGGTCTCGGTCCTGCGGGTGGACGAGAACGACGGCGGCATCCACCGCGTCCACGGCCGCGCCTTCGTCCGCGAACGGGCCGACGGCCGCACCCACCGCGTGGGCAACGGCGGCTTCTGGCAGGTCCACCCGAAGGCGGCGGACACCCTCGTGACGGCGGTGATGCAGGGACTGCTGCCGCGCAAGGGCGAGATGGCGCTGGACCTCTACTGCGGAGTCGGCCTGTTCGCCGGCGCCCTCGCCGACCGCCTCGGCGAGAAGGGCGCGGTGCTGGGCATCGAGTCCGGCAAGCGAGCGGTGGAGGACGCGCGCCACAACCTGGGCGACTTCCCCCGCGTCCGCGTCGAACAGGGCAAGGTCGAGTCGGTCCTCCCGCGCACCGGAATCACCGAGGTCGACCTCATCGTCCTCGACCCGCCCCGCGCGGGCGCGGGCCGCAAGACGGTGGAGCACCTGACATCACTGGGCGCCCGCCGAGTCGCCTACGTCGCCTGCGACCCGGCCGCCCTCGCCCGCGACCTGGCGTACTTCCGGGACGGCGGGTACCGGGTGCGGACGCTGCGGGCGTTCGATCTGTTTCCGATGACCCACCACGTGGAGTGTGTCGCGATCCTTGAACCGGCCGGAAAGGCCGTCTGACCTGCGGGTTCGAGTGGTGTGCGTTATGTGCGCTGTGGGCGTTACGGGCGAAATCTTGACGCTGAAATGACGCTCTCCGGGGTATCTTGACGCACGTCAAGGGCGCCGAGGCGGTGCAGCGGGTCAAACGGTGGCTTGAAGGCACCATGCGCGTGTCGCAGTCCTACACCAACATCGATGGTGCGTGGGCAAGGAAGCTCACCTTGCGGTGGCCGAACGGATGGGCGGGCTATGACTGTCCGAGGGTGGTGCCGTCCGCTGCGGGCCGGTGTGTTCGCCGCCGTCTGCGTGCTGCTCGCCGCCCTCGGTCACGTGATCATGTCGGGTACCTCCGTCCCCTGGTGGGCCATGGCCGCCGGTGCGGCGGGGACCGGTACGGCCGGCTGCTGGCCGGCCGTGAGCGCGGACGCATGCTGATCGTCACGGTGGTGACAGCGGCACAGGCGGTACTCCACGAGGCGTTCTCCCTGGCGCAGACGCTCACCACCGCGGCGACTCCCGGACAGGACGCCTCGGCTCGCGCCCCGGGCTCCATGGACATGAGCGGCATGGGCTCCATGCACATGGACCCGATGGACATGGGGGCCATGACGCATGCGATGACCGGGGTCCAGCACGCGCACGGCATGGGCGAGATGAGCGGCGCCGCCTCGTACGGCATGTTCGCCGCGCACCTCCTGGCCGCAATGCTGTGCGGGCTCTGGCTCGCGTACGGCGAGCGCGCCGTCTTCCGCGTTCTGCGGGCCGCGGCCACCCGGCTGGTGGCACCGCTGCGGATGCTGCTGGCCGGGCCCGCCCCGCTCCCTCGCCCGCTCACGGTCAGGCGCCGCGCCACCGACGTGCCGGCCCCGGCAAGGCCTCTCCTGTGCTGCTCCCTCACCTCTCGGGCTCCGCCCACGGGTGCCGCTGTCGCCTGAGACAGCCGGGCGGCGGCGACCCCCGCGCGGCCGAGCACTTCGTCCGCGCCCTTCACGACGACGTGCTGTGCTACGTCGTCCACCTCAGCGGCGATCCCCAGACCGCTCACGACCTCACCCAGGACACCTTCGCGCGGGCGTTCGGCAGCCTGCACCGCTTCGAGGGCCGCGCCTCGGCCCGTACCTGGCTGCTGTCCATCGCCCGTCGCGCGGTGGCAGACAGTTTCCGGTACGCCGGCGCTCGACCGCGGCTCGTCGACACCCCGGACTGGCAGGCTGCCGTCGAACGCACCCAGCCGCGCGATCTGCCGGGGTTCGACGAAGGCGTGGCTCTGCTCGACCTGCTGGCCGCGCTGCCCGACGAACGCCGTGAGGTTCGTCCTCACCCAGGTCGTCGGCCTGTCCTACGAGGAGGCGGCCGGCTTCACCGGCTGCCCCGTGGGTACCGTCCGCTCCCGGGTCTCGCGCGCCCGCGCGGCTCTGGAACGGCAGCTCGTGGAGGCCGAGGCACCGGGCGCCCTGGCGGCCTGACGCCACCGGTTGGTGCTCTCCGGTGGGGAGCACCAACCCTGCGGTCCGGGGGCATCAACTCCTCTGCCGAGTTGGTCAATTGCGGCACACGCGCGGGAACTCACGGCCACCGCGCCCCGACTACTGCACCAGAACCACGCAGAAGACCAGCAGAAGCATCAGCGCACCCCGCACGCATAGGAGCCCGCATGTCGATCAACCGGCCGGCCGCCACCGCCCTGGCCGCAGCCCTCTGCCTGCTCACCGCGGCATGCGGCTCCTCGTCCGACGACAAGGCGAGCGCCGACACGGCCGAGGCCGCGGCCTCGAAGACCGGCTACCCGGTGACCCTGGACAACTGCGGTCAGAAGGAGACTTTCAAGAAGGCGCCCAGCCGGGTCGTCGTCATGAACGGAGCCTCGGTCGCCGAGGTCTCCACCCTCCTCGCTCTCGGCCTGGGTGACAGGATCGTCGCCAACCAGCAGGGCTACGGCATGTCCGAGGTGCCCGGCCGGGCCGCCGCCATCAAGAAGCTGCCCACCGGGAACGTCAAGCTCAACGACGCCTACGACATCCCGCGCGAGGCGATGCTCGGCCTGCGCCCCGATCTCGTCCTGTCCGTCACCACGTACGGCTTCGACCAGAAGAACGGCTTCGCCACCCGCGACCAGCTGGCGCAGGTCGGCGCCAACAGCTACGTCTCCCCGCAGGGCTGTGACGACGACCCTTCCAAGATGACCGTCGCCGACAGCTACCGGCTGCTGCGCGACATGGGAAAGATCTTCCACGTCAGCGACCGGGCCGAGAAGCTGATCGCGGCCTCCGAGAAGAGCATCGCGGCGGTCTCCAAGAAGGTCGCCGGGGAGAGGAAGCCCAAGGTCATGGTGCTCTTCTCCAACATGTCCATGGGCAGCAACGACTTCAGCTCGGTCCTCGCCAACGGCATCGTCAACGACATCCTCGCCAAATCCGGCGGCACCAACGCCTTCTCGAACACCACCAAGGCCACCTTCGCCGACCTGAGCAAGGAGAAGGTGGCCGCCACCGACGTCGACGCCGTCGTCGTCATCAGCTACAACGGCCCCGATCCGGCGGCTTACGCCAAGAAACTGCTCAAGGAGTTCCCCCAGTGGCCGGCCGCCAGGAACAACACGTACGTGACGCTGTCCGACTCGATGTACCTCGGTCCGAGCAACGACCTGGCCGTGGAGAAGGTCGCGCAGATGCTGCACCCCGACGCCCTCTGAGCCGCCTCAGGATCCCGCTGGCGCTCGCGTTCCTGCCGGTCGCGCTGCTTGCCACCATGATCGTGGCGATCAGCATCGGCGCCGTCAGCGTGCCGGTCGGTGACGTGTGGGCGATCGTCCTGCACCACGTCACCGGCGCGGGGTCGGCGCCCTCCGACCCTGCACTCGACCAGATCGTCTGGAACTTCCGCACCCCGCGGGTGGTCCTGGCCGCCCTGGTCGGCGCGGGCCTCGCCGTGTCCGGCGCGGTGCTCCAGACGGTGGTGTCCAACCCGCTCGCCGACCCCATAGTCCTGGGCTTCTCCTACGGCGCCTCTCTCGGCGCCGTCCTCGTCATCACCCTTGGCGGGGGCGCCGCGCTCGCCGGGGTCGGGGTGTCGGCGGCGGCCTTCCTCGGCGCGGTCGTCGCCGGGGCGCTGGTGTTCGCGCTCGGGCAGCGGCGGGGGCGGCTGGCCCCGACCCGGCTGGTACTGGCGGGCGTCGCCGTCGGGTACGTCTTCCTCTCCGCCACCAACTACGTCCAACTCCAGGCGACGCCGAACGAGTTGCGCACGGTGATGTTCTGGATGCTGGGCAGTGTCGCGGGCGCCCAGTGGGACCAGGTCCCCACGGTGGCCGCGGTGGTGCTCGTCACGACCACGCTCCTCGCCCTCTTCGGCCGGCGCCTCAACGTCCTGCTCGCGGGAGACGAGTCCGCCACCGCCCTCGGCGTCGACGTCAACCGGCTGCGGGCCGTCCTCCTGGTCCTCAGCGCGCTGCTCACCGGCACCGTCATCGCCGTCGCCGGCAGCATCGGCTTCGTCGGACTGATGATCCCGCACCTGGTGCGCCTGACCACCGGCGCCGACCACCGCCGCCTACTGCCCCTGACCGCCCTGCTCGGCGCCCTCTACCTGGTCCTCGTCGACCTGCTCTCCCGCACCCTCGACCGCCCCAACGAACTGCCGCTCGGCATCCTCACCGCCCTCCTCGGCGCCCCGTTCTTCCTGTGGCTGCTGCGCCGCAACAAGGGTCTGGACTGACCGCATGAAACTGACCGTTGACCAGCTCCACATCACCCTGGACCGCACCCCGATCCTCCGAGACGTGAGCCTCGAAGCCCGCAAGGGGGACATCGTCGGCCTCGTCGGCCCGAACGGCAGCGGCAAGTCCACCCTGCTGCGCGCCGTCTACCGCTCCCTGCGCCCGGCGGACGGCGCCGTCCGGGTCGGCGAGGACGACGTCTGGGAGCTGTCCCCCCGCGCCGCGGCCCGTCGTACGGCTGCGGTCCTCCAGGACTCGGGCGGCAACACCACCGGCCTGACCGTCACCGAGATCATCGCCCTCGGCCGCTCCCCCCACCACGGCCTGCTGGGCCGCGACGGAGCCGACGACCACCGGGCGGTGACGGACGCCGTCGACCGCTGCGGCGTACGGCCCTTCGCGCACCGCGACTACGCCTCCCTGTCCGGCGGCGAACGCCAACGCGTCCTGCTGGCCCGCGCGTTGGCCCAGAGACCGCAACTCCTCGTCCTGGACGAACTCACCAACCACCTCGACATCCGGGCCCGGTTCGAACTTCTCGACCTCATCCGCGCCACCGGCGTCACCACCCTCGCCGTCCTGCACGACCTCGACCTCGCCGCCCGCCTCTGCGACCACCTGGTCGTCCTGCACGAAGGTGCCGTGACCGCGGCGGGCCCGGTCCTCGATGTCCTGACCCCGCAGATCCTCGCCGACGTCTTCGGCGTCCGCGCCCGCACCGCACGGCACGCCGACGGCATCGTCCGGATCACCTACGCTGCCCGGCCGCTCGCGGACGAGGGCGCCCCCTCAGCCAAGGAGACCAGCTGATGTCGCTACGTGTTCGAATCCTAAGGATCCGGAGGTCCATCGGGACCTCGTACGTGCACAGGAGGCGGGAGTCACCATCGCCAGCGTCTGCACCGGGGTCCTGGTGCTGTCCGCGGCGGGCTTGACCAGCGGCCGTCCCTGCACGACACATCACCTGGGCAAGGCCGATCTGGCCGCTCAGGGAGGGAGGGTGATCGACGCACGAGTCGTCGACGACGGGAATCTGGTCACCGCGGGCGGTGTCACCAGCTGAATCGATCTGGCGCTCTGGCTGCTCACCCGAGAGTGCGGAGCATCCGTCGCCCTCGGCGTCGAGTCCGTCATGGAGTACGAGCAGCGCGGGGCCGTCTGGCGAAGCTCCTGATCACCGGCCCCCTGAACGCCGGGACGCTCCCGTCCGTAAGAGGCGACAAGCCCATTCGTACCAGGAGTTGTCCGTGTCCCCGACCTCGGCCGCAGTGCGGGGACCTGGCTGAGACGCTACTGCCCGACACCCCGGGGGTGACCCGCGCGGTCGTCCTGGTCACGGACCCCGCCCAGCTGGCCCTGTGGCGCACCCTGCTGACGGGCGAGGAACTCACCTCGGCTGCCCCCGTGGTGCTGCGCCGCCACGACCGCCGCAGCCTGCGTGGCTGGGCCCAGCGCGTCGAGATGTTCCACACGGAGGACCGCTTGGACCGCCTCCACGACCTGACTGGCGGCTGGCCCCTCCTGGTCGGCCGGGCACACCGTCTGCACGGCGAACTGGGCGACCCGGATGAGGTGCTGCGCCGCCTGGCCGGCCTGCGCACGAACCCGGCCGAAGCCCGCGCCTTCGCCGAGGCGACCGGTGTGTACGCGAACCCGCTGCTCGCGGTCGGATACCGGGCCCTCGACGACGAGTTCGCGGAGGGGCCATTCGACCTGGAGAGCGCGGTGACCGCCGTGGCGGTCCGGATCGAGGACGAGGACGAGGCCCGCTGGATCGCCAACTGTCTAGATACGCTCCAGGCGTTCGACCGCGAGGACACCCAACTGCGCTTGGAGCCACTGCTCCGCCAGTGCGTGGCGCTCCGCGTGTGATAACGGATGACACCCTGCTGGCCGCCCGCATGTCCGGGCGGCCGGTCGCGCTTCGCGGTCACCTTGCCGCCGACCGGGCATGGCGAGGCCCACCGTGAGGCAGGCCGCCGGGCGAGGTGAGAGCGGAGCTGTTCCTTGTCCAGCGGCCTCCTCCCGAACCTGGCGTGCGGCGTCAATCTCAACGGGCTCTCCAGTGACTGCCGTGAACTCAGGGTTCGGAGCCGACGTGGATGCCGTCGTGTCAGGCTGAGCAGACCATCAGGGTCCTTGCACCGCTTCCTACTCATGAGGACCGCCCAGTCGGGTTGTGTCTGCCCGAGGCGGTCAAGGGCTGTGAGCTTGCGGATCTGGTGGATCTGGTAGGGGGAGGGCCGTCGGCAGTCTGGCTGGCCGCCGGGCGCGGCGTAGTGTCACCCCGGTGGCGCACGGCACGCTGACCTGTTCACGCCGCTTTCCGACGGCTGAGGCCCTTGAGTAAGCGTGGGGACGCACGAGGGTCGGCTCTCATTGATCACCCGCCACTGGGGCCGCAGCCTGCCCGCCGACAGATTTCCCAGGTCCTGCCTGGCCTACTTGAGGTGGGACAAGCCCGCGACCGGCTGCTTTCCTACCCGCTCATCTCTTGGCTCTTGCTCTGATCGCTTGCAGGTGTCGTCTCATCCGGACGTGATCAGTCGTTGTCCGGATCATCGGCTTCTACGAGGAGACGGGTCGCGAGGCTGTCGGCCCACTCCACTGCCCAAGCGCGGAGAGCGGTGATGGTGGCGTCATCGAGTCCATAGGCGGCGAAGGCTTCGTCGTCGGTCCACTCGGCGCCTGTGAGGTTCGCCTGGAGATCCTCGCGCTCGAAGCGGCCGCGGGCGTGGCGACGGCCGAACTCCTCGAGCTCGGCATTGGTCCAGCGGCGGGAGGCTGCGAACACGTCGATCAGGTCGCGGGGCGCTCCGCGGTCGGCGAGGGCGCGGATCTTGGTCCCGATCACGTCCTCCTCCGCGAGGACGGGTCCGTACGGGCTCTGGGCGACTGGCCGCCAGAAGATCTCCTTGAGGATGTCGACTTCGCATTCCTGCCCGGTGGCCGGGTCGGACACGGTGAAGCGGGCGGACAGCGGGGCGGTCTCCAGCGCGTGCACCTTCCAGCCGCGGGCTTCCAGGCCGGCGCGGAGCGTGGCCGCGATATCGGCCATGGGAGCCGGGTTCTCGGTGGCGACGTCGAGGTCCTGGCTGGGGCGGCTTACGAGGTGGTGTGCCCGCACGGCGTATCCGCCGGTGAGGACCAGGGGATACGGGGAACCGAGGGCGATCACGTCCGCCAGGAGCCGCGTGTGCAGCTCCGGCATGTCCGTCACGCGGCTGCCTGGGTGTGGGAGGCGAGCTGAGGGAAGGCGTCCTCCCACACGGTGCGCACGGTGCGGCCGACGAGGGTGCGCAGCACCGGCCACAGCTGCAGGAGTAGGTTCTGGTTGAGGTAGCGGGGCAGGTCGTCGTGCAGGCCCTCGTGCAGGACGGTGCGGTACAGGCCCATGCGCTGGCGCGGCTTGCTCAGGTCGTATGAGGTCATCCCGGACCAGGCCATGTGCAGCGGTAGCTCCACGATCCCCTGGGTCGGGCCGTGCAACTCGTTCAGCGACTTCGGCAGACGCCGCCGGAACTTCTCCCGATACAGCGCGAGGTCCTTGGCGTCCGCGCCCGAGACGTCCCTCGGGGTGGGTGCGGGGTGCTGCGGGTTGGAGAGCATGAGTTCATTATGGCGGCCGTAGAGGTGGTGCGGTCCTGATGTGGGGTCGGCGTCGGAGCGAGCAGGAGCGGATCTCTCGGGAGAGAGGTTGCCGCAGTCTGTTCCGCCCTGAGCCGGATGGACTGTCGGCCGTGACGCTCGTTTGACGCTCTGGGTGCCCGTTCGCTGCGTGGCGAGACGAGAAAGCGGCTCTGACCTGGCCTTTTCCAGGGCTGGCCTAGGCCGACACCTTTCCGATGACGCATCATGTGGAGTGCGTCGCTATTCTTGAGCCCGCAGTAAAGGGCGTCTGACCTGCTGTTCTTCTGGTTTCCCAGGTTGCATGCGGGTCGTGCCGACATGTTTCCACAGGTCCACCGCGTGGAGCATGCTGCAGGTTCCTGCCACGTGTCTCACCTGCGGTTTCGCAGCGGGGCGCGGGTCGAGAACGCTTTGCCTCAACTCCGTGCGGGCCGGGTGCGGCAAATGCCTTGACGCCCGTTCGACGCTGATTCTGACGGAGCGTGACGCGGTTGTCCCGGATCGGATAGCGCGGGTCAATCGCCAGCTGGCACGTCCTGTCGGGGGAAGGCGACGCGCACCCGCACTCTGGGAGGGCGGCAGCCGTGTGCGACCTGCTGTCCGAAGCGAGCGAGGGCGGATCCCGGTGAGCTGGTTGCCCCAGTCTGCTCAGCCCTGAGCAGGACGGACTCTCGGCCACGGTGTTCGCCCTCGCCGCCTCGGCGGGCGCCGGATGCACCGCGGCGAGCATTCCGATCGCGAGGTCGCCGCCACCACGGCGGCGACCTGGGACCGTCAACGATGTCCTTGCGGAGGGGCGGGAGAAGCCGCACCGTGGGCTGTCACGGCTTCACCCCTTCGTTTGTGGCAGCCCCCCTCAGGTACGGGTCCAGCGTTGGTTGTTGCCGTTCGAGCAGGAGTAGAGCTGGATCAGGGTGCCGTTGGCGGTGCCGCCTGAGACGGCGTCGAGGCAGAGGCCGGACTGGACGCCGACGATGGATCCGTCGGGGTTGAGGCGCCATTTCTGGTTGTCGCCGCCCCAGCAGCTGTAGATCTGGACTTTGGAACCGTTGCCTGTGCCGGCGGCGTCAAGGCATTTGCTGCCGTAGACCTTGAGCTCGCCGGCGTCGGTGTACGTCCACTGCTGGTTGGTGCCGCTGTGGCAGTCCCACAGCTGGAGCTGTGTGCCGTCGGTGGTGCCGGCTCCGGGCACGTCCAGGCAACGGCCCGAACCGACGCCCTTGATCTGTCCGCCATCCGCAGGGGGTGTCGTGGAGCCGCCGCCGTTGAGTGCGTTGAGGACGGCGGTGTAGGCAGGCTTCTTGCTGCCGTCGCCGTTGAACAGCAGCGGCGTGTCCCCCGATCGCCAGGAGTCGGTGTCGCGCACACCCCAGACGGTGATGCCGAGGCAGCGCGGGACGGCCAGGCAGTCGTTGGTCACGTTGGCGTAGGTCGAGGCCGAGGCGCCCTGTATGTCGAGTTCGGTGATGGCCACGTCGACGCCGAGGGCGGCGAAATTCTGCAGGGTGGTGCGGAAGTTGCTGTCGTAGGGGCTGCCGCTGTTGAAGTGCGACTGGAACCCGACGCAGTCGATCGGCACGCCGCGCTGCTTGAAGTCCCGGACCATGGCGTACACGGCCTGGGTCTTGGCCCAGGTCCAGCTCTCGATGTTGTAGTCGTTGTAGCAGAGCTTGGCCGCCGGGTCGGCGGCGCGCGCGGTGCGGAAGGCGACCTCGATCCAGTCGTTGCCGGTGCGTTGCAGGTTGGAGTCCCGCCGACCTCCCGAATTGCCGTCGGCGAAAGCCTCGTTCACGACGTCCCACTGGGCGATCTTGCCCTTGTAGTGGCCCATGACGCCGTTGATGTGGTCGATCATCGCTTGGCGCAGTGAGCTGCCGCTGAGGCTCTGCATCCAGCCGGGCTGCTGGGCGTACCAGGCCAGTGTGTGGCCACGCACCCGCTTGCCGTTCTGCACCGCCCAGTTGTAGACGCGGTCGCCGGCGCTGAAGTTGAACTGGCCCCGCTGTGGTTCGGTGGCGTCGATCTTCATCTCGTTCTCGGCCGTCACCATGTTGAACTCACGGTTTGCGATCGTCGTGTACGCCGAGTCGCCCAGCCTGCCGGAGGCTATGGCGGTGCCGAAGTAGCGGCCGCTCTGTGCCGCCGCGGCGCCAAGCGTGTCCTCGGCGGCGTGTGCGGTCGGCGGTGCGGCCAGTGCGGTGACCGCACCGAGGACACCGACGACCAGCGCCAGCAGCAGGGTGCGGATCTTCCGGCGAGTAACGGATCTGGGAAGGGCATACGAGCCCATGACTGTGCCTCCGAGGTAGAAATCGCTGATCGACTGAAGCGCAGGGGATTGCGTCGTCCGGCCCCGTCCGGCGGACGGGCGGGGCAGGTCGGAGCCCGGGCAGGACGGAATCACCGGACACCGCGGTCATGGGGACCGGGATGACGCCAACGGCACGGGCGCCGCACCCGGTCGGCCCTCGGGCGACGTACGGCGGGCGGCGGGCGTGTTCCACGTCTCGACACAGGCATGGGGTACTCCAGCGCGGCTCAGCCGGGGGACCGTCACGTGGCGTCGCATGCCTCTCCAACTGCGGGAAGAGCCAGGATGCGCTGGTGCGAACCTCACCGGAACGGAACGGGGTGGCGCAGGTGATGTGGTGCGCGGGTCTGCCGTGCAGCTGGTCGCTGATCTGCCGTGCAGCATGGATTGCCCAGGCCGAGACAGCCCGGAATCTCGAACCAGGCCCGGCTTCTCCGACAGGGATGATTGAGGCGTGACCGTGGATCGTCAATACTTCCCGGCCGAAGAAATTTCCGATTGTCGCACGAATCTTTCGGTCACCCGGTAAGCGGACGCCGACCCCCGGTCTGGCGTCGGCGTCGTGCGACTTTCGCTGTCAGGGACGTTGGAGGCAGGCCCGGCCGAGTGTCTGCGCCGTCCGCGCATCGCTCCCTTCCGGGGTCAAGTCGCTTACGAGCCAGCCACTTGTCGGTGTGGCGTGCGTTGGTCGGCGCGTGATGGTACGAATGTTTCGGCGCTTGAGGCGATACATGCGAGAGGTATTGACGGCCTTCACCGGTTCCCTATCATCGGGTTGCTCGATGGCTCGACCTCTGTTCGACATAACGAACACTTCGGGCCGCTCCGTCGCACAGTAGGGCCATGCCGGGCAGTACCGCCTGAAGTCGGAATCGCAAGGGCCATGCCGCATGTGTATGTAACGGATGTATATGTCGCAGTTGCGCATGTCATGGACTCGTCCACTTCCCCGGTCCGCCGTGGTGCTCGCGGACTGCTGCACACCGCACTACGCCGAACAGTCCGGCCGGCCTCTGACGAGGCCAACCGGAACCGCCTACTCAGGGTCTAGGGAGTATCCATGCGCAGAGGAAGTTCCAGCCGCAGGCATCCGTCAGTGGTGCTCGCCGCCGTGGTTGCGGCCCTGGCCGCGTTGGCGGCGATGCTCGTCGCCGCCCCGGCTCAGGCGGCTTCCAGCGGCGCCTTGCGCGGTGTTGGTTCCGGCCGGTGTCTCGATGTGCCGGGCGCCAGCCAGACCGACGGCACGTATCTGCAGATCTATGACTGCTGGGGCGGGACCAACCAGCAGTGGACGTTGACGGATAGCAACCAGCTCACCGTGTACGGCAACAAGTGCCTGGATGTTCCGGGCCACGCAACCACGGCCGGTACGCGGGTGCAGATCTGGACCTGCTCCGGCGGTGCGAACCAGCAGTGGCGGGTGAACTCCGACGGCACGGTCGTCGGCGTGGAGTCCGGGCTGTGCCTGGAGGTTACGGGCTCCGGTACCGCCAACGGCACAGCGGCGCAGATCTGGACGTGCAACGGGGGCAGCAACCAGAAGTGGACCGGCCTGTCCGGGACGACCCCGCCGGGGGACGGCACGTGTTCTCTGCCGTCGACGTACCGGTGGACGTCGACGGGTGCGCTGGCGCAGCCGGCGAACGGGTGGGTCTCGCTGAAGGACTTCACCAACGTGACCTACAACGGCAAGCACCTGGTCTACGCGTCGAACGTGTCGGGGTCGTCGTACGGCTCGATGATGTTCAAGCCCTTCACGAACTGGTCGGACATGGCGTCGGCCGGCCAGACCGGGATGAGCCAGTCCGCGGTGGCGCCCACGCTGTTCTACTTCGCGCCCAAGAACATCTGGGTGCTGGCGTACCAGTGGGGTGCGTGGCCCTTCATCTACCGCACGTCGAGCGACCCCACCAACCCCAACGGCTGGTCCGCGCCGCAGCCGCTGTTCACCGGCAGCGTCCCGGGCTCCGCCCCGATCGACCAGACCCTGATCGCCGACGGCCAGAACATGTACCTGTTCTTCGCCGGCGACAACGGCAAGATCTACCGGGCGAGCATGCCGATCGGGAACTTCCCGGGCAACTTCGGCTCGTCGTACACGACGGTCATGAGCGACACCGAGAAGAACCTGTTCGAGGCGCCGCAGGTCTACAAGGTCCAGGGCCAGAACCAGTACCTCATGATCGTTGAGGCCAGGGGTGCGAATGAGCAGCGCTACTTCCGCTCCTTCACGGCCTCCAGCCTGAGCGGTTCGTGGACCCCGCAAGCCGCAAGCGAGAGCAACCCCTTCGCGGGCAAGGCCAACAGCGGTGCCACCTGGACCAACGACATCAGCCATGGTGACCTGGTCCGCAACAACCCCGACCAGACCATGACCATCGACCCCTGCAACCTGCAGTTCCTCTACCAGGGCAAGTCCCCCTCCGCGAGCGGCCCCTACGACCAACTGCCCTGGCGGCCGGCTGTCCTCACCCTGCAGCGCTGAACTGGCCCGTGTACCTCGCCGACGGCCGGCCTCACCCAGATAAGCCGGTCTCCGTGACGCGGAGGCGCTACTTCTCGGCCGGCTGAAGCGGCTGCGGAGTCGGGCCGCCCGTGCCCGTCCGGTCGGCGAAGGCCAGGTCCGTCACCGCCAGGGGGGCCTGGGCGGAGAGGTGAGGGCGGGGCAGGGCGGTGGGCGGGTCGGCGCCCAGGCGTTCACAGGTCAGCGCGGAGACGAGGACCGCGTCGTCCACAACGATCGTCAGCACGTCCGGGTCGGCCGCGGCCAAGGCCCCCGGCGTGTCCAGCCCGTGGCGCAGTAGGGCGCCGAGCAGCCCGGCGGTGAAGGCGTCGCCCGCGCCGACGGTGTCCACCACGGCGACCTTGCGGCCGGCGCGGCTGAAAGCTCCCGCGCTGCCCGGGAACACGTGGGCTCCGTCGGGGCCGTCGGTGATGACGACGAGCAGTGCGCCGACGTCCAGCCAGTGGGCGGCGATCTTCTCGATCTGCGTGCCCGGGTAGAGCCACTCGACGTCCTCACGGCTGGCCTTGACCAGGTGGGCGAGGCCGACGCTGCGCTCGACCGCCTGCCTTCCGTGTTCCGGATCGCCCAGGAGGAGGGGGCGGATGTTGGGGTCGTAGCTGATCAGGGTCGTGCCGGCGCTGCGCAGCCGTTGGACAGCGGAGTGGATGTGGTCGTCGGCCGGCGGGGTCCAGGACGCGACTGAGCCGAAGTGGAGCACGGCGGTGTCCGGCGGGACGAGGGCGGTCTCCGCCTCGGTCCACTGCCAGTCGGCGGTGCCGTCGAGGTAGAAGTCGTAACTCGCCCGCCCCTCCGTGTCCATGGAGACCACGGCGAGCGTGGTGGGTTCGGCGGCCGACGGGGCGTACGCCAGGTCGATGCCCTCGGCGGCGGCGTGGGCGCTCAGCTGCCGGCCGAAGGAGTTGCCGGCCAGCCGGGCCATGAGCGCGGTGCGGTGGCCGAGGCGGGCCAGGCCGACGGCGACGTTGAAGGGGCTGCCGCCGGGCCGGGCGCGGTAGTCGCCGGGGGTGCCGAGCTGGACCAGGTCGATGAGTGCTTCGCCGATCACGGTCACGGCCGGGGGCTGCCCGAGGTCTTGTGTCGCTTCAGTCATGGCGGGGTCCTCCGGGGGCTATCTCGCCGGAGCCCCGCTCGATGAGCCGGGTCGGCACGGTGACGGTGTGGGTGGGGGAGTCGTCGCCGTCCAGTCTGCGGAAGAGCTTCTCGGCGGCTGTCCTGCCCAGTTGCTCGACGTCCTGGGCGATGACGGAGATCCCCGGGTTGAGGATGTCGGCCAGCGGAAAGTCGTCGAAGCCCACCTGGGCGACGCCGTCCTGCAGGCCGAGGGCCCGCAGCGCGCGCAGGACCCCTATGGTCACGAAGTTCTGGCTGGTGAACAGCGCCGTCGGCGGGTCCGGCAGCGCGAGGAGCTGTTCGGTGGCGGCGACGGCGGCCAGTTCACTGGACCCGACATGGCGGACGATCCCGTCGTCGTACTCGATGTGCGCGACTTCCAGGGCGTGCCGGTAGCCGTCGAAGCGCTGGGCGGCGGTCGGGATGGACGCCTGGTCGCCGAGGTAGGCGATCCGGCGGTGACCGGCCTTGAGCAGGTGGTTGACGGCGGTGACGGCACCCTGTCGGTTGTCGGAGACGACGGCGTCCGCGTCCAGCAGGCCGGCCTCGCGGTCGACGAAGACCAGGCGGGTGCCGGAGCGCTGTTCGCTGATCAGGTAGCTCTGGTCACGTCCCGCGGGCACGATCACCAGCCCGTCGACCCGGCGGTCGATGAGCGCCTGGGCCAACTCCCTTTCCCGGGCCGGGTCCTCGTCGAGGCTGCCGACCAGCACCAGCACGCCGCGGGCCCGGGCCACGTTCTCGACGGTGCGGGTCAGGGCGGCGGAGAAGGGGTTCGCGGCGTCCTCGACGAGCATGCCGATGGTGGCGGTACGGCCGTCGCCGCGGCGCAGGCTGCTGGCCGTGAGGTTGGGACGGTAACCCAGTTGGTCGGCGGCCTCGCGGACCCTGGCGACGATCGCCGGGTCGACGGTGGGGACCCCGTTAAAGACGCGCGAGACCGTCTTGATGGCCACTCCGGCCAGCGCCGCGACCTCACGCATGGTGGGGCGGCTGCGGGTGGACCGGGGCGCCGGCTCGCCCTGAGTCATCGTTGTCTCCAACCGATCGCACGTTACCTACTCGTTGCCCGCGCATGTCTATCAGCGTCTTGACGGCCTCGTCCATACGGGCCCAGTATCTCGCCCAGTCAACGTTGTCTCAGCGTCGGCCAAGGGACGGATCCGAAAGGGATCGAGCCATGAACTTCTCCACCAGTCACCTGCCGAGCCGCCGCAGCCGGCGTACCCGGGCAGCAGCGATCGGCGTCACGGTCTGCCTCGGGGCCACCCTCGCGGCCTGCGGTTCTTCCGGCTCAAGCTCCTCCTCGTCCGCTTCGGGAGGCGGCGGCAAGGTGGGCGTCTCGCTGATCCTGAAGACGCTCACCAACCCGTACTTCGTGAGCATGGAGAAGGACGCCAAGGCCCAGGCCGCCAAGGACAACGTGGGTCTCACGGTGGCGGCGGGCAACAGCGACGGCGACACCCAGACCCAGATCACCGCCATCGACAACGCCATATCGCGCGGCGACAAGGGCATCCTCATCACCACCAACGGTGACGCCGTGAACGCCGCCCTCGGCCGGGCCAAGCAGGCCGGCCTCTTCGTCATCGCCCTGGACACCGCGCCGAACCCGGCCAGCACCGCGGACATCACCTACGCCACGGACAACGAGCAGGCGGGCAAGCTCATCGGCCAGTACGCCGCCGCCGCCCTGAACGGCAAGCCGGCGGTCATCGCCATGCTCGACCTGTTCAACAACCAGGTCGTCTCCGTCGACATCAACCGCGACCACGGCTTCCTGGAGGGCATGGGCATCGACCCGGGGAGCAAGACCGAGAACGGCAAGGAAGCCAAGTCCGGCAAGTACGCCGGCGGCAAGGGCGGCACGTACAAGGTCGTCTGTCACCAGCCCACCCAGGGTGCCATCGACGGCGGCCGCACCGCGATGGAGAACTGCCTGTCCGCCAACCCGGACATCAACGTCGTCTACGCCATCAACGAGCCCGCGGGCGAGGGCGCGTACAACGCGCTGAAGGCGGCCGGCAAGGAGAAGCAGGCCGCGATCTACGCGATCGACGGCAGCTGCTCCGGCCTGAAGAACGTCACCAGCGGCGAGTTCGCCGCCGACGCGGTGCAGTACCCGGGCAAGATGGCGGCCCTCGGTGTCACCTCGATCGCCAAGCTGGCCCGCGGCGGCAGCAAGCCCAGCGTGACCAACGGCAAGTCCTTCTACGACACCGGTACCGCCCTCGTCGCCGCCAAGTCCCTGGACGGCCTGACCGTGCAGTCCCCGTCCCAGGCCGCCTCCGCCTGCTGGGGCAGCTGACACCGAGCCGGGTGCGGCGCCGATGACCGCCGTGACGGCACCGGCGGCGCACCCGCACCCCACGAGCCCATGAGCCCGTACCAGGGAAAACACCGGAAGGACCCCCTGTGACCACCCACGTGGACAGTCAAGCCACACCGGCACCGGCGGAGGAGTTCCTCAACAGGCCCGCCACCCTCAGCCAGCGCATCCACTCGGTGCTGCACCGCCAGCCGGCCCTCAGCCCGGCCATCGTCCTGGTGCTCGCCGCCGTCGTGTTCTCCCTGGTGAACGAACGTTTCTACGCGTTGCAGAACCTCTCGCTCGTCGCCCAGCAGACGGCCGTCATCGGTTCGCTCGCCGTCGGGCAGACGGTCATCATCCTCACCGCCGGCATCGACCTGTCGATCGGCGCGGTGATGGTGCTCTCCTCGCTGCTCATGTCGAAGCTGGTCGCGGACAACCACTGGCCCGGCGTGTTCGCCCTGCTGGCCGGGGCGGTCGTCGCGATAGCCGCGCAGGCCGTCAACGGCCTGCTGGTGACCAGGATCAAGCTGCCGCCGTTCATCGTGACCCTCGGCACCCTCAGCGTCTTCACCGCCATCACCCTCATCTACGCCAAGGGCCAGACCGTCGCCCTGCAGCCGGGCAACATCCTGCTGTGGAGCGGCCAGACCGTCTCCCTCGGCCAGCTGAACCTGACCTACGGCGTCCTCCTCATGATCGCCCTGTACGCGGTGGTCGGCTACGCCCTGCGCTACACCGCCTGGGGACGTCATCTCTACGCGGTCGGCGACGACATCGAGGCCGCCCGGCTGGCGGGAATCTCCGTCAACCGCGTGCTGCTCAGCGCCTACATGGTGGGCGGTTTCGCCATCGCCGTGGGCGCCTGGATCCTGGTCGGCCGGGTCGGCGGCGGCGACCCGAACAGCGGCCTCAACGCCAACCTGCAGTCCATCACCGCGGTCGTCATCGGCGGCACCAGCCTGTTCGGCGGACGCGGCGTGGTCTTCGGCTCGCTGATCGGCGCGCTGATCGTCCAGGTCTTCGTCAACGGCCTCGCGCTGGCCGGCATCGACCCCAACTACCAAGTCCTCGCAGTCGGCATCCTGGTGATCGCGGCTGTCTCCGTCGACCAGTGGATCCGGAGTGTGAAGTCGTGACGACCGCCACCGCCCCCGTTCTCGAAGCCAAGGGCCTGGTCAAGCTCTTCGGCAGGGTCGTCGGCCTGAACAGCGTCGACCTCACCCTCCACCCCGGCGAGGTCCTCGCCGTCATCGGCGACAACGGCGCCGGCAAGTCCACCCTGATCAAGTGCCTCTCGGGAGCCCTCGTCCCAGACCAGGGCAGCATTCTGATCGACGGCAAGGAGGTGCGCTTCAAGCGCCCCCAGGACGCCCGCGACGCCGGCATCGAAACCGTCTACCAGACCCTCGCCGTCGCCCCCGCCCTGGACATCGCCAGCAACCTCTTCCTCGCCCGCGAGATCCGCCGCAAGGGCATCCTCGGCTCGGTGTTCCGCATGCTCGACACCGGTGAGATGCGGAAGCAGGCCGCCGACCACATCAAGCGACTCGGTATCGGCACGCTGCAGAACATCAACCAGGCCGTGGAGACCCTCTCCGGCGGCCAGCGCCAGTCCGTGGCCGTCGCCCGCACCGCGGCCTTCGGCGGCCGGGTGGTGATCCTCGACGAACCCACCGCCGCCCTCGGCGTCCGCGAGACCGGCCAGGTCCTCAAACTCGTGCGCGACCTGCGCGAACAGGGCCTCGGCGTCATCCTCATCAGCCACAACATGCCCAACGTCTTCGAGGTCGCCGACCGCATCCACATCCAGCGCCTCGGCGCCTGCGCCGGCGTCATCACCCCGCAGTCGCACTCCATGGAGGACGCGGTGGCCATCATGACGGGCGCGAAGAAGCTCGCCCCCGAAGCGAGCTGAAAGGAACGGCAGGGCAGTGACCGCCGAGTACCGGATCGCCGAGGACCGCCTCGGCGGCGAGCCCACCCTTGTCGTCTCCGCACCGGACGGCTCGGCACGCGCCGTCCTCTCCCTGCGCGGGGCGACCCTGCTGAGCTGGCAGGTCAGAAACGAAGCGACCGGCCGGCTCACAGAGCTGACGGACGGCTACCGTGACGAGAAGGAACTCCTGTCCCAGGACGGCGTGCGCGCCGGCCTGCTGGCCCCCTTCCTCAACCGCGTGGCCGACGGCCGCTACCGCTACGCCGACCAGGACCACGACCTGCTCCCCGGCGACCACGAGGACAGGCTTGTCTACCACGGCTTCGCCCGCGAGGCCCCCTTCGAACTCGCCCACGCCACCACGACAGCCGACTCCGCCCGACTGCTGCTGCACACCACGAGCATCCGACCGGGCCGCTACCCCGGCTACCCCTTCGCCCTCGACCTCACCGTCGAATACGTCCTCAGCGGAAGCGAGTTGGGCATCGAGATCCGCGCGACGAACGTGGGCGACACCACCGCCCCCTACGCGGCGGGCTGGCACCCTTACTTCACGCTGTCCCGCCCCATCGACGCGCTGACCCTGCAGATCCCCGCGCGCACTCTGATCCGCACCGACGCAGCCCTCATCCCACTTCCCGGCGAGAACGCCCTGCTCTCCCTGGACGACTGCCCGGACATGGACTTCCGGACCCCGAAACAGCTCGGTGACGCGGTCATCGACGCCTGCTACGCGGACCTGACCCACGGCGCCGCCGGCCAGATCGACACGGTGCTCACCGACCCGGCGACCGGTGAGGCACTACGGGTGTGGCAGCACAGCGGCTACCTGCACGTCTTCACCGGCGACACGCTGGCCCGCGACCGCCGCACCTCCATCGCCCTCGAACCCGTCGAGACGATGACCAACGCCTTCAACCGCCCGGAACACGCCGCCGCCCTCGCCCTCGAACCCGGCCGAACCCGCGCATTCGCCTTCGGCGTCGAGTACATGGTCTCGTAAGCCCGCGGTGCCGACGCGGCGTGCTGCGCTCTCCCCGGCGGTGGAGTCACCGCGACAGCTCCACCGGTTACGTGGTGCTGGCACCGCTCGTGGTTCTCCTTCGGGCCAGGATCATGGGCTGTCGGTGGTGTGCCGGTGCACGGTGGGTGCCACTTGAGCCTGCTGGTCGTCACCGATGCTCTGCTGGACGCGGTCCGCGAGGTGAGTCGGACAGGGCTGGGGTGGTGGCCGGTTGTGAGACAGGTCCGGTCCGCTGTGTACCGGACCGGACCTGTCTGGTGGGTGTGGGTTGCCCCGCCGGGACGGGTGGGTGCTACGGCAGGGTGATGAGGGGGATGTCGATGTAGGACTCGTTGTCCTTGGGGGAGGTGATCTCGAGGGCGGACGGGATGGTGTTGTCATCCGCGAAGAACGGGTCGTAGCTGTCGATGATGAGCTGCAGCTGGCGGCCCTTGGCAAGGACGTAGTGGGCGGGCTGGAAGCGGAAGGTCACTGTGGCGGCCTGCTGGTCGGTGAGGGTGTAGGGGGCGTGGGTGATGATGGCGGCCCGGCCGGTGGCGGGGTCGCAGTCCAGCAGGTAGGCGATGAAGGTGGCGTTCTTCGTCTGCGGCTTCACGGTGACCTTGGCCTCCAGGTCGCCCTGGACGCGCATGGGCTGCTCCAGGGGCGCGGTCGTCCAGACCGCGGCGACATCGCGCTTGATGTCGGCGGTCTTGTAGACGTGGGGCAGTCCGACCCGCTCCATCATTCCGGTCTGGACGAGCTTGGGGGCGACGACGACCCCTGTGTCCGGGCCGGCGGCCTGCACGGAGCGGGTCCAGCCCGCCTGCGGCTGGCCCTGCGCCATGGGTGCGTCCTGCTGCCCTGCAGGAACGGCGCCGAGATGGAAGCGCTGCATCGGCAGGGCGTACCCCGCCCAGTCGGGGTGGGTGAGGTCGGACAGGAGGTTGTGCATGTACTCCGAGCGGATGCCGTACTGCGGCTTCGCGCCGTCGCCGGCGCTGCCGCCGAGGTGATGGTCCATCCAGCGGTAGGTCATCTCGGTGGGCTTGGAGATGGCGCCGAACAGGCCGGGCAGTTCTCCATTGCCGTGGTCGCCGATCTGCACCAACAGCGATTTGGGGCCCTGCAGCTTGGTGAAGAGGTCGACGACGGCGGGCACGGAGAAGATCGTCTCGTGCCAGTAGGTGGTCATCAGGACCGGCAGCTTGCGGTCGTTGTAGGTCTTCAGGTGCTGCATCGGCGAGCGGAGGCGGGCGAACTCCTTGACCTCGTCGTCGATGACGTTGTCGCGGATCTTCTTGATGATGTTCTGGAATTCCGCCGAGCAGCGCTCCTCGTGGAACAGGGCTACGAGCGCCTCGAACGCCTTGATGTGCCGGGTGCCGTTCTCGAAGAGCGAGGTGAACAGATCGCCCCAGGCGCTGGCACCGGCGACGGCCTTGACACGGGGGTCCTCCGCGGCCAGCAGCAGGCTGGTCCCGGCGCCGTAGGAGGCGCCGAAACATCCGATCCGGTCCTCGTCGACGCCTTCCAGCGCGCTGAGCCAGTTGAGGATCTCGACGCCGTCGGCGACGTCCTGGGGCCCGGCGACATGAATCTCGCCGTCGGAGCGAGCCAGGCCGCGCTGGCTGTAGGTGAGGACGGCGTAGCCGCCGAGCGTCCAGCGGGGGATCATGCCGAAGTAGGCAAGTCGGCCGAGGTCGTTCAGCGGGGCGGGCATGACGATGGCGGGGCAGGTCTGCCCCGGAGCGAGGCTGCGCGGCATGCTCAGCCCGGCGTCGATCCGGGTCCCGTCCGACATGAGGATCGGGAACTCCCGGTACTCTGCGGCCTCCACCTGCACCTCGAAGGTGTCGGCAAGACCCCACTGGTCGAGCATGCCGATCCGGCGCGGCGACGGGTCGAGCAGCGCCATACGGATCGCCTCCAGCATGGCGACGTCGTCGGGGCTGAGAGCGAACGGGTTCTCCGGGAATCCGTTGACCGGCATGGATGTTCCGCCTTTCGCGGCAGTGTCTCTGACGGACTGTCATAGACATGGTCGTGCCGGTGTGATCATTTCCGGCGAGCGAACCGCGCCCGCCACTCGAACGAGTGACCGGCGACTGTTAATACCCCGGAGGGAACGACGGCTGACGCTTATTTGGCGCTTGTTCTGATGAGGCGTCAGGGGGAGGGCGGCGGAGGGGCGGAGTTGCCACGGCCGGCCTCGGCTGGGGCCACTGCTGCTTCGCCGAGCCGACGCATCTGCCGGTGGCCAGGAAGAAGCTCGTCTTCGCGCCGGGCGGACAGCCGGTGCGCCGTGTCCGCCAGTCGACCACGCAGCCCGGCGGTGTCGTCGACGCCGTCGTGGGGACCACCCCGTATCGCGTGGCGAGTTCGTCCGGGTTCTCCTACCGGCGGCTCGCCGCGTCTGGTCTGGAGGCGCTGACCGGCTGTGGCGTCTTCTACGGCTCAGCCAGGGAGCGCCGGTCCATGGACAAGCCGTCCTCTCCCGCCCCTGCGCGGGCGCTCCTACGGTCGAGGCTGCGGGCGCTCACCGGCCCGCCGCACCGAAGGAGCAAGACCTCCATGAAGATCACCGGCAACACGATCCTGATCACCGGCGGAACCTCGGGCATCGGCCTCGGCCTGGCCCTGCGTCTGCACGAGGCCGGCAACAAGGTGATCGTCGCCGGACGGCGCAAGGAACTCCTCGACGAGATCACGACCGCGCACCCGGGCATCGACGCGCTCGTCCTCGATGTCGCGGACCCCGACTCGATCGCCCGGGCCCGTGGGACCGTGGCGGCGAGCCACCCGGGGCTGAACGTCCTGGTCAACAACGCCGGCATCATGCTGCGGGAGAACCTCCTCGACCCGGCCGAACTCCCGATCGCCGAGGATCACGTCGCGACCAATCTGCTCGGCACGATCCGGATGACGTACGCCTTCCTGCCGCTGCTGGTGGGCAAGGACGACGCGGTCGTCATGAACGTCACCTCCGCGCTGGCGTTCGTCCCGTATCAGAGCACCCCGACCTACAGCGCGACCAAGGCCGCGCTGCACTCCTTCTCCGAGAGCCTGCGCATCCAGCTCGCCGGTGCTGACGCCGGCGTCCAGGTGATCGAGGTGGTCCCGCCGGGCGTGCGCACGACCCTGCTGGGCCAGCAGGACAGCGACCAATCCATGCCGTTGGCCGACTTCCTCACCGAGACCCTCGACCTGCTGCGCGAGAAGCCCGATGCGAAAGAGCTTGTCGTCGAGCGCGCCAGGTTCATCCGTGACGCGCAGGCCAACGGCTCGTACGACGACGTTCTCGCCGTGATCAGCGGCAGCTGACCGACCTGTCAGGCCGACGCGGAACAACGAAGAGCACGCGGGCAGGTCCTGGGGGGCCACATCAGGGACGCACGCCAGCTGGACCCGCCTCGGGTGGTCCTCACCGAAGACGCGGAACGGTAGGGAAGCGTCGTCGGCTTCGCCCCGGTCGTCCCACGGGAGGCGACCGGCTCCGTCCTGAGCGCCGCCGACGGGCACGCGAGCGCCCGTCACACGACGAACATCGTCGTGTCGGCCAGGCCGGGTGGCGAGGCCCGGGGGCCGTCCGAGGCGTCCGGCGTCCTCGACGGGGGACCGTCGCGGCGGGCCGTCTTCCCTGTGGTCGGCCTGCGGCTTCCCTGTCGTCGGCCTGCGGCGCCGCCGACGGTCGGCGCATTTCCCAGCGGGTCATGCGGGTCAGGTGACCATCGGGACGTCTCGATGCGAGCGCCCTCCGCGTCGGCCGTACGAGCGGCTTCGCGCGGGGGGGTGCTCAGCCATGGATCGGCGGTCTCTGGATAGCCGGGTGGGATGCGGCGAGGATGGCGGCATGGACAAGAAGGAACTGGCGGAATTCCTGCGTCACCGGCGTGAGACGCTGCGGCCCCGCGACGTCGGGCTGGTCGAGGGGCCGCGCAGGCGTACGCAGGGGCTGCGCCGCGAGGAGGTCGCGCAGCTCGCCGGCATGTCCACCGACTACTACGCCCGGCTGGAACAGCGGCGTGCTCCGCAGCCCTCCGTCCAGATCACCGCGGCTCTCGCCCGGGCGCTGCGGCTGTCCCTGGACGAACGCGACCATCTCTTCGTGCTCATCGGCCACAACGCCCCGGCCCGATTCCACCGCTCCGAACACGTCAGCCCGACCTTGATGCGGGTCCTGGACCGTCTGGACGACTCCCCGGCCATGGTGCAGACCGACCTGTTCGACACCCTCGCCATGAACCCCGTGGCCGTCGCGCTGCTCGGCGACCAGACCCGCCACACCGGTCTGGCCCGCAGCGGCTACTACCGCTGGTTCATGGACCCGGCCGAGCGTCTGATGGTTCCCGAGGAGACCCACGAACGCCACGGCCGCGCCCAGGCGGCACGCCTGCGGGCCGCGCTGACAGCCGGCAGCGACACCCCCCGAGCCACCCGGATCCTCGCCGAACTCCAGGAACACAGCCTCGAGTTCGTCCGCATGTGGGAACTTCAGGAGGTCGCGCAACGCTACGACGACTGCAAGACCATCCTCCACCCCGAACTCGGCCGCATCGACGTCGACGCCCAGCTCCTGTACACGGAGAACCGCGCCCAGACCCTGGTGGTGCTGACCACTCGCCCCGGCACGGAGAGCCACAGCAAACTCGAACTGCTCTCCGTCGTAGGGCACCAGCGGCTCACGCCCTGACGTCCTGGGCCGCGGCACGGGCCAGGCTCGGCGCGGGAGGGCCGGACAAGGGCACCCTGGAAGGGTGCAGCCCGCACGGCTTTCGCCCTGCGCTCCACGGCCACATTTGTCGGCCTGCTGCGCCGTCCGGGCTCGGCGCTCAGGCCGCCGGTTTGACCGGATGCTGCCTCCGCTTTACTCTCGCAGGTGTGCGGAGGCAGCATCCGTTTTGATGCGGCCGCAGGATCACGGCAGGCAGGAGGGCGCATGAGCGCCGGTGAACAGCGGGGACGCAAGCCCCGCGCGGACGTCCAGCGCAACCGCGCGGCCCTCCTGGAGACCGCGCAGCGTCACTTCCTGCAGCACGGGGTCGGCACCTCCCTTGAGGCGGTGGCCAAGGAGGCGGGCGTCGGGCCCGGCACCCTGTACCGGCACTTCCCCACCCGGGAGGCGCTGCTGGCAGCTGTGCTGCAGACGCGCTCCGAGGAGTTGGTGGCCCGCCAGGAGGACATCGACCAGCTCGGCGACCCGGCCGAGGCGCTGGAGCAGTGGCTGCGGGCGATGGAGGAGTACTTCAGCGCCTTCAGCGGGCTACCGGATCCGCTCATGGCCGCGGCCCGGGCGCAGGAGCCGGACAACCCGCTCACGATTCCCTGCGACATCCTCATCTCCGCCACCGATCAGTACGTGCGAGCCGCGCAGCTCGCGGGACGCGTGCGCGCGTCGGTGCGGGGGCACGACCTGTTCCTCGCCGCCTGTTCCGTTGCCTGGATCAAGGGCACCGGAACCGAGGAGGAGTCGCTCGACCGGCTCCGCACGCTCATCGCGAGCGGCTACCGCCGGCGGGACACCCAGGCGTAAACCGCCAGGCGCCCCGCCACGATCCCGCAACGCCAGCGGCACCACCACACGGCCATCACATCGCGCTGCCCTCAGGGGCGGCACAACCTCTCAAGGAACACATCATGAAAATTACCGTCATAGGCACCGGCGCCATCGGCGGGAACCTCGCTGCCAGGCTCAGCACGGCCGGTCACGACGTCCAGGTGGCCGACGCCCGCGGCCCCGAGGCCGTCCGGGCGGAGGTGCTGGAGTCCGGGGCCCGCGCGGTGGACCTCGCCGACGCCGTACTGGGCCGGGACGCCATCGTCCTGGCCATCCCCTTCGGGGTGGCGGGGAAGCTGGCCGGCCTGTTCGCCTCGGTCCCCGCCGAGACGGTGGTGATCGACACCTCGAACTACTATCCGCACCTCAACGGGCAGATCGAAGCCGTGGACAACGGCGAGATCGAGAGCGTGTGGAACGCCGAGCAGCTGGGGCGCCCCGTGGTCAAGGCGTGGAATGCCGCCCTGGCAGAGACCCAGCGGACCAAGGGTGTTCCGGCCGGAACGCCCGGCCGTCTCGCCATCCCTGTCGCCGGCGACACCGAGGAGGCGCGGCGCGTGGCGATGCAGCTCGTGGACGACACCGGCTTCGACCCCTACGACGCCGGCACGCTGGCCGACTCCTGGCGCCAGCAGCCGAACAGCCCCGCCTACTGCACCGAGCTGACCCTCGACGAGCTGCCGGCGGCCCTGGCCGCGGCCGACCGCGTCAAGGACGCCCGCATCCGCGACAGCGTGCCGGAACGCCTCGCCAACCTCCCGGCCACGGCCACCCTGGAGGACGTCGTCGAGATGAACCGCGCCGCCCACCGCTGAGTCACCCGACGCGACTCTCGTGCACGCAGCGGCACGAGGGCGGCGGCAATGCGTCCGCTACCTCGGCGCCATGATCGGCCTCCCGCCTGACGAGCGTGGCCGGGGGCTCTCGCGGCCCGTCCGGCGGCCACGGCGACTGGGAGCGTCCAGTGGCCGGCTGTCGCGCATGGCGATCGATAACCGGGCAACACGCCAGGAGTGACACGCGTTGGAATCATCCTCCTGACTCTGGTGGCCGCTCTCGGGGCTTTGGCCGCGGCGCTCGGGATCTCGCCCTACTGGTGGTTCGCGGCCGCCCCGCTCATCTTCACGGGGGTGCTGGGCGCCTGGGACCTGGTGCAGCGGCGGCACTCGGTGCTGCGCAACTATCCCGTCCTCGGCCGTGCCCGCTACCTCCTGGAGCGCGTACGGCCGGAGCTGCAGCAGTACTTCATCGAGCGGAACTATGACGGGCGCCCCTTCGACCGGGACGTGCGCAGCATCGTCTACGAGCGCGCCAAGGGCACCGACGCGGAGGAGCCCTACGGCACCGAGCGGGACGTGTACCAGCCCGGTCACGAGTTCCTGGTCCCGTCGATGGCGCCGTGCCCGGTGCCGAAGGACCCGCCGCGCGTGAGGATCGGCGGACCGGACTGCAGCCGTCCGTACGACATGGCACTGCTGAACGTCTCGGCGATGAGCTTCGGCTCGCTCTCCGCCAACGCGGTCCTCGCGCTCAACGCGGGTGCCGCGGCCGGGGGTTTCGCCCAGGACACCGGTGAGGGCGGGCTGTCCGAGTATCACCTCCGTCCGGGAGGCGACCTCGTGTGGGAGATCGGCACAGGGTACTTCGGCTGCCGTACCGAGGAAGGCGATTTCGACGCGGCCGAGTTCGCCGACAAGGCCGCACACGATCACGTCCGGTGTGTGTCCCTGAAACTGTCGCAGGGCGCGAAGCCCGGCATCGGCGGTGTTCTGCCGGGAGCCAAGGTGAACGCCGAGATCGCCCGGGTCCGCGACGTGCCCGAGGGGCGGACGGTCGTCTCCCCGCCGTACCACCGGGTGTTCTCCACCCCGCGCGAACTCGTGCGCTTCGTTGCTCGCATGCGCGAGTTGTCCGGTGGCAAGCCTGCCGGGTTCAAGCTGTGTGTGGGCTCCCGCCGGCAGTTCCTGGCCGTGTGCAAGGCCATGCTGGAGGAGGGCACTGCGCCTGATTTCATCGTGGTGGACGGCGCCGAGGGCGGGACCGGTGCGGCGCCGCTGGAGTTCGCGGACCATGTGGGCACCCCGCTCACCGAGGGCTTGCACACCGTTCACAACGCCCTCGTGGGCGTGGGTCTGCGCGATCGGATCAAGATCGGGGCGAGCGGCAAGATCGCCACCGGCACTGACCTGGTCAAACGAATGGTGCAGGGCGCCGACTACGGCAACGCTGCGCGGGCGATGATGTTCGCCGTCGGGTGCATCCAAGCGCAGAGGTGCCATACCAACACCTGCCCCACGGGTGTCACGACCCAGGACCCACGGCGTGCCCGCGCCCTCGACGTAGGCGACAAGACGACGCGCGTCCAGCGTTTCCAGCAAGCGACCGTGGCCAGCGCGTTGCAGATCATGGCGTCCATGGGTGTCACCGATCCCGCGGAACTGCGTCCGCACATGCTCCGCCGGCGCGTCGACCCCTGCACCGAGCGCTCCTTCGAGGAGCTGTACGAGTGGCTTGCGCCAGGGCAGCTGCTCGCCGAGCCGCCCGCCTCCTGGGTGGCCGACTGGCAGGCCGCCGACCCCGACCGTTTCACCGTGTGACCTGGAGGACTACGTGACCCGTACTGTTGCCCGCGTCATCGTCGACGCGTTGAGTGAGCTCGGCGTGCGCCAGGTGTTCGGCGTCGTGGGAGACGCGCTCAATCCCCTGACCGACGCCATCCGCACCACCGACGGCCTGGAATGGGTGGGCTGCCGGCACGAGGAGGCGGCGGCTTTCGCCGCGAGCGCCCAGTCGCAGCTCACCGGCACCCTCGGCGTGTGCATGGGCACCGTCGGACCCGGTTCCGTCCACCTCCTCAACGGGCTGTACGACGCGGCCAAGAGCCACGCTCCGGTCCTGGCCATCGCCGGCCAGGTGCCGCTCGCCGAACTCGGCAGTGACTACTTCCAGGAGGTCGACAACGACGCCCTCTTCAGGGATGTGGCCGTGTTCCGAGCGACCATCACCTCTCCCGACCAGCTTCCGCAGATGCTGGAGACGGCGGTGCGTCACGCACTGGGACGCAGGGGCGTCGCCGTTCTCACGGTGCCGGGTGACCTGGGCGAGCGGGAACTGACCGCCGACCGGCCGGCCCGGTTCTCCCTGAACGCCCCGGTGAGCCGGCCGGACGGGCCGGCCGTCCACCGCGCCGCGGAACTCCTCGACCGCTCCGAACGGGTCACCCTGCTCGTCGGTGAGGGCGCCCGCGCCGCACGCGAGGACGTCCTCACCCTCGCCGACCGCCTGGCCGCACCGATGGTGCTCACCCTGAAGGCCAAGGCGGGCTTCGAAGGCGACGACAACCCCTTCCAGGTCGGCCAGACGGGGCTGATCGGCAACCCCGCCGCCGCAGCGGCCCTCCAGGACGCGGACACCCTGCTGCTGCTCGGCACGGACTTCCCCTACCGGGACTGGTATCCCGAGGGCCGGACCGTGATCCAGGTGGACACCGAGGCCACCCATATCGGACGCCGGGTACCGGTCGACGTCGGACTCGTGGGAGACACCGGCGCCACCGTACGCGACCTCCTGGACGACCTCGCCGCCGCGCCCGCCGGGTTGGAAGGCGCACGTGACCGTTCGCACCTGGAGAAGGCGCGTGAACGCTTCGACCAGTGGCGCACCGGGCAGGCCCGGCTCGCCGATCCGTCGCACGACAAGGGCGTGGTGGGCCGTATCCGCTCCGCGCTGGACAACCGCGCCCATGACATCCGCCCCGAGGCGCTGGCCGCGGCCGTCGACCGGATCGCGGCCGATGACGCCGTCTTCACCTCTGACACGGGCATGGCCACCGTGTGGCTCTCGCGCTTCGTCGAGATGCGTGGCGAGCGGCGCCTCATCGGCTCCTACAACCTCGGCTCGATGGCCAACGCCATGCCCCAGGCCCTGGGCGCCCAGTGCCTGGACCGCGAGCGCCAGGTCGTGGCCTTCTGCGGGGACGGCGGACTGAGCATGCTCCTCGGCGACCTCATGACCCTGAAGACGTACCGCCTTCCCGTCAAGCTCGTCGTCTTCGACAACCGCCGGCTGGGCATGGTGAAACTCGAACAGGAGCAGTCCGGCCTGCCCGAGTTCGGCACCGTACTCGACAACCCCGACTTCGCCGCCGTAGCCGAAGCCATGGGCATCACCGGCATCCGTGTGACCGACCCGGCCGACGTGGAGGGCGCCGTGCGACGCGCCTTGGGCAGTCCGGGACCGGTCCTGCTGGACGTCCTCACCAACCCCGACGAGATCGCCGTCCCGGCCAAGCCGACCGTCGAGCAGGGCTGGGGTTTCGCGGTCGCCAAGGTGAAGGAAGTCGTACGCAGCCATGGAGAGTCCGGCGGGAACTGACAACAGTTCGAGGAATGCCGCTCGGCGGACGGGGTAGACGCGAGCCTGCCGGACGATGGACCGGCGAGGACGAGGCTGATCGACTGGGAGGGCGCCATGATGCCGACGACGACCATGCTGACCGCCGAGCAGACGGTGGATGTGCCGGAGATCACGGATCCTTCGAAGGTCGCGCCGAAGGACGCGCGGGAGCTGTCGAAGCCGTTCTTCGACCGGCTGGCCGTCCTGGAGGAGGGAACGCCCGAGTACCAGTACACGCGCAACACGCTGATCGAGATGAACATGTCCCTGGTCCGCTACGCGGCCGGCCGGTTCCGCAGCCGCGGGCCGGAGGAGATGGAGGACATCGTCCAGGTCGGCATGATCGGACTCATCAAGGCGATCGACCGCTTCGAGCTGACCCGCGAGGTCGAGTTCACCTCCTTCGCCGTGCCGTACATCGTCGGCGAGATCAAGCGGTTCTTCCGCGATACCTCCTGGGCCGTCCATGTCCCGCGCCGGCTCCAGGAAGCCCGCGTCCAACTCGCCCGCGCCAACGAGGAACTGCGCAGCCGACTGGGCCGGACACCGACCACCGCAGAGCTTTCCGAGCTGATGAGCCTTCCGGAGGACGAGGTCGTCGAGGCCCAACTGGCCTCCAACGGCTACAAGTCCGCCTCCCTGGACGCGGCGATCAACGGCAGCGAGGAGGGCGAGGCCGCGCTGGCGGACTTCATCGGCGACGAGGACGCCGCCCTCGGCCTGATCGAGGACTTCCACGCCCTCGCCCCGATGATCGCCGAACTCGACGAACGCGACCGCAAGATCATCCACTGGCGGTTCGTGGAGGAACTCACCCAGGCCCAGATCGGTGAACGTCTCGGTGTCTCCCAGATGCACGTCTCCCGGCTGATCTCCCGTCTCCTGGCCCGCCTGCGTGAAGGCATGCTCAGCACCGGCTGACGCGCGAAGACGTGCTCAGCACCGTCTGACGGTCGGACGCCCGGCAGCCACCCGGCTGCCGGGCGTCCCGCGGAACGGGGGAGACGTCGGGTGCAGTGCCTCACCGGCCGGTGCGCGCTGGTCCGGTGCAGGGCGCGCAACGCCCGGCGGAAGACCCTCAGATCGCTGGACCCCGACCACGGGCCTTCGCCCCTCCGACGATGATCAACGTCCATGCCGCCGACGACTGTCCGGCCATCTGCCGCAAGGTGCCACGCAGCAGAGCGCGGGACGCGACCGGAGCGGCCTGCGGCATGCGGTGCGGGCCTGGTGGCACCTGGGCGACGGCCATGGACGGGAAATGGTCGGCATGGTGGCGGTGAAAAGGCCGATGAGTAGTTGAGGCGAGACTCAGTGCCTGCGTGTTCGGCCCTCGCCGATCCGTCGAAAGGGGCCTTCCCGGAGTCATTGCCGGGCAGGCCCCTTTCGAATTCTCGGTGGAGAATGCGGGTTTAGCGCTTGAACGCGTCCTTCGCCTTTTCCTTGGCCTCACGGGCATCACCCGTGCTCTTCTCAGCCTGCCCCTCAGCAGCCATACGGTCGTTTCCGATGGCGCTTCCCACGGCTTTCTTGGCCTTGCCCTCGGCCTGCTCGCTCTTTGCCTTGGCCTTCTCGCCGGCAGTCATGGAGGAGTACCTCCTGATAACTCGTGTGCCGCTGTCGCGGTAACCCGCTGGTGCCCCGGCGTTCATTTCACAAACAAGCGTAGTCGGTGAATGGCGACGGAATTGCAGGGCAGACGTACGTGCAGGAGGTTGATAAACATGGTTCCCCTGCTGCTTGTTCTGCTTCTTGCCCTGCTCCTCTTCGGTGCCGGCTTCGCCGTCAAGATCCTCTGGTGGGTCGCCGTCGTCGTCCTGGTGCTGTGGCTTCTCGGCTTCGTCATGCGCTCCACCACCGCGGGTGGCGGCCGAGGTCGTTGGTACCGATGGTGATCTGACCCGCAGCGCGCCTTCATCACGGGGCCCGGCCGACATGACGGCCGGGCCCCGTGCGCATGCCGGACGTGAGGCGACCTGGTACGTAAGGGGTCATACAGCACATAGGCGTGCAATATGGCAGCGGGGTAGGCGTGTTGCAGCCGGGGACGGGACACGCACGCGCGAGGGAACCAGCGCGACCTCCTGCCGTGTCCCGCCCCTGGCCCTACCGGCGGCCGTGCGTCCAGCCGGGCTGCGGCGGCGTGCGGAGATCCCGTGGCGCGACTCCCGGACGCAGTGGCCGGCGCGCGGCTACCGAGGTGGCCGGGGGAAAGCGACCACGGCCGAGCTGATCCGTCGCAGCCCCGACCACGCCCGTACGGACCTCCCGTTGCCTTTCAGCGTCGGCTCCCGTTCGAAGCCTGACCCTGGGGAGACGTAACAGTGCTTCGATACCTGGATGCGGAGAGCGGCTCAGAGCCGGGGCACCTTCGCTTCACGCGTGCGGCGCTGGCCGGCTCGGGCGGATCCTGCGGTTCGCCATCGTGCCAGGGTGCCGGTCGGCTCACAGGAAGCGCCGGATCGGGGTGACGGCGACCTCCTTGGCCCGTTGCAGCACTGCCCGTCGTCTCCATCGAGTGAGCTCGATGCCCACGCTGTGGCGCAGGTCCGCCTCGTAGTCGCGGTCCAGGGAGGCAGTGAACTCCTCGTCCAGGACGGCGAGCATCACTTCTTCGTCGTGGTCCATGGACCGGCGGTTGAAATTGGTGGATCCGATGAGAGAGGCGACCGAGTCCACAGTGATGATCTTGGCGTGAAACATGGTCGGCTGGTACTGGCGGATGTGCACGCCGGCCTGCAGCAGACGCGTGTAGTGGTGTTGACCGGCGAGCTGGCAGGCGCGCTGGTCGGTGTGGGGGCCGGGCAGCAGGATCTCGACACGCACGCCGCGACGTGCGGTCTGGCACAGCAGGTCGATGAAGTAGGCGTCAGGGGCGAAGTAGGCGGTGGCCAGCCGGAAGCGTTCCTCGGCGGAGGTGAGCATGACCCGGATGAGGGTTTGCATGTCCTGCCAGCCGATGCTTGCGGAGCCGCGCACGACCTGTACCACCGACGAGCCGGCCTGCGGGTGTTCCGCGAAACGGTCGCGGTCATCGAAGAGTTCGTCATGACACTCGGCCCAGTTCTGCGCGAACGCGGCGGCGATGCCGTCCACGGCCGGGCCGCGCACCTGGACGTGGGTGTCGCGCCACTCGGCAGGGTTGCGGGCATCGCCGCTCCATTCCTCCGCGATGCCGACGCCGCCGGTGAAGGCGGTGTGTTCGTCGACGATGAGGGCCTTGCGGTGGCAACGGTGGTTCTGTTTGAACGGTGACAGCCACACGGGTTTGCGGAACCAGGCCACCTGCACGCCCGCGGCGCTCATGAGATCCAGCAGCCGCCCCTCGATCTCCTTGGCGCCGAAGCCGTCGAGCAGCAGTCGCACGCGCACCCCCGCGCGGGCGCGTTCGGCCAAAGTGACGGCGAAGTCGTGGGCGATCTGACCCCGCCAATACACGAACGTCATCATGTCGACGGTGTGCCGGGCCGAACGGATCGCCCCGAGCATCGCGGGGAAGATCTCATCACCGTTGCGCAGGGGCACCAGGTCATTGCCTTCGGTGGCGGCCACGCCGATCAGTCGCTCCAGGCGACGGCGTAGGCGCTGCTTGCGCGCTGCCGGGTCAGGCGCGGTGTCGCGCGCAGGGGGTGCCGGTATGCCGTCGACTATCACGCCGAATCTCCCACTCTGGACCATGAAGACAGAACGCCACGGGCGCTGGGCGGCCTGAACAACCACATTCCCGGCAGGCACCGCGGCACTCCAGCAGTCTGCCTGGTCCGAGCCCACCGACACCGCGACGCCAGCCGCACAGTCTTTGCCGACGACGTCACTCGGGCGACCACCGTCGTGCCGTGCCGACGCTCGTTCGACGCTGCTTCCGGCGGAGCGTCAGGTGGGTGGCCCGCTGGTCTGCCTGGTCATGGCCCGCTCCGACCCACTCGTCCGCGACCGCTCTGTCCCGCGTGGGGACAGCCGATCCGCTCCTCACCGGGACGGCCTCCGCCTGCCACCGGACGCGGGCGAGATCCACCGGCCGCCGCCAGGAGGCGGCCCGTCGCCGTCAGCTGATGAGGGGTGGCGACCGGCACGGCACGTACTGGCCGGCGTGGCGGCCCAGGAGGCCAGGGGCTGTGCCCACGGATGCGCGCATCCTCGTTCTGCCGAGCGCCGACCTGCCGAGGGCGAGGGCTCACGCCGTCCTCGGCGCCCCTGCGCCCTGCTGTCGCCGAGTGGAGGGGCGGCCAGGCCGGTGCGAGAAGCGGACGGCGAGCAGGGCCCGGTCGTCGGGAAACGCCGCCTCGGGCTGGTGGTGCAGGAAGCGGTCGCACAGTTCGGTGATGTCCAGGCCGCTGGTGGTGCGGGCCAACTCGGTCAGCCGTTGCATTCCTACGGCGAGGTCTTCGCGGCGGCGCTCGATCAGCCCGTCGGTGTACAGCAGCAGCGTGTCGTCCTCGGTCACGGTGGTGTCGGCCTGCCGGTAGCGGATGCCCCGGACTGGGCCGAGGGGCGGGGAGGTGGCCTGGTTGAGGTAGGTGCTGGAGCCGTCGGCGTGGAGAAGCAGGGGCGGCGGGTGGCCGGCGGTGGCGTAGGTCAGGGTGCGGGTTCGGCGCTCGAAGACCAGGTAGCAGGCGGTGGCCATGTGCTCCGGGTGGTAGCGGCCGAGGAAGGTGTTGACTTCGTCGAGGACGGCGGCGGGGTCGGTGCCGCAGCGCGGCACGATGTTGCGCAGGGCGGCGGTGATCTGTGCCATGACGGTCGCTTCGTGCAGTCCGTGGCCGGCTACGTCGCCGATGCTCAGGCCGATGTGATCGGCGTCCACGTCGTAGACGTCGTACCAGTCGCCGCCGACCGACAGCAGGTCACTGCCCGGGGCGTAGCAGGTGGCCGTCTCCAGGCCGGGAAGCTGCGGCAGCCGGGGCAGCAGATTGAGCTGCAGGCGTTCGGCGACCCGGTGCTCGTGTTCGTGCAGGCCCGCTCGGCGCAGGGCCTGGGCGATCTGTTGGGCCACAGCCGTCACATGCTCGGGAGCGGTGGAGCCGTCTGAACCGTAGACGATCAGCATGCCCAGGTGGACGCCGTCCGCCTCCAGCGACAGGGCGAAGGGCACCGCGTCCGCGGCTTCACCAGCGAGCGGGCGGTCCGAGGAAGACGGCCGGTCCAGGTCGGTCCAGCCGCCCGCGCCGACCGGAAGGCCGTTGTCCTCCGGCTGCAAGGGCGGTACCAGCCGTGCCGAGTGCAGATAGAGCTCCGCCGCGGTGGCCCCCAGGGCGGCCGGCGCCGCCTCGCTGACGGCCCGGGAAACCTCCGCGAGGGTGATCGCGGCGGCCAGGGCGGCGGTCAGGTCGTACAGGTACTGCAACTGGGCCCGGGCGGCCTGTTCGGCGGCCAGCAGCCGCGCCCGGTCCACTTCGGTGGCTCGGCGGAAGGCCACCTCCCGGTTCAGCGCCTCCACCTGCTGGCTGAGCATGACGAACCGGTCGGACGTCCCGGCCTCGACGAGGTGCAGCTGCACGGCCGGCTGCGGGCCGTCCCACCAAGTGGCCCGTGCCCCGTGACAGCGGAAGCGCCGCGTGCGGCCGTCGGCGTCCTTGAGGACCAGCGCGCCGGGCACGGGACTGCCGCTGCGCAGCCACCCAGCCAGCTGCTGACGCAGCAGCGGGGTGTCGTCGGGCCGTAGATCGAAGACGCTGGCGCCCGGGCGCAGCCGGTCGTCACAGCGGCCGGCAGCAGGGTTGGCGGCCAGCACGCGGCCGTCGGCCCCGCACAGCAGCACCGGATGGGGCAGCGGTCTGGTGATGGCCCTGAAGAGGCCAAGGGTCATGGAGCCACAGCCCGGTCGCCGAAGTACTCACGGCCGCTCACCGTCTCGACGTCCACGTCGGGGACCAGGTGCACCGACACACGGCAGCCGGCGTCGCCGCGGGCGATGGTCTCCCCCAGCTCCACCCTCGCATAGCCCAGATTGCGGGCGGCCACGGTGCCGAAGACGTTGGACGTCATCATGCACATCGACTCGCGGCCCACCACCTTCTCCGCGAACGGGCACACCCGGTTGCCCAGCACGATCTTCGTCTCGTCGTGCTCGATGACGTAGAAGTCACCGTTGATGCGACGCTTGAGGTCCACCAGCGCCTCGGCGACCTGCTCACCCGTGAGCCGGTCCGTTCCCAGGGCCTTGAGGTACATCTCGTCGATCTGCGTGCCGACGGCCTGCCCCACGAGGCTGACGTAGCCGGCCGCCTCCTCCAGGCCGATCACCGACTCCAGCGACGTCGCCAGCTCACGCACCAAAGTCCGCAGGAACACGTCACGGTCCAGGGGAATCTCCACATCCGAAACCTGTTGCATGCCGGCTCCCTCGCCCTCGGGCCCCGGCGGCAGCGCGACCGGCGTGGCTCATGTCGTGTGACGGGATGATTCTGCCAGCGCCCTCCAGCCCCCCACCACCAGTCCCGTCGACAGTGGCGATCAACCCTTCACAGGATCAGCCCGTCGCTCGGCGGACACAGATGGTTCACCAGGCGAGCAGGGGTAACCCGAGAGATGACTGCGACCGGCTGTACGCAGCGCCAGCCGGCGGCAGAACGGGGCCGCCACCCAGGTTGGAGGAATCTCGTGAACGGCGAATCGACCATCCCATCCTGCGAGACGCGTTTCCCCGCTGTCACGGAGAGCATCGCGGCCGCCCGGCACTGGGTCCGGGACTGCGTGGAAGGTTTCGGCGGCCCGCTGCACCAGCACCGGATGATCCAGACCGCCGAACTGCTCGTCTCGGAAATGATCACCAACGCCATCCGCCACGGCGCCGGCCCACCCCTGATCCGACTCACCTGGAACGGCCGGCTGCTACGCATCGCGGTCAGCGACTACAGCGACCGCTGGCCGCGCCTGCATGTCACCAAGAACACCGAGCCCGGCGGCTTCGGCATGCAGCTCCTCGAACGGCTCGCGCACCGCTGGGGCGTCACCCCGCGCCACCCCGGCAAAACGGTCTGGGCCGAACTCAGCCTCGCTCCCTGAGCTCGCCCTCCCCCTCCCCGAGCGTGAGTCAGCATGGGCGCCACTGCGGGAGGACACCTACTCGGTCGCATGAAGTGCACCAGCTCGCCTCCCCGGGACCGTGCAGGCCAGGCCCGGCCCGATCCCCACGCCTGGCCGGACTGGGCGTCCGCGGTGTCTGACCGAGTATCGTGAAAGGCGATCGGTAGAGCCGCCGTGCGGCCGAGCCCGGGGAACTGGGGGCAAGAGCGTGGATGTCGTACCTGGCGTGGACGGGTTCTGCGCCGTGCCGCCGCGGGGCGCGGTACTGCAGATCGATCCGTTGCCTGACAGATCGGGGCTGGGGGCGATAGGGGAGATCAGCATGAACACACGGTCCGTATGGCAGCAGGCGCTGAATCAGTTGGTCGAGCGTCGCGCGGATGTGCTGCACATGGATCTGTCCCGGGTGAGGTTCGTGGATGTGGCCGGTGTGACGGACCTGGCGGTCACCGCCCAGCGTCTCCCCGAGGGGCAGCGCATCGTGCTTCACGGGCCACCGCCGCAGGTGCCACGCATCCTTGAGCATTTCTGGCCCGACATCGTCGCGATCGAGGTGGCTGCCTGATGAGCACAGCCACCTCGCACGAGCCGTTCGTTCACCCGGCTCTCTTCTACCGCGGCGCGGACCAGTACATCGAGGGCACCGTTCCCTTTCTGCGGGAAGGGCTGGACGCCGGTGAGCCCGCAGCCGTCGCCGCTCCGCCGGATCGCCTGGAGCTGATCCGTGAGGGGCTGGGTGAGCGAGCGGCGGAGGTGCGCTTCATCGACATGACCCAGGCCGGCCGCAACCCCGGCCGCATCATCCCCAGCGTGCTGCGCAAGTTCGCCGACGCCCAGCCGGGCGCCCGCCGGGTCCGCATCATCGGCGAGCCGATCTGGCAGGGTCGTTCCGCCGTCGAGTACCCGGCGTGCGTCCAGCACGAGGCGCTGATCAACACCGCTTTCACCGGGCGCGCGGTGACCATCCTGTGCCCCTACGACGCGGGGAAGCTGGACGAGCAGGCCCTCATCGACGCCCTGGCGACCCACCCGGTCGTCATCGACGCCGATGGCCAGACGCCATCCGCCGCCTATGGCCCCGAGCAGATCATCGCCCGCTACAACGAGCCACTGCTCGCGCCCCTCGACGCCGCGGCCCGCCCGTTCGCCGCCCAGACACTGCCCGACACCCGCGACTTCGCCGTGTCCCAGGCGCGGTCCCTGGGCGTGTCCGGCGTGAGCCTGGGAGATCTGGAACTCGCGGTGGCGGAGCTGACCACCAACAGCGTCATCCACGGCGCCGGCTCGGGGACACTGCGGATCTGGGCCGAGAGCGACCGGATCGTCTGCGAGGTCCACGACGGCGGACAGCTGACCGACCCCCTGGCCGGCCGGCGCCCGCCGAATCCCACGCAGCCCGGCGGCCGTGGACTCCTACTCGTCCACCAACTCGCCGACCTCGTCCGCGTCCACACCGGCCCGGACGGCACCACCATTCGCTGTTACCTCCCCAGCTGACCAGGACCAGGTGGCGGGCCCGCTCGACACAGCACGGGTACAGGTCTCGACACAGCACAGGTATAGGTAGGGGAGTACGGGGTAGGCGCTGCGCCGTCGGCCGTTGTGCAGGCGGTAGTGGTCGGCTCGAACTTTGGGAGGGCACAGCATGGCGGTCATGAGCATTCCGGCGGCACTGGACGCACGAACGAGCGAGCTGCCGGAGGTCGCCGACCCCTCCCGGGTGGCGCCCAAGGACGCTCGCCAGCTGTCCCGGCTCTTCTTCGAACAGCTGACGGTCCTCGAAGAGGGCACCCCCGAGTACAGCTACGCCCGCGGAACGCTGATCGAGATGAACATGTCCCTGGTCCGATACGCGGCCGGCCGGTTCCGCAGCCGCGGCGCGGAGGAGATGGAGGACATCGTCCAGGTCGGCATGGTCGGCCTGATCAAGGCCATCGACCGGTTCGAGCTGACGCGCGAAGTGGAGTTCACGTCGTTCGCGATCCCCTACATCGTGGGCGAGATCAAGCGGTTCTTCCGCGACACCACCTGGGCCGTGCACGTGCCGCGCCGGCTGCAGGAAGCCCGCGTCGAACTCGCCCGCGCCACCGAGGAACTGCGAAGCCGGCTCGGCCGCACGCCCACGGTCCAGGAGCTGTCGGAGCTGATGAGCCTGTCCGAGGAAGAGGTGCGGGAGGCCCGTCTGGCCGCCAACGGCTACAACTCCTCCTCCCTGGACGCCGCGATCAGCGGGAGCGAAGACGGCGAGAGCGCCCTGCAGGACTTCATCGGTGCCGAAGACCAGGCGCTGGAACTGGTGGAGGACTTCCACACCCTGGCTCCGCTGCTCGCCGAACTCGATGAGCGGGGCCGGCAGATCATCCACATGCGGTTCGTGGAAGAACTCACCCAGGCCCAGATCGGCGAACACCTGGGCGTGTCCCAGATGCACGTCTCCCGACTCCTGTCACGGACCCTGAGCCGCCTGCGCGAAGGCATGCTCACCCACCGCTGAGGCCCACCGGCAACGCGATGCCAGGTCTGCGAAGTCCGTCGGCGGATGCCGTCCAGAACCGGGCGACGCGCTGCCGTCGAGGTGGGCGGCAGGCGTCGGTCGATGAAGGCGGCGGACGACCCGTGGATGACTCCGAGGGCAAGCCGCTGAAGGGTACGTCGCCGCCTCGGTGCCCGGTGCCGGGGCGGCTGCCGGCGACCGCCGGCGGACGCCGGCTCCGAGCCCCGTGGCCAGGCTTCCGAGGCTCGGTCAGTTCGGAGCGTGCCCTTTGCTGAGTGCGTCGGCCGTGCGGTCGCCGAGCTGGGGGGTGAAGTGGGTTGCCCGCGCCTTCTCGCGGCGGAACGCGTGGGCGATGGCGCGCGCCTCGATGCCTGCCTGTCGAAGGACGCCCGTGAGGGGATTGGTGTATCCGGCGAAGTAGAGACGCGGGGCTTCGGGATGGGTCTGTGCCCCTACGGCGAGGGGTTGCCCGGCATCGTCGAGTACGCCCAGAGACCCGACCAGGTCGTGCAGGTTGGGCCGGTACCCCGTGGCGGCGATGACCGTGTCGGGGCGCAGTCGGGTGCCGTCGGCCAGTAACACGTCGGGACCGTCGAACGCCTGGACGGCTGCGACCGGCTCGACCCGCCCGGACCGGACGGCGTCCACGAAGCCGTGGTCGAGCACCGGGTTGACCCCTTCGCGGGCATTGCGGGTGTACAGGCCCGTGCGGGGCCGCGGCAGTCCCCGTGAGGTCAGGTCGGGCACCGCGAGGCGTTGCGTGAGCAGGGAGGTGCGGTCGCGCCACGCGAGCGGGAGGGCCTCCGTCAGCCGGCCGGCCGCATGCCATCGGGCGCTGGAGCGGGGCAGGATGTTGGGTGGGGTACGGACCGCGATCCGTACCTGTTCGGCTCCGGCTCCGGCCAGGACGCTCGCGATCTCGGTACCGCTGTTACCGGCGCCGACCACCAGGACGTGCTGCCCGCGGTAGGGGGCCGGAGAATGGTAGTGGGCGGAGTGCAGCAGCGTGCCGGTGAAGGTCGAACGCCCGGGCCAGTCGGGGATGTTCGGGGTGTGGCAGCGGCCGGTGGCCACCACGACCGCGCCGGTGGGCACCGGACCGTCGGGCGTGTGGACCAGCCACTGTGCTGTCGAACCTGGCTCGGCCCGCTCGATGTGCCGCACCGGGGTGGCCACCCGGACGTCGAGCCGATGATGGACGACGTAACCCTCCAGGTAGCGCACGTAGTCGTCCCGGCTCACCCACCGGCCCGCCTGGCGCGGCACCGACAGGCCGGGGAGTTTCGACGTGCCGGGAGTGGTGTGCAGGCGCAGGTGGTCATAGCGCTGCGCCCAGCTCGCTCCCACGCGGTCCGACCGTTCCATGATCACGGTCGGCTCTCCGGAGCGGTTCAGAAGCGCGGCGGCCGCCAGGCCGTGGGGGCCGGCTCCGATGACGATCGTGGGAGCGCCGAGGTCTCGCTGTGGTGTCGTGGGCATCGCCTCCTACAACGGCAGACCGCAGCTCACGTCACGCCCAACTGACGGGTGTGGAACAGCGGGTGACCGCCGTTACACCGGCGGTACCGAGTCGTTGGACACCGGGCAGTAGACCTTGCGGGGGATCGGTCCGCCCCAGGGCCGGGCCGTCCGGGCAGGGCGCGGCTGAGCGGTCATGAGCCTGGCGAGCCCGGGGGCATGGGCCTGCGCGGCCCCGGACTCTGTGGCGGCCTTTTCCTCCGGGTCGGCTCGCTCCACCTGTCCGATCCTTCGAGGGGCTCATGTGCAGGCAGTGACGACGCACCACCGGTCACACCGGCCACGGCTGCGGATCAGCGGAGTTTGCAAGGGGTACGGCGGCAGGCAGGTCCTGCGCGATGTGGATCTCGATGTGTCTGCCGGGACGCTGGTGGGAGTCGTCGGCGAGAACGGGGCGGGGAAGAGCACTCTGCTGGAGATCGCCGTAGGCCACCTTGTGCCCGACCGCGGAACGGTGACACGGGCCGGGACGGTGGGGTACTGCCCGCAACGGGCGGTACTGAACGACGCGTTCACCGTCGGACAGCATCTGCGGTTGTTCCAGATGGCCTACCGGCTGCCGACACTGGAGCGCGCCGACGAGCTGATGGAGCAGCTGGCGCTGACCGGCTGCCGGCGCCAGCAGGCCGGCGAACTCAGCGGCGGAACGCGACAGAAGCTGAACCTGCTGATCGCTCTCATGCACGATCCGCAGTTGCTGGTCCTGGACGAGCCCTACCAGGGCTTCGACTGGGACGCCCATCAGCGGTTCTGGACCCTGGCCGCCGACCTGCGTGATCAGGGCCGGTCGATCATCGTGGTCTCTCACCTGCTGCACGACCTGCACCACTTCGACGCGATCGCTCACCTGCGCCAGGGGCGTCTGCACTTCGAGGAGACCGACCGATGAGGCTCTCCTGGACGGCATTCACCGAACTGCTGCGGTGCACTCTGCTGGGTCACCTGCGCAACCGGCTGGCCCTGGTTCTGGCGGTCGCGTTCATCCCCGTCTGGATCGCCGTGGCACGCCTGTGCACCTCCGGCCAAGTGGTGCGCATCCGGCTGGACGCCATCAGCACCCTCGTCTCCGTCCCGGCCGGCCAGGCCGGCCAGGTGGCCAGCGCGCTGGGCGCCATCACCATGGTCGCCGGCTTCATCGCCTTCACCGAGACCTTCCAATCGCGGGAGGTGGACCGCCGTCTGTTGCTGGCCGGCTACCCGCGGCTGCCGATGCTGCTGGCCAAACTCGCTGCCGTCGCCCTCACCGCCGCCCTGCTGGCCTTCTACACCACGATCCTGCTGTGGATCTCCCTGCCCGTACGCCACACAGCACCCCTGGCGCTGGCCCTTGCGGGCGCCGGGCTTGCCTACGGCGGCATCGGTCTTCTGCTCGGCTCTCTGGTCCGCGGCGAGCTGGAGGGCTTCTTCCTCATCATCATGCTCAGCCTGGTCGACACCGGCCTGCAGAATCCCGTCTTCAACACGCTCATGGACGTGGCGGGCGTGTCCGCGCTTCCTCTGTACGGCGTGACCCAGCTGGCGCTGAGCTCAGCCCTCACCCCGCGCATCCCCTGGTCCCACGGCCTGCTCTCCCTCACCTGGTCCGCGGCGACCGGCGCCCTGGCGCTGCTCGTCCTCCACACGCACCGCCCTTCCCGCCCCCCGTGGTCCCGCAGGACGAGAGTCCAGACAGGGCGATCACGGTGAGGACGGTCTTCCTCCCGGGCTCTCGTTGCCGGCCAGGAGGCTGTCCCATCATCGGTCAGGCGGGTCCTACGGAAGGGGGCGTGCGCAGCGCGATCATGGCGACGTCGTCATCGTTGTCGCTGGGGCGGACCTGGTCCAGCAGCAAGTTGCAGAAGGAGTCGAGGGGGCGGTGGGCGAGGGAGGCCGCGTGTCGGCGCAGCCGGTCAAGCCCGTGATCGATGGAGTGGTGCGGGGATTCGACCAGTCCGTCGGTGTAGAGCAGGAGCGTGGCCTGGGGTGGCAGGACGGTGACGGCGTCGGGGCGAGGTCTGGTGACTCCGGTGCCGAGGAGTATGCCGTGAGCCTCGTCGAGGTAGCGGGTCTGACCGTCGTGGGTGATGAGCAGGGGCGGCGGGTGGCCGGCGTTCGTCCAGCGCAGGCGCCACAGTGTGTCATTCCCGAGGGTGAGCCGGGCGAGGATCATGGTGGCCATGGGTACCTCGGCTATGTGCATCACGGCATCGTCGAGCCGTGTGACGACGGCGCTGGGTGCGGCCTCGGGGTGGGACCAGGCGAAGGCGCGCAGCATGTTGCGGACCTGCGCCATGCCGGCCGCGGCGTCGAGATCGTGTCCGACGACGTCGCCGATGGCCAGTGCGTGGGCGTGGGCGGCCAGAGCGAAGGCGTCGTACCAGTCACCGCCCACGGATGAGGCGTCCGGAGCGGGTACGTAGCGCGCGGTCATCTCCAGCCCGGGCAGGACGGGCAGCTGGGGCAGCAGGTGGCGTTGCATGGTCTCGGCGACCTTGCGCTGGCGCTGGTAGAGGCGCGCGTTGTCCAGCGCCAGGCCCGCCCGGCGGGTGAGGTCCTCCAGCAGCGGCAGGTCGGCAGGGGTGAAGGCGTCGTGACCCTGGGCGCGGCCCAGGGTCAGGGCGCCGAGTACGTCCCGCAGTCCGCGAATGGGTGCGATGACGGCGGAGTGCATACCTGTCGCGCTGAACAGGCGCTGCTGCTCGACCGCAATGCCGGAGTCGGGCGGACCTTGGTAGGTGGCGGGGCCGGCGAGGGAGGAGGCGGCGCCGCGCAGAGCCCGTGACAGGGGCATCGGTGACTCTGCCGGCACGGGAGGCATCGGGCCCTCCAGGTCGTCCCGCTCGACGAGAATGCCGTCCTTGTGCTCCATCACGAGAACGCGTCGTACTTCGTCACGTTCGGTGAGCAGGTCGAACACGGCCCAGTCCGCGAGCCGGGGCACGGTCAGGGCCGCCAGCCGATGCAGCGCCTCGTCCGCGTCCAGGGTGGAGGTGAGCTGCGTGGTCGTCTCCGCCAGCAGGGACAGGCGGTCCAGTTCCGTCAGCGGCGAGGAGTGCCCGCCGTCGGTGTGGCGCACGTCCCCTGGCGTCGGCTCGTACAGCATCGCCAGCGAACCTGTCCCGCCCGGATCGGGTGAGTAGGGCGTGACCAGCCAGGACAACTGGACGAGAGTGCCGTCCCCGCAGGCGAACCACTCGGCGTCGCCATGTCTGGTGTCCCCCGTGAGGATGGCCTTCCTCATCAGGCAGCGCGTGCGCGGCACCGAGTGCCCGTATCTGTCCCGGTGCAGCAGGTCGTGGAAGTCCTGACCGACGAGTTCTGAGGCTTCCCAACCCAGCAGGCTCTGGGCCGCGCTGTTGGCCGCGACGATGAGGCCATCGTCGTCGATCGCGATGGCGGACCCACGCAGGTTTTCCAGCGTTCCGTCGAGCAGGGCGCCAGGACGCGCCTGGTCCCCGGACAGGGGATCGCCTTCCCTGCCGGAGGCGGCGACGTCGTCCATGTCCCTCCTCTGTTCAAGCATGTCTCTCCTCTGTTCAAGCCCGAATCGTGTCGGGTACCCCAACCGGAGTCCGGCATGCATCGAAGGCTCGACTTCCTGCCGCGTCTGCTCGAGTCCTGGTGGTGCGGGAAGAAGCTGTCCTTGAAGTCCCGAATGCCGGTCGCGAGTGATGAGGAGGAACGTTCCGGCAAGGTCTTCGCGGTCGCCCTGGACGTCACGGACAACGACAGCATTCCGCGCGCGGTCGAGGCCGCCGTGGAGCGGTTCGGTGGTATCGACGTCCTGGTGAACAACGCCGGCCGCGGCCTGCTCGGCGCGCTGGAGGAGATCTCCGACACGGAGGCCCGGTCGCTGTTCGACCTCAACGTCTTCGGTCTCATCAACGTCACCCGCGCCGTGCTTCCCGTGATGCGCAAGCAGGGCTCGGGCCGGCTGGTGCACATCGGGTCCCGCTCCGGTTTCGAGGGCGAGCCGGGCGTCAGCCTGTACAGCGCCTCGAAGTTCGCCGTCGCCGGCATCAGCGAAGCGCTCTCCGCCGAAATGGCGCCGTTCGGTATCCAGTCGATGGTCGTCGAGCCGGGCGTCTTCCGCACCGACTTCCTGGACGCCAGCTCCCTGTCGGTCGCCGGGAACCGCATCAGCGACTACGACGGCACCCCCGCGCACGTGACGCTCGACTGGATCGACCAGGCCAACCACGCGCAGCTCGGCGACCCCGTCAAGGGCGCCGCCCTGATCGTCGAGGTGGCCGCCGCCGACAAGCTGCCCACGCATCTCTACCTGGGGCGCGACACGCTGGAGCGGCTCGACGTCAAGTACCAGCAGGTGCAGGACGACCTCGCTCCGTGGCGCGAGAAGTCCGCGGCCACCGCGCACGACGACGCCGCCTGACACCGACGCTCCGCCGGGTGTCCGATCCGCTTCATGGCCGCCGTCCCGCGCCACGTCAACCTCACCGAGATCACCCTCCTGCCCACCGCCCAGGCTGTCTGAGATTCGTCACCGCAGGGCGGGGAGAACAGTCCCGGGCTGTTCTCCCCGCCCTGCTCGCATCGGGGCACCGCCGTGGCTCACGGTGCCGACTGGATGTCGCCGTGTGTGGAGGACGTGATGGTGTCGCCGGGTGCGAAGCCGCCCGGCGGGATGCCGGGGTGGTGTCCGACGCCGGCCGACGGCACCGTGGTCGAGGGGCCGAGGGTGAGCCGGGAGACGATGCGGTAGCGGTCTCCGCGGTAGATCGAGTGGACGTACTCGATGGGCTGTCCCGTGGTGTCCGAGGTGAGCCGCTCGAAGAGCAGTGCCGGGGACAGTTCGGGCACGTCGAGCAGTTCGGCCTCGGCCCGGGTGACGACGGTCGGCTCGATCGCCTGTACCGCCTCCTGGACGTGCACGTCGTGCTGTTCGCGCAGGTGCTCGTACAGGTCGCCGGCCTCCAGTTCCCCGGCGGACAGGGCGGGGACCAGGTCGGCCTTGATGTGCAGGTGCTCGATGGCCATCGGGGCGCCGTCGACCAGGCGCAGCCGTGCCACGTACACGATGTCGGCGGCGGGGGAGATGCGCAGCCTGCGGCCCACGCGCGCGCCCGCCGGGATGGTGGTGAACTCCAGCAGCCGGCTCGACCAGGTTCCGGCGGCCCGGGGCACGGTCATGGCCTGCTGCCCGGAGACGAGTTCCTGGGTGATCTTCTCGGGGGCCACGAACATGCCGCGTCCGTGTTCCCGGACCAGCAGCCCCGCGGCGACCAGTTCGTCGGCCGCGGCGCGCAGGGTCGGACGGGACACGCCGAGGCGGGCGCAGAGGGCGCGCTCGGAGGGGATGGCGTCTCCCGGGCGTTGTGACTCGACCAGGTCGAGGAGGAAGTCGCGCACTCGCTCCCGTTTGAGCACCGCACCCGGTTCGTCGACCCTCATGTCGCACTCCCTCTTGCCCGGAAGTCCACTTGACCAGTTGACCAGTGGCCGCCTGCAACCGTCCTCTTGACCTGGGAAGTGTAACGGCCACTGGGGGATGGCCATCCGGATATCTGCTGGACTGGGCGTCAAAGGCCGTTGGTGCACGGGGGGTTGACGCCTCGATTGGTCTATGCCACCTTCGTCCCCACATCAAGAGGTGAGCTGTCCAGTGGACTTCACTGGTCAGGTGGTCAGGTCATGTCCTCCAGAGGTGAACCGTGAAGCTCCGCTTGTTTGCCGGTGTGTCCGCGATCCTGATGACGGCCGGGCTCAGTGCCTGCAGTAGCTCCTCCGATGCCTCCGGTGACGGCTCCGGCACGAGCACCACCATCGACGTGTGGCTGATGCGCGACAGCGTCTCGGCCCGGTTCCAGAGCGACTTCGTCAAGGGCTTCGAGGCCGCCCACCCCGACATCAGGGTCAAGGTGCAGATCCAGGAGTGGGACGGGATCGGCGAGAAGGTCACGGCGGCCCTCGCCAGCAACGACGCGCCGGACGTCATCGAGACCGGCAACACCCAGGTCGCCCAGTTCGCGCAGAGCGGTGGGCTGCTCGACCTCAGCGACAAGGTCGGCGAACTCGGCGGGCAGAACTGGCTCAAGGGCCTCGCCGAGCCGGGCTCCTACGAGGGCAAGCAGTACGGGATCCCCTACTACGCGGCCAACCGCGTCGTCATCTACCGCACCGACCTCTTCAAGAAGGCGGGCGTCGACGCCACCGCGATCAAGACCCGCGACCAGTGGATCGCCGCCACCGAGAAGCTCAACACCGGTGGTACGCAGGGCATCTACCTGCCCGGCCAGAACTGGTACACCCTCTCCGGCTTCGTCTGGGACGAGGGCGGCGAACTCGCCACCGAGTCCGGCGGCAAGTGGAAGGGCAGCCTGGACACCCCCGAGGCGATCCGCGGAATGGAGTTCTACAGGAAGCTCCAGGCCCTCGGCCAGGGCCCCAAGGACGCCGACGAGGCGAACCCCCCGCAGGCGGACGTCATGGCCAAGGGGAAGGTCGCCCAGGTCGTCTCGACGCCCGGCGGCGCCAACGTCGTCATCCAGAACAACCCCGCGCTCAAGGGCAAGCTCGGCTTCTTCCCGATCCCGGGCAAGACCGCCGGCACACCCGGCGCGGTCTTCACCGGTGGCTCCGACTTCGTCATCCCCACGGCCTCCACCAAGCAGGACGCGGCCTACACCTTCATCAGGGAACTCACCGGCGACACCTGGCAGAAGAAGCTCGCCCTCGCCATGAGCTACGTACCGAACAAGACCACCCTGGCCTCCGCGGTCGCCTCCGACCCGGGCGCCGCGGCCATGGCGGTCGGCGCGGCCGAGGGCCACGCCACGCCCAACACGCCCGGCTGGGCCGCGGTCGAGGCCAAGAACCCGATCAAGGACTACATGACGGCCGTGCTCACCGGAGGCGATGTGCGCAAGGCGGCCACCACGGCGTCCGAGGCCATCACCACGGCGATGAACTCCGGCTCCTGAACCGTCGTCGACGCACGGGAAGGTGGAGTGCCGTGCCGGCAGTCCGAGAGCAGACCGCGTCCCGCCCCCCACTCACCACCCGGCCACCCCGGCGGTCCACCACCGCGGGCAGGCGGCGCCCGTCGACGGCCGTCGGCCGCGGGATCTGGCCGTACCTCCTGATCGCGCCCGCCGTCCTCGGCACGCTCTACCTGCTCGTCTACCCCCTGGTCCGCGCCGTGGTGATCTCGCTCCAGGACTTCGGTCTGCGCCAGCTCATCGTGGGCCACGCGCGGTTCGTCGGATTCCGGAACTACGGGACGCTGCTGGGCGACGACCGCTTCTGGGAGGTGGTGCGCCGCACCTTCCTCTTCATGGCGGTCAACGTCGTACTGATCATGGTGCTGTCCACGCTGGTCGCGCTCATGGTCGAGCGGCTCGGCCGGTTCGGCCGGGCCGCGGTGCTCAGCGCGCTGGTGCTGACCTGGGCGATGCCCGTCATCGCGGCGACCACCGTCTTCCAGTGGCTGTTCCACTCGGAGTTCGGCATCGTCAACGCGGTCCTGACCGACCTGGGGTTCGGGTCCTTCCACCGCTACCCCTGGTTCGCGCACGGCCCGGCCGCCTTCGCCATCGTGGTCGTCCTCGTCGTGTGGCAGTCCGTGCCGTTCGCGGCGATCACCCTGTACTCGGCCCTCACCACCGTCCCCACCGAGCTGTACGAGTCCGCGCGGCTCGACGGGGCGTCCGGGCCGCGGATCTTCCGCTCGATCACCCTCCCGATCGTCCGGCCGATCTTCCTGCTGGTGCTCTCGCTCGAAGTGATCTGGACGTTCAAGGCGTTCGTGCAGATCTGGGTGATGACCAACGGCGGGCCCGGCGACGCCACCACGATCCTGCCCGTGTACGCGGTGCAGACCGCCCTGTCGAGCCAGCGCTACGACCTCGGCTCGGCGGCCTCCATGGTCACCGTCATGCTGATGTCGGGCGTGCTGGTCCTCTACTTCCGCCAGATGTTCCGCCAGGAGGACGAGCTCGCATGAGCACCACCCGGCCCCGCATCCGCCGCCTGCCCCTCAACGCCGCCGCCGTCGTCACGGTCGTGGTCTGCCTGTTCCCGGTTTACTGGATGGTCGCCACCGCGTTCACCCCGACCCGCGACATCCAGTCCGACAACCCCCGCATCGTGCCGGAGAGCTGGACCCTCGACCACTTCCGCACCGCGGTCGGCGCCCCCGGCTTCGGCCTGTTCTGGCGCAACAGCGTCCTCGTCACGCTCAGCGCCGTCCTGCTCGCCCTCGTCATCGCGCTCGGCGCCGCCTACGCGGTCGCCCGGATGCGGTGGAAGGGTCGCCGGCAGTTCATGCTCATGGTCTTCATCGCCCAGATGGCGCCCTGGGAGTCACTGATCATCCCGGTGTACATCATCTCCCGGGACACCGACATGCTCGACCGGCTGCCGAGCCTGACCCTCGTCTACTTCATGATGACGCTGCCCTTCACCGTCATCGTGCTGCGCGGCTTCATCGGCACCATCCCGCCGGAGCTGGAGGAGTCCGCCCAGGTCGACGGCTGCACCCGGCTCGGCGCGTTCCGGCACGTGGCGTTCCCGCTGCTTGCACCGGGGCTGATGGCCACCTCGCTGTTCGGCTACATCACCGCCTGGAACGAGTTCGCGTACGCCAACTTCCTGATCATCAAGCAGCAGGACCACCGCACCCTGCCCGTGTGGCTGTCCTCGTTCCAGAACGTCTTCGGCACCGACTGGGGCGCCACCATGGCCGCCTCGACCCTCTTCGCCGCCCCCGCACTCGTCGTGTTCCTGCTGCTCCAGCGCCATGTCACCGCCGGCTTCGCGGCCGGCGCGGTCAAGGGCTGACCGCACACCCCACCCCCACGCGACACGCTTCCGGAGACGATCCATGCCCGTCCACCGATCCGTCCTCACCCTTGTCCCCCGCCCGGCCATGGCCGTGCTGCGGCCGGGATACTTCACGCTCGACGCCGAGACCGCGCTGCACATCGGCGCAGGGACCGAACCGGCCGCGGAGCTGCTGCGCACCCTGCTCGCCCCCGCCACCGGACTGGCCCTGCGGCCGTCCCCGGCCGGGCAGGTGAAGCTGGCCGTCGACTCCACCCTCGGCACCCTGGGCGACGAGGGATACGTCCTCACCATCGCCCCGGACGCCGTGCTGCTGCGCGCCGCACACCTGACAGGCCTGCTGCGCGGCATCCAGACGATCCGTCAACTCCTGCCTCCACAGGCTCTGTCGGAGACCGTGCAGACCGACACGCCGTGGCTGCTGCCGTGCTCCGAGATCACCGACCACCCGCGGCACCCCTGGCGCGGGGCGATGCTGGACGTGGCCCGCCACTTCCAGCCCGTCTCCTATCTGCGCCGGTACGTCGACCTGCTGGCCCTGCACAAGATCAGCGTGTTCCATCTGCACCTCACCGACGACCAGGGCTGGCGTATGCCGGTCGCGGCCCGGCCCAAGCTCACCGAGATCGGCGGCCACCGCACGGAGTCGCAGAAGGGCCCGGCCGGCAGCGGCGAGTTCGACGGCACCCCGCACGGCGGGGCGTACACGAGGGCCGAACTCACCGGCCTGGTCCGGTACGCGGCGGCTCGCGGCGTCACCGTCATGCCCGAGATCGAGATGCCCGGACACGTCCGCGCGGCCCTCGCCGCCTACCCCTCCCTGGGCAACCGGCCGGAGCGCGGCCTCGACGTCTGGACGCGCTGGGGCGTGTGCGACACCGTCCTCGGTGTCCACGACGAGGTCCTCGACTTCTGCCGTGACGTCCTCGACGAGGTCATGGACGTCTTTCCCTCGCCGTACATCCACGTCGGCGGCGAGGAGTGCCCCACCACCGAGTGGACGCACAGTGCCGCCGCACGCGAACGGGCGGTGGCCGAGGGCCTGCCGGACGCCGAGGCCCTGCACGGCTGGTTCCTCGGACAGATCGGCGAGTTCCTCGTGCGGCGTGGCCGCCGCCCGGTCGGCTGGGCCGAGACCGGCGCCGAACTGCCCCTCGACTTCACGGTGATGACCTGGCGCGACTCGGCGCACACCCTGACGGCCGCCCGCCGCGGCCACCCCGTGGTCAGCGCGTACCACCGGGCCACCTACCTCGACTACGCCCAGTCCGGCGACCCGAGCGAGCCGCCGGCCCAGCCCGGAACCGTCGTCGACCTGCGTGCCGCCCACGCCCACGACCCCGTGCCCGAGGACGCCGAGCCGGACGTGGCCGAGCGGGTGCTCGGCACCCAGGCCCAGCTGTGGACCGAGTTCGTCACGATGCCCGCCCACATCGAGTACCTCACCTACCCCCGGCTGTGCGCCCTCGCCGACCGGGCCTGGAGCGGCGCCACCGACTGGGCCGACTTCCGGTCCCGCCTCGACGAACACACGGCCCGGCTCGACGCGCTCGGCGTCCGGTACCACCCCTGACACCACCTCTGACACCGCCCCGGACACCACCCCAGACCCTGTCCCGTTCCGGAATCACCCCACCTTCTGGAGAGGAACAACGATGAGATTCGCGAAGAACCGGCTGCGCGCGGCCGCGTCCGCCGCCGTCGCGGTGGCCATGGGAGCCGCCGCGCTCACCGCACTCCCCGCCACCGCCAGCGCGGCCGGCGACGGGCTGAGCGTCCAGTACCGTACGAGCGCCACCGGAGCCACCGCCGACCAGGCCGAGCCCTGGTTCAAGGTGAAGAACACCGGTACCACCAGCGTGGCGTTGAGCGGCGTCAAGATCCGCTACTACTTCAGGGCCGACTCGGCGAGCGCCACCTACCGCTTCGCCTGTTCCTGGGCCGTCAAGGGCTGCGCCAACGTCACCGGCACCTTCGGCACGCTCGCCAACCCGACCGCCACGGCCGACCGCTACCTGGAGATCGGCTTCACCTCCGGCGCCGGCTCCCTCGCCCCGGGCGCCGACACCGGCGACATGCAGCTGCGCTTCTACCAGTCGACGTGGCAGCCGCTGGTCCAGAGCGACGACTACTCCTTCGGCGCCTCCCAGACCTCCTACGGCGACTGGGCCAAGGTCACCGCGCAGCTGTCCGGCACCACTCTGTGGGGCCAGGCCCCCGCCGGCAACGACCCGACGGACCCGCCCACCGACCCGCCGACCGACCCCCCGGCCACCGGTGCCACACTCTTCGACGACTTCAACTACAGCGCCTACAACGACCCGAAGATCTCGGCGCACGGCTGGAGCGTCCGTTCCACCTCCGGCGGCCCCGGGGTGTCCGGCGCCACCTGGGCGCCCGAGAACGTCACCTTCGCCACCTCCAGCGGCAACTCCGTCATGAACCTGGAGACCTCGACCGCGGGCACCGGCGAGAGCACCAGGCAGACCGAGGTCGTCACCAACGCGCGGAAGTTCAAGAACGGCACCTACGCGGCCCGGGTCAAGTTCGACGACGCACCCAGGTACGGCCCGGACGGCGACCACCTCGTCCAGACGTTCTTCACCATCAACGACCTCACCGCCCCGATGGCGGACGACTACTCCGAGTACGACTTCGAGTACCTGCCCAACGGCGGCTGGGGTGAGTCGTCGAACATCCTCTACACGACGTCCTGGGAGACCTACCAGCCCGACCCGTGGGTGGCGGTCAACCAGCACACCGAGGGCCGGCAGAGCTACGACGGCTGGCACGACCTGGTGCTGACCATCGACAACAACAACATCAAGTACTACGTCGACGGCCGGCTCTTCGGCACCCATGACGCCGCGTACCTGCCGGAGCGGCCGATGTCGATCAACTTCAACCAGTGGCTGATCGACTTCGGCGGCCTGACCAGCTCCACCGCGCGGGCCTACGACGAACAGGTCGACTACGTCCTGCACGTCAAGGACCAGGTCCTCACCCCGGCCCAGGTCGCCGCCAAGGTGACGGCGTACCGCGGCGCGGGCACCACGTTCGAGGACACCGTGCCCAGCAGCTGATCCCGGCGCCGCCGCGCCCCGCGCATCACCGGGACCGGGTGCGCGGCGGCACCGGACCGCTCCTCCGACGCTCCTCAAGTCGCTCGGCACCTACGGAACGTGACCGCCAGGCTGACTCCCGTCCGGCGTGATCCGGCAGCCCTGAGCACGCGGGGCGGCGGAGGCTGCCGAAAGGCGTCGCGCCGCTCAGGACGCGAGGTAGCAGGTCTTGCTCACGCCGGGCAGCGGATCGGCACCGAACGCCGCCGTCGTGCAACCGGCCCCGCCAGTGAACGACTTGTAGAGGAAGCGGCCCCGTGCGCCGTAGGCGACGGTCTGCTGTCCGCCGAAGGCGCACGTGCCGCCTTCGGCGGAGCAGGTGGTGGCGTACCCGGCCGGGCCGCCGGTGGCGGTGTAGCAGGCTTTCGACTCGCCGGGGATCGGGTCGCCGAACGCGGCGTCGGTGCACGGGGTGTCGCCGGTGGCCTTGAGCGTGGTGAACGCTCCGAACGCGCCGTACATCACCGGCTGTCCGGCGGCGGCCGCGCACGTCCCGTTCTGGTCCGCGCACTTGGTCCAGCCGCCGGCCGGTGCTCCGGCGGGCGGCAGATAGCAGGACTTGGCGACGCCGTCGATCGGGTCACCGAAGTGGGCGTTGGAGCAGGTGATGGAGCCGTTGGTGACCTGGTGGACGAAGTTGCCGTTGCCGCCGTAGACGACGTCACGGTTGTAGCCGGGCACGGCGCAGGTGCCGCCCTCGGCCACGCAGGCGGTGTATCCCGGCGGGCCGCCCGCGTCGGCGACGTAGCAGGACTTGACGAGGTTCGGCGCCGGGTCGCCGCGGAAGGAGTCGTTGGTGCAGGCGGTGCTGTCGGTCACCGTCTTGTACGTGTACGTCCCGGCCCCGTAGGCCACCGAGCGGGTGCCGCTGAAGGAGCAGGTGGCGCCCTCGCCCGCGCACCGGGTGTAGCCCGCGCGCAGTGCACCGGTGGTGGCCGGGTCGGCGGGGGCCGCCGGGTTGCCGAGGCCGGTGGCGGTCACGGTGTAGCCGCCCGGGGCGACACCGGTGAGGTGGACGTAGGTGTCGTCCTGGCTCGCGCCGGTGATGCCGGTGGCGGGGGTGAAGTTTCCGTTGCTCCAGACGACGGTGCCGTTCACGGACACCGTGATGTCGCCGCCGCCGGCCTTCGGGACGCCGATACGGCCGGTGGTGCCGGCCGGGCTGGTCAGGTGCGCCGAGTAGGTGCCGGCGGCGGGGTCGCGGGACCAGGACGCCTCGACGGCGCCCTGGGGCAGGGTGATGCGCCCCTCGGCACTGGTCAGGTCGCCGGGGTGCGGGACGAAGCGGTAGGCGCCGGTCGCCGACTCGGGTGCGGTGCCGAGCACGTCGAAGGTGAGCGTGGAGGTGGGCGCGGACGACCAGCCGTGGGCCAGGCTCATGAACGCACCGCCGTAGGCGAGACCGCCGTCGGCCTTGACGCCCTCCCAGAAGGTGCTCCTGGTGCCGATGTCGGTGGTCAGCATGTGACCCCAGGTGCGGCGGATCTGGTCCAGGGCGGTGTAGTCGTCGTTCGCCGTGAAGCGGGCGTTGAGCTCCATGCCGCCCGCGAAGGGCGAGACGTTGCCGCCCCATTCGGGCGTGGTGGGGCCGTACGCGCCCCAGTTCTTCCCGAGCCCCGCGACGACGCTCCGCGACTTGGCCGCGGAGTCGGTCAACCCGTACCAGACCGCGAGGGAGTTGCCGTCCTGCGGGTACAGACCGCTGGTGGGGTTGTCCTTGTACATGCCCTTCGAGGCGTCCCACAGGCGGGAGTTGGCCGCGGCCCTGATCGCGTCCGCCCTGCCGGTCCAGCTCGTGGCGAGCGCGCTGTCGCCCTCGGCCGTGGCCAGAGTCGCGCCGCCCCTGAGCGCGGCGTACAGCAGTGCGTTGGCGGAGATGTTCTCACCGCCCTGGCCGAACCGGGCCCAGTCCTGGGTGCGGGTCACGTCGAGCAGGTTGTTGCCGTCGATCTTGTTGATGATGAAGGCCATCCCGCGCTTGTATCCGGCCCATTCGGAGTCCAGCCACGCCCGGTCGGCGCTGTAGGTGTAGTACGTCGACGTGCCCAGCAGCGTCCAGGTGTGGTACGTGTCCGAGCCGGTGAGGTTGAACGGCGGCCCCGACCAGGGGATTTCACCCGCCGCCGACTGCGCGTCGTACATCGTCGTGAGGGCGTTGCGGGTCGAGGTGAGGTCACCGGAGTACGCGTACTGCGTGGGGACGGCGATGCCCATGTCGCCCGGCCACACCGTACGGTCGCGCTTGGCGCCGTCGACCAGCACGGAGTCACCCACGCCGACGGTCGCGCCGTTGTCCCACGCCGAGCCCGGCGGGGGCCAGGCGCGGCCCTGGTTGGAGGCGATCGTGTTGAGCTGGACCGTGTACGCGCCGGCGTACCAGATGCGGTTGAGGAGGTCGTCGCTGGAGTGGAAGTAGTTGGCGTAGTCGGCCGGGTTCGATTTCCCGGGCGCCGCGGTGAAGCCGAGGCTGACGCCCTTGAGGTCCACCCAGCCGGAGGTGTCCAGGAAGACGGTCAAATAGCGGAAGCCGCCTCGAAGTTGAGCAGCGGGGACCGTGTAGGTGCCGTTGGCGGAGGCGGTGGCGTGGAGGGCGCCGTCCTCACCGTCACGGCCGCTGCTGCGGTCGCTGTTGTTGCCCACGTACAGGGACGACTCGCTGAAGGCCAGACCGACCCGTTGGCCGCCGTCGCTCACACCCCCGAAGGATAACGTTGTCAGGCCGCCGACCTCTTCGTCGAAGTCGAGGGTGATGGCCGACTGCGAGCCGGAGATCCGGGTCGGCTGTCCGCTCAGGACGTTCTGCGGGTTCGCGACGCTGCCGGACGTGCGATAGACGGTGGTCGGCTTGAGGGTGCGTGAGGTCGGCGAGTAGTTCAGGGGGTCGACCGCCGCCGCCCGGACGCCCGTCGGGGTGGCCGTCGCGGACATCGGCACGGCGTCGGTGGAGGGGGCCGGGCCGGCGGCGAGCGCGGTGGACGCGAGGACGGCGAGGCCGAGCAGGTGACGCCGGCCCGGCGGTCTGCTCAGTGGTGAGCGACGGCGCATGGAGACCTCCTGAGTGGGAATGCCTGAGGGAGTGGATGTTCTGAAACGATTCAAAACGGTGCCGCACGAAGCCTGGTGCCTGTTGCGACCGCTGGATGCGCGAGGAGCCTCGCCGAAGTTCCACCGATGATGGGCGCCCGAAAACCGGGTGTCAACCCGTCACGGCCGCCTCTCGACTCCCTTGGAACGGGGCGCACTTACGGCATTGACAGGGCTCCGCCAAGCCGGTTCACTGCCTCGCAGACAGGTATGGACCAGTGCTCGATTCGGCCCGGCTCGACAAGAGCTCCCGGCCACCGCCACGCGCGCCGACCGTCGTCCCCCATCGTGAAATCGAGGCGAGTCCCGGGTGTCCTCACGCAGCTCAGACATCGTTGTCACACCACGCCTTCTCGGCTTCCTCCTGGCGGCCGCGCTCGCGTTCGCCGCCCTGGTGCCGGCCGCGACGCCCGCGTCCGCCGCCACCCAGGTCTGTGTCCTGGCCTGTGACAGGCTCGACCCCTCGCAGGCCCGGCAGGAGACCTTCCCGGTACCGGACAAGGACCTCAACGGCCGCCGCCTGGAACTGCACGTGTCCGACGCGGACGACATGGCGTGGGCCAGCATCGACGCCGGCGTGACCGGGGACTCGGTGTGGCTGGACCGTTCCTGGGACGGCGGCGCCACCTGGGAGGGACTGCTCGGCAAGGCGAGCATCCCGGGCACCTGGACCGGCACCAGGACGCTGATGTACAACATCACCGACCCCCGCGGCCACCGCCGGGGGCTCGTCCGGGCCTGCGGCGACGCGGCAGGCGTCGGCTGCACGAACTGGGTCTATCCCACCGTCTGCGACACCCTCTGCGACGGTACGAGCGCGGGCCAGGCGGCCGGCGACGACCAGCCGGTACCGTCCACCACCCTCTACGGCCGCACCATCCGGCTCCACGTCGACCAGCGGAACTCCATGGCCTGGGCGAGCATCGACACCGGTGGCGCCGGTGACGAGATCTGGCTGGACCGTTCCTGGGACGGCGGCTCCAGCTGGCCCGACGGTTCCTCCCTCGGCCGTACCGCCACACCCTCCGGAGCCACCGGCACCCGTACCGCGATGTACGCCACCCGCGACCCGCGCGGACTGCTCTACGGCGGCGCGGTCCGCGCCTGCGGCCGGGAGGCGAGCCACAACGAGGGCAGCTGCACGGCCTGGGTCAGGCCCGCGCCGACCAGGGCGCGCGCGGCGGCGGACGCGCTGATGACGTCGTACGACCCCTACAACGGCTGGTGGCCGAGCAGTTGGTGGAACTCGGCCGCCACGCTCACCTCCGTCATCGACTTCGCGAGGACCACCGGCACGCACGACTACGACTGGGTCATCGCGCGCACCTTCGACCGGAACAAGGGCGTCTTCGCGGCCGGGACGCGCAGTTCGGACGCGATCGAGGGCGACTTCATCAGCCGTTCCATCGACGACTCAGGCTGGTGGGCGATCGCCTGGATCGACGCGTACGACTACACCCGCGACTCCCGGTATCTCAACGAGGCCGTGACCATCGCGAACTACGTCCAGCAGTACTGGGACACCGGCACCTGTGGCGGCGGCGTGTGGTGGGACCGTGAGCGGACCTACAAGAACGCGGTGACGAACGGGCAGTACCTGTGGCTGACCACCGCGCTGCACCAGCGCATCCCGGGCGACACCGTCTGGCTCCAGCGGGCGAGGACGTCCGCCGCCTGGTACAAGGCCAGTGGGATGATCGGCTCCTCGGGGCTGGTGAACGACGGCCTGACCTCGTCCTGCGCCAACAACGGCTCCACCGTGTGGAGTTACAACCAGGGGCTGGCCATCGGCGGCTTCACCGAACTGTGGAAGTCGACCGGCGACAGCGCGCTGCTCACCACCGCGCGGACCCTCGCCGATGCCGCGATCAGCAGCCCGGCGCTGACCTCCGGCGGAGTGCTCACCGAGTCCTGCGACGTCGGCTCGGCGTCCTGCGACGACAACCAGAAGCAGTTCAAGGGCATCTTCATGCGGAACCTCGCCGACCTGGCGACCGCCACCGGCGCCGCCACGTACCGGAGTTACGTCCAGAAGCAGGCGGACACCATGTGGGCGCAGGACCGCACCTCCCTCAACGCCCTGGGCGAGCGCTGGGCCGGTACCAGCCCCAACCAGACCGACTGGCGGACCCAGGCCAGTGCCCTCGGAGCGCTCACCGCCGCCGCGGGCTGACGGCGGAACCGGCCGACACGGGCGGGCACTGCAGCCCTGGCCGCGAAGGTCTTCGACGCCGTCGCCGGATACGGCGTCCCGCGCATCCACTTCGGCGTCGGCACCGGCGAACTGCTCCTTCCCGCACTCCGGGTAGAACCCGGGCAGGCAAGCTCTTCGAGTACGGCGGCGCTGGTGGTGCCGTTGACGTTCATGAGGGGCCTTCTTTCGGTATGCGCTATGGCGAAGGGGTGGGGCGGGGCAGGTCAGCCGAGCTTCATGACGTAGCCCGCCTCCTCGAAACGAGTGTCCGGCGGCTACGGCAGCCGCCTGACCATCAGGTTCGTGGCCCGGCGGTGCCGGAACCAGGCCGCTCTGTCCCTAGGTGGCCGGCACCCACGATCCGCCCGGCTCGCGATGCTGGGTGCGCGGCACCCAGGAAGCCCTCACCTGGGGAGACGGCGGCCTGGTCGGCACCCCGCCGGGCCGATCGTGGAAGCATGGCCAGCGACGACACGCCCCGCGACCCGCATCCGTACGTCGGCATGTGGGTGACCGCCGACGGATTCATCCGCCAGGAACTGCTCCCGAACGGCCGCTACGACGAAGCCCGCGGCAACCGCCCGAGCGCCTACACCGGGCAGCTACACCGTCGCCGGCGACCACCTCGACTACGCCGACGACACCGGCTTCACCGCCACCGGTGACGTCCGCGACGGTGTCCTGTACCACGAGCACCTGGTGCTCTACCGCGAGGGCGACGAGCGTGCCCGGCGGGAGAACCGGCCATGACCAGGACCCACGGGCCGGCAACGGCCTCCGCCCCCTCGTACGGGACCGCGTGCGGGGCACCACCCGGACCCGGAGGGGGACAGCCGCCGTTCCGTCCCGGGAAGGGATCCGCGGAGATCGGCGGGTCCTGGGCCGCCGGCCGGGTGCGGTCGTAGTCGCCGTCGTCCTCGTCGCGTTCGTGACGGGACAGCGGTTTTCGCCCGAACTCTCCCACGGTGTCTTCGGCGTGCTTATGCTGCTGTCCCAGCAGAACAGCACTGTCCGGGGGGATCGTGTCCGACGCTTTCAGGTCCAAGCCCGCGCTCAAGCGGTGTGTCGTGTGCCGACAGCCGGTGGCCACGAAGAAGCTCGTCTTCGCCACGGACGGACAGCCGGTGCACCGCGCCTGCCGGACGACCACGGACCGCCCGCCGTCCCGCCCGCCGTCCCGTCCGTCGGCCCGTCCGGCGGCGGCTCCGACCCGTCTCACCCGGGCGCCGAAGGACATCAGCCGCGCCGAACTCCTCAAAAGGATCGAGGCGTTGCGGAAGCGCGACGCCAAAAAGAAGCCGGTCGCTGTGAAGACACAGCCCGGCGGCCGTCCGAAGCCGCCGAAGCCGCCGCACCTGGGCAAGCGACCGGTTCCGCCGCCCCAGCCGTACTCCGGTGTGGAGATGAAGTTCATCGGCGGCCGGTGGGTACAGATGCACCCTGACTCCGAATAGTCGCCGCCCGCGGTGCCGGGCCGGTCAGGGCGGACGGGCGTCCTGGAGGCACACCCCGTCACACCTCCGGGCCGGCGGGTGAACCTGACTGTGACGCTTGTCCGTTGACCGTGCGGAAGACCTCGGGGGTGAGCCTCGTATGGCACTCGGCTCGGGAGAGTGGCCTGTGCGGAGCCTGCTCGGGGCGGTGTCCCCGGACGCCCGTGCGGAACTGCTCGACATGGGTGCGGCCACGCGGTTCGAGGTGGGGGAGGCGATGCTGCGCGAGGGCGACGGCGACCGCCATGTGCTGCTCCTGCTCTCCGGGTTCGCCAAGGTGACCGCGCGGGTGGAGAACGGCGAGGAGACCCTGCTCGCCGTCCGGGTCGGTGGCGACAGCGTCGGGGAGATGGCGGCCATGGACGGCGCGCCGCGCTCGGCCACGGTGACGGCCTGCGGCGCGGTGACCGTGCGGGTGATGCCGCCGGACGTGCTGCACGCCTTGCTGGCCCGGCGCCCCGACGTGCACCTGGTGCTGACCGGCATCGTCGCCGACCGGCTGCGCTGGGCCAACCGCAGGCGCCTGGAGTTCCGGGGCTACCCGGTCAAGGTGCGCCTCGCCCGGCTCCTGGTGGAGCTGGCCACCCGGTACGGACGTCCCGGCGAGGGCGGTACGGTCCTCGGCTGCCGCCTGACCCAGCCCGAACTGGCCGCGCTCACCGGCGCCGCCGAGACGACCGTCCAGAAGGCGCTGCGCGAACTGCGCGCGGAGGGCCTGCTGACGACCGGTTACGCCGCGACCGTCATACGTGACCTGCCACGGCTCAGGGACCTGGGGGACCTGGCGCCCGAGGGGTGAGCGGACCGGGTTCGGGGCGGAGCCGGGCCCAGGATCCTGGGCTGCTCCCACCTTCCGAACCCAGCCACAACTTGGGACTTCCGCTGTAAGTTCCCGTAACTTTCCGCATCCCGTATTTCGACGGGGTTCGCGACGCGCGGGGCGTGTACCACTGGCCTACCGGCGTCCGCCTGTGGGGGAGCGGACGTCGGCCTGTACCGTAGCGCGCCCCTCACTGCTCATGGTCCGTCGAGGCATGGGTGCGCTGTCACTGAGTGAGCGGGGATTCCGATCATGCAAACGTTCTGGCGCCGACCGCTGCTGGCGGTCGACGCGAAAGGGTACGGCGGCGTCGACGCCGTGACCCAGCGGCAGCTGCAGGAGGCCATCGAGCGGCTGTTGGCCGACTCGGCCGCGGCGGTCGGCCTGGACTGGGAGCGCTGGAAGCTCCAGGAGGGCGGCGACTCGGTGTTCGCGGTGCTCCCGGAGGGGGCGTCCGAGCCCGACCTCGTCGACCCGTTCATGCGCCGGCTCGACGCCGGGCTGCGCCTCTTCAACCACGGACGCAAGCGGGAGTCGTGGCTGCGGCTGCGGGCCGCCGTGCACTTCGGTACGGCCTCGCCCGGCCCGATCGGCTTCGTCGGCCGCGCGCCCGTGGAGGTCGGACGGATGCTCGACAGCGCGGTGCTGAAGGCGGCCCTCGCGGCCGCGCCGGATGCCTGTCTCGCCGTCGCGGTGTCGCCGACCGTCTTCAACGAGGTGATCGCCCAGGCGTTCACGACCATCCGGACGGAGGAGTTCCGCGAGGTGCGGGTCGTGGAGAAGGAGCACAGCGGGCGGGCCTGGATCTGGGTGCCCGGGTACGACGCGGGCACCCTCGACCTCGGGGCGGCTGCCGGTTCGGGAGCGGCTGGGGCGACTGCCGGTTCGGGAGCGGCTGGGGCGGCTGCCGGTTCGGGAGCGGAGGGGACGGCTGCCGGTTCGGGAGCGGAGGGGACGGCTGCCGGTTCGGAAGCGGAGGGGACGGCCCCTGCCGCGGAGGCGGTGAGCGCGGGGGGTGGTGAAGCTGTCGGCGCGCGCCCCCCGGATGCGCCAACTGCTCCCGGAGACACGGTGGTTCAGGTCTACACCGGAACCATCCATGCTCAGGGGGCCGTCTTTGGGATCTCCAAGTGACCTTGAGTGACGGCTGAGGATGAACGAGGAACCGTGCGAAGAGGGCTCGCCGAGCGAGCCGAGTGAGCCGAGTGAGCCGAGCGAGCAGATGTCCCAGGACGCCCCTGAGTCCGCGCCTTCGGGCGGACCGGAACCGGAACCGGACCTGGACCCGGAACCGGAACCGCACTCCGAGCCGGAGCCGGAGGCGGAACCGGCGAAGCAGGAGGCGGCCCCGGAGGGCGAGGCCGGCCACCGGCCCACGTCCAAGAGCCGTCCCGGCCAGGTTCACCAGAACAACGTCAACCAGTACTTCTACGGAGCCCTCGATGCCTCCGGCGCCCTCTTCGGCGTCGGCGCCGCCGACTCCGGCAACGCTCGCCGCCGTGCCGTCGGCCGCCTGGACGCGGGCGAAGCGGAAGCGCTCATCGGGTCGTATGTGAAGCCCGACTGCTTCGGGGAGGCCCGCCAGGCCCTGGAGGAGACCGGGGTCGTGGTCCTCGTCGGCCCGCCCAGCACGGGCAAACGCTCCGGGGCGGTGGCGCTCGTGGACGCCGTGGCCGAAGGGTCGGACCATGTGGTGCTCTCCCCGGGGCGCAGTCTGGACGACCTGGCCGGTGGTCGGGTCGCCTTCGAGCGGGGCGTCGGCTATGTCCTGCTCGACTGGATGGGCGAGGAGACGTCCGCGACGGCCGACTTCGACTGGCGGCGGGTCAGGGACACCGTGCGGGAGCACGGCGCGCACCTGGTCGTCACCACCGTCCACCCGGCCGCCCGGGTCGAGTCCGTACGGTACGTGCCCTGGGCGCTGCCCGACCTCGCGGCCGTGCTGCGGGCCAGGCTGGCGAACGCGGGGTGCGACGGGGACACCGTGCGGCGGGCCGTCGGCCTGATGCCCGGCGGGTGCAGGATCACCGAGGTCACCGCGGCCGCCGAGCGGATCGCGGGCGGTGCGCGGCCGGCTGAGGTCTGGCAGGAGTACGGCAGCAGCGCGGCCCAGCCGGTGCGCGGCTGGTTCGAGGTGGACCGTACGCCGCAGGAGTGGGCCGAGCTGACCACGCTGGCCTTCGTCACCGGTGCGGGCTACCGCGAGGTCGAGACCTGCCAGAAGCGGCTGGAGCACTGGCTGGAGCCGGCTTTTCCGCCGCCGTTCACCGAGGAGGACCGGGCCGAGGCGGTGCGCCGCGCCGTGGACCGGCGGCAGTCGTTGACCCGTAACGCCCTGATCACCGTGGAAGAGCGCAAGGACGGCGCGCTCACCCGCACCGCGCTGGTCTTTCCGCAGCCCCAGTACCGGCAGTGGGTGCTGGAGGAGCTGTGGACCAGGCGCTCCACGCTGTTCTGGGACGGCGTCCGGGACTGGCTGACGGAACTCGTGTCCGACCAGCCGAGTCTCGCCCTCCAGCTGTCCGTGGCCCAGGGCCTCGCCCTGCTCGCCCGGCCCGCCTTCGACGAGGTGGCCGACAACTACCTCCACTCGTGGGCGGCCGGAGCGGCCGGCCGCTCCGGACAGTCCACCGCGAACCTGGTGCTCCAGTGCATGTGCCTGGAGGAGAACCTCGCCGCCACCGCCCTCGGTGTCGCCCGCGGCTGGGCCCGCTCGATCAGTCCGGCGCTGCGGTCCACGGCCACGGCGGCATTCAGCGGGGCGCTCGGCGTGCGCTTCCCCACGGACGCCGTGCACGGCCTGCTCCAGTTGATGGCGCGGCGTGACGGCCGGCCCATGGAGGCGGCCTACGCGCTGGCCGGGCTGGTCGCGGTGCTCGCCGAGTGCGGCGAGGACACCGGTGCGGTGTTCCGGCCGCTCGCCTACCGGCTGCGTGTCGAGCGCGAGACCCGCACCGGGCGGCTCAACGACCACACCCTCGACGGTGTGCTCACGGTCCTGCGGGCGCGGGACGCCCGCACCGGCCGGCTGGTGTGCGCCACGCTGCTGCAGAACGACCCGCGCCAGACGGACCGGCTCGGCCAGCTGTGGGCGGGCGTCCTGGAGAACCTGCCCCGCCGGCGACTGGCGTTGCGCGGCCTGTACGCCACCCTGCGCCAGCTCCCCGCCGTGTCGCAGGAGCCGAAGACGGTGGCCGAGCGTTTCGGCCGGGCCGTCGGCGCGGCACTGGCGCCGGGCGAGCGGCCCGGACTGCCCACGGCCCTGCGGCAGGCGGCCGTACCGCCCGTGGAGCCGGACGAAGAACTGATCGACCTCTTCCTTACCGCTGTACTGAGCACGGAGGACTGACACTCATGGCTGAGAATTATCCGCTCGTCGAGCAGCGGGAGTACGGACGGCCGGAGAAGCGCGGCGGCATCCTGAAGAAGCGAGCCCGGCGCACGGAGGACGACCTGCCCAGGATCGCCGCCCACCAGGTACGGGTGTTCAGGGTCGGCGAGGAGTACGTGGCGGACCACGGACAGCTGCGCGCGGACGACCCGCTGGTGGTCTCGGCCAGCTCGGTCACGGTCGTCGACCAGCGGGCCGAGGTGCCCGTGGTCGTGGAGACCCGGATCCCCTCCGCGCAGGCGGGCGAGTTCACCGTACGGGTGACGTACTTCAGCAACGTCGTCGACCCGTGCGCGGTCGTGCGGGACGGCGTCACGGAGGTGGAGGCGCTGCTGCTCGCGCAGTTGCTCGCGGTGCCCGGGCTCACCGAGGACGGCAGCGACCTGCCGATCGTGGAGTCCGCGTCGGTGCGCAGCCGCATCGACGCCCGGCTGACCGCCTACCACGAGATGCGGCCGGCCGAGGTGTCCGGCCTCAAGGTGCGCTGCGGGCAGGTGGAGGTCCGTACACCGGAGGAACAGGCCGCGCACCTCACCGAGATGGAGCACGCCGACCTGGTCCAGGAGGCCGCCCTGCGGCGGGAGATCCTGGGCGCGGAGCTGGCTCTGAAGCAGGAGGAGCTGCGCTCGCTGAAGGCCGAGCGGGAGGCGCGCAACGCGCACGCGCTGGCGATGATGGAGGAGGAGAACCGGCAGCGGCGGGACTCGCTGATCAGCCGGTTCAGGCGGTCCTCGGAGTCCGAGGAGCAGGAGCACGACCTCACGCTCCGTGCTCAGCGCAACCGTTCGACCCGCGCGGAGATCCAGGAGGACATCAATCTGCTCGGCACCGACCCGCTCGGCGCGGCCTACCTGGCCTTCCGCAGCGGTGAGATCAGCGCCGACGAACTCTCCAGGCGCCTGCACGAGGCCGAGCGGGACCGGCTCGGGCGCTCGGAGGAATGGACCCGCGAGGACCGCGAGTACGACATGCGGCGGCAGGCCGTGCGGCGGGAGGAGGAGCGCTGGCGCATCGAACGCGCCGACACACAGCGGCAGCTCAACCGGGTGGACCAGCGCGAGGACGCCGCCGCCCAGCGCGCCGAGGACGCCCGTCGCTGGAACCTGGAGCACAAGGACCAGCAACTCAAGCACGAGGAGGGCCGCGCGGACGCCCAGCGGTGGGAGCGCGACGAGCGCGAGTGGGCCCAGCAGCAGCTGGCGGTCCGCGCCGACCTGTACAAACAGGGCATCGCCCGAGGGCTGTTCGACAGCACCGGGTACGACCCTGGCACCCTCATCAACAGCGTCGGGAACGTATCCAGCAGCCCGGGCCGGCCCTCGCGCGACGGCGAGGTGGAGGCCGAGGTCCAGGGCGAGTTGAACGACGGCTCCCGGCCCGCGGACCAGGGCACGGCCGCCGCCGGGCGGGACACCGAGGACGTCGAGGACGCCGAACTGGACTTCGGCGGTACCGACCAGGAGGCCAGCCTTGTCGACTGACACCCCGATCCGCCCCGCCGACCCGGCCTCCGTCGGCGGCCACGGTGACACCGGATCCGAGCGCCGCCCGGTGGCGCTCGCCGACGGTCCGGCGGCCCGGCTGCGCAAGCTGATCGGCGTCGACGAGGGGCTGCTGGCCTGGGTTCCGGAGGACCGCCCCCGCTACACCCGGTACGGGGCCCTGGTGTTCAACACCGCTCTGGTGGGCTCGGTCTCGATGGCCCTGGCCCTCACCAGCTTCCGCTCCGACCTGCCGGGCATAGCCGTGGTCCTGGCGGCCCTGATCTGGTTCTGGGTGGTCCTCACACTGGACAGCTGGCTGGTGTCGAGCACCCACGGCACCTCGGTCAAGAAGTGGACTTTGATGCTCCGCTTCTTCCTGTCGATCCTCCTCGGCCTGTTCATCGCCGAACCGATCCTCTTCCAGATCTTCGACAAGGAGATCCGCCAGGAGATCGCCGTCGGCAACGAGCAGACGGTCGCGGACTACCGGGGGATGCTCGTCTCCTGCAACCCCACCGACGGCGCCGCCACCAGCGACCGTGCGGAGTGCGGCCGCTACCAGCTGAAGGTGGTGGGTTCCCCTGCCGAACTCGCCCGCCAGATCACGTCCGGCACCGCCCGTGCCGCCACCCTGAAGGCCCAGGTCGACGAGTTGTCCAGGGAGCACGACGACAAGCTGGCCACCGAGCAGCGCCTGTGCGGACCGAAGTACTGGATCTGGACGGCCAACGGCCGGGACGTCACCATCACCTGCAAGCGGGCCCGCACGGCTACCGCCGCCGCGGCCAGCGAACTCGCCCCTTACCAGAAGCAGTTGAAGGAGATGACGGCCAAGGGGCAGAACCTGTCCGCCGAGCAGGACAGCGCCGCCAACGCCTACCAGCCGAAGCTCCAGCGGGCCATCGACGCCAAGACCGCGCAGCGGGCCGCCGCCCTGGACACCGACGGCATCCTCACCCGCGCCCACGGCCTCAAAGTGGTCGCCGAGTCGGACGGGTTCGCGCTCTTCCTCACCGTCGTCCTGCACCTGCTGCTCGTGTGCTTCGACGCGATGCCCGTCCTGGCCAAGCTCATGAGCGGCGCGACGGCGTACGACAAGATGCTCGGCAGGCGCTTCGAGACGAGCCAACGGCTGCACGCGGACGAACTCCAGGTGCAGCAGGCCTGCGCGCGGATGGAGCACGAGGCGCAGCGGTACCAGGTGGAACAGGACACCAAGGACCGGATGCGGCGCGTGCAGCGCGGCTACCAGCGGGCCCAGGCGGAGTACGCGGCCGAGGAGCGCGCCGAACTGGAGGCCCGTATGAACCGCATCCTGGCGGCTCGCAGGGCCTGAACCGAACCCCCGGGGTGCGGTGGTGAGGTCACAGGGTCAGCGTGGCGTGCATCTCCCAGGCGAGGATCTCGGCGGGGGTGGTGGCGCTGACCCGGTGACCGCCGGCGGCGGTGAAGCGCACCGCGTCGCCCTCGTCGAGGGTGCCGGTGCCTTCCAGGTCGACGGAACCGCGTGCGACGAACAGGTGCAGGTAGGGGGCCTCGGGGAGAGTCACCCGCTGCCCCGGACGCAGCCGTGCGGCGTGCAGTGCGGCGTGCCGGTTCCGGATCCGGATGGCGCTGGCGTCCCGGTGCTTGTTCATGCCGGAGGCCACTGTGACCAGTCCGCCGGCCAGCAGTTCGGCGTCGATCTCGAGCTGCTCGTAACCCGGGGTGACGCCGGCCTCGTCGGGTACGACCCACATCTGGACGAAGTGCACCGGGTCGGTGGGGGGCCCGCCGGTGGACCGGTAGGAGTCGTTCTTCTCCGAGTGCAGGATGCCGGTGCCGGCGCTCATGCGCTGGGCCAGGCCGGGGTAGATCACGCCGGAGTGGCCGCTGGAGTCCTGGTGCGCCAGGGAGCCCTGGAGCACCCAGGTGACGATCTCCATGTCCTGGTGCGGGTGCGTGTCGAATCCGGTGCCCGGTTGCACCAGATCCTCGTTGTGGACCAGCAGTACGCCGTGGTGGGTGTTGGCCGGGTCCGGCCGACGGGTGCCGAGGGAGAAGGAGTGCCTGGAGTCGAGCCAGGACAACCGGCTGGCCAGGCGTCGGCCGCCGCGTCGCACGTCCACCGTGGGAGTCAGCAGTGCGCTCATGGGGCGCTTCCTTTCACGCAGAGATCCCGCAATGTTCAATGTTCAACCTCTACGGTACTCCGATATCACATGAATGTTCAACTGCTGGAGGTCAGATTCACTGCGTAGTTGGGTCGGATGTTCCGAAACTCACTTGAGTGTTGAAGTGGCTGTTCGTCCGCACCAGCCGCACCAGCCGCACCGGCCGCACCAGCCGCACCGGCCGGTCGCACCGGTCCCCCGGCCCGCGCGCTAGGGGATGGCCAGTTCCGCCCAGATGGTCTTTCCGGACGCGGTGTAACGGGTGCCCCAGCGCTGGGACACCTGGGCGACCAGGAACAGGCCGCGGCCTCCCTCGTCGTCCCGGCGGGCGCGTCGCAGGTGAGGTGCCGTGTGCGCGTTGTCGGAGACCTCGCAGAGCAGGCTGCGGTCCTTGATCAGCCGTAGCATCACGGGACCGGTGGCGTACCGGATGCTGTTGGTGACCAGCTCGCTCACCACCAGCGCGGCGGTGAAGGACAGTTCGGACAGACCCCAGGTCTCCAGCTGGCGCTCGGTGTCCGTGCGGGCGTTGGCCACCATGGCCGGCTCCGGCGGCAGTCGCAGGTCCGCCACACTGGCGGTGCCGAGCCGCCGGGTGCGTACGAGAAGCAGCGTGGCGTCGTCCGCCTGGGGGCCGGGGGGCAGGGTCGACATCGCCCGGTCGCACAGTTCCTCCAACGGGCAGCGCTGCCAGGTGAGCACGTGGGCGAGGCGGTCGATCCCGCTGTCGATGTCGGTGCGCCGGTCCTCCACGACACCGTCGGTGAAGAGCGCCATCACGCTGCCGTCGGACAGGCTCAGCTCGACGTTCTCGTACGGCAGGCTGTCCAGCCCCAGGGGCGGGCCCGGCGGCAGAGCGGACAGGGCCACCGTGCCGCCGGCGTCGGCCACGATAGGCGGGGGATGACCCGCGCTCGCCCAGACACAGCGGCCGCCCACCGGGTCGTAGATCGCGTAGAGACAGGTCACCCCGAGCGCCTTGTCGCTCAGCCCGTCCGCCGCGTCGGGCTCCGCGTCCTGTGCGACCAGGCCGTCCAGCCGGGTGAGCAACTCGGCCGGGTCCAGGTCCAGCAGCGCCAGGGTCCGTACGGTGGCGCGCAGCCGGCCCATCGTCGCGGCCGCGTGCACACCGTGGCCGACCACGTCGCCGACGGTCAGCCCCACCCTGGCGCCGGACAGCGGGATCAGGTCGAACCAGTCCCCGCCGACCCCCACCCGGCTGTCGGCGGGCAGGTAGCGGTACGCCACCTCGACCGCGCTCTGCTCGGGCAGATGCTGGGGCAGCAGGCTTCGCTGCAGCACCAGGGCAGTTGCGTGCTGGCTGGTGTAACGGCGGGCGTTGTCGATGCCGACGGCGGCCCGTTCGGCCAGCTCCACGGCAAGGGTCTGCTCCTCGGGACCGAAGGGGTCGGGGTTGTCGCCGCGCCGGAAGGTGGCGAGGCCCAGGACCGCGTCGCGGGCGAGCAGCGGGACGAAGAGGTTGCACCCCCGGCCTGCCGGGAACCCCTCTCCCGACGACGGGGCGTCATCGACGACGGGGCGGCTGGTGGCCAGGCTCAGGGCCTGCGGTGACGACGGCGGATAGGAGACCGGACTGGTCCGGAACTCCTCCGGGGTACGGCCGTGCATCCGCAGCAGACTGTGCCCCGGCGCGGAACCGGTCGGCGGCTGCCGTCCCTCGATGACCGCCGGCGGCAGATCCACCAGCACCTCGTCGGCCAGCTGAGGCACCGCCACGTCGGCCAGTTCCGCGGCCGTGCGCCGCACGTCCAGCGAGGCGCCGATGCGCTTTCCCGCCCGTACGAGCAGCGACAGCCGTTCCTGGGCGCGGTAGCGGTCGGTGATGTCCAGGGATTCCTCGAACAGCCCCAGCGGTTCGCCCCTGGCGTCCACCAGCCGGTGGTACGAGCAGGACCAGACGTGCTCGCGCACCGGATCGGCGGGGGCGCGCCCGCGATAGTGCATGCCGAGAACCGGTTCGCCCGTCTTCAGCACCTGCTCCATCACCTGGTCCTCGTCCGGGGGGTGATGGCGGGAGATGAACTCGCCCTCGGGAAAGAGAGCCGAGGCGGGCCGGCCGACGTACTGGGCGACCCCGGCCAGCTCCAGATCGGTGGAGGTGTTCCCCCAGACGACGCGCAGGTCCGTGTCGAAGATCGTCAGGCCTACGGAGGATTCGGTCGCCAGTCCCTGCAACATCGCCAGCTGGGCCTCCCAGCCGCGCAGGGCCGCCAGGTCCGCGGCGACCACGACGGTCGCGGCGACGCCCTGGTGGGTGAGCGGGCTGAACGTCACAGCGGCGCGCAGGGTGTGTCCGTCCCGGCAGCGGAGGTCCAGGACCGTGCTGCGGGGCCGGGACGTCTTGCAGAGAGCGGGCAGCCGGGGTTCCGGGGCCGTCGCCAGCAACCGCTCGGCCGACCGGCCGAGCACCTCCTTCGGCGGATGTCCGAGGAGACCCTGGGCCGAGGTGCTCCACCCGGAGATACGGCCTTCCGCGTCCAGTACCGCGGCGGCGGCCCTGGTGAGGTCCAGAGGACTGTGGAATTCGACGTCGGCAGCATTCGGAAAACGATCCATGGCACCGCTTCCCTTCGTGCTCCCTCAGCATCCCGTGCCACGCGACGGACGACAACCGCACGCGTCGGCGCCCCCGTTTCACGCGGGATCGAGCGCGTCGCGCCGTGATGTGCCGTTGATCGCCCCGGCGTGACAACTCGCCCGCACCGCGGCGGAGGTCCTCGCCGTCGTCGCCGTCGACCGGGCCGGCCGGTGGCCCGAGCCGGCCCTGTGGGAGCGCCCGCCGGGGCTTCACCAGCCCCCACTTCAGCAGGGCTTTGGGGAGACATACGGCAGGTCATCGGTGCGGTGGCGGCGGGCGGTCGCCGAGAACGCCCCGGGCCGCGGCCCGAACCTCCTAACCTTTGCGATGACGGCCGGATCGAACCGATGGCCCGAGCGACGATGGAGCACGTATGACCGACGAGGCGATGGGTGACGACGTCTACCAGCCGGACGGTTCGGAGGTGCAGGACGACGCGGGTGTGCTGGACGCGTCGGACACCCTGGACTACCGGGCCGGCGAGGAGGCCCTGGACGAGGGGTACTCGCCGCCGGAGAGGCCCTGGGCCGTGGAGCACACGGGTGTCACGGCGGCGGAGGGACAGCGCGGGGAGACCCTCGACGAGCGGCTCGCCGAGGAGGTGCCGGACCTCGCCGTCCCGGAGGGCGACGACATCGGCGACGCCTGGGACACGGACGGCGAACTCCTCGACGACGAGGTCGGCGACGGCCGCGCCGGACGGCTCGTCGCACCGGACGAGGGCGCCCACGAGAACACCGAGACCGACCTGTTCGCCTCCGACCGCGGCCTGGACGGCGCCGGGGCGTCGGCGGAGGAGGCCGCGATGCACGTGATCCCCGACGCGGACGGCTTCTGACGGTTCCGGACACCGGGCCACCTTGCGGCGTCGAAGCCCGCTGCGAGGTGCCCCGGGTGAGGTGCGCGGGAGGCGCTGTCGTCCGGCGCGGGCGGTGGCGAAGCCCGCGGTGAGGGGGCCGGTGCCGTGTGCAGCCGACGCCGGCGTCCCGGGCGTGCCGTGCCCGTGCCGTCGGCCCGCACGGCGTGGCGGCGGTCGGGGCGCGGGGTGCCGGGGCGTCGGGGCGTCGGGGCGTCGGGTCAGGTCATGTGCCGCAGCAGAGCCGCGACCGCGGCCGGCGGCTCGCCGGGCGGCCGTACCACCATCACCTTCCAGCTCGGTGCGTGGCGGGTGAAGCGGTAGGCGGCCAGGTCAGGGAAGCGATGGGCGATGCTCGGCGGCATGATGCAGACGCCGAGGTCGCCCCGGACCAGTTCGGACGCGGCCACGATGTCGTTGACCTCGAAGGTCGTGACCCGTTCGACGCCGGCCGCCCGGAACGCGCGGTCGGCCGCGTCACGGATCGCCCAGCCGGGGGTGAACTCCACCTGCGGCAGCTCGGCGATGTCGGCCAGGTCGACCGTGCCCTCGGGGCCGCTCGCGGTGAGGCTCCGGCGGGGCGAGGCCACCAGGACCATCTCCTCGTGGGACAGCAGTCTGGTCACCAGCCCGCGCTGCTGCTGGCGGTCCAGCGCCACCACCGCCAGGTCCACCGTGCCCTCCCGCAGCGCCTGACGGAGGTCGATGACCGCGGCCTGCCGCAACCGCACCACCACCCGCGGGTGTTCCGCCCGCAGCGCGGCCAGCGCATGGTGCAGGTTCGCCCAGACCCCCTGCATCGTGCCGACCGTCACCCGGCCGCGCAGCTCCCCCTTCGCCGCGTCGACCGCCTCGCGGGCCAGCTCGGCGGCGCGCAGCGCCTGCCGTGCCGCCGGGACGAACGCCTCCCCGGCCGGAGTGAGCCCGACCCGGTGGGTGGTCCGGGTGAACAAGGGCGTGCCCAGCTCGCGTTCCAGCGCGCGGACCGTGCCGGAGACCGCGGACTGGACCACGTGCAGCCGCCGCGCCGCCGCCGTGAACCCGCCCGCGTCCGCCACCGCGACGACGACTTCCATCTGCCGTAGGTCCATCATCCGCTCCCGCCGACGCAGCGCCCCGTCTCGGCGGGGCGGCGATCTTCGCTGCATCCTAGGCAGGCACCGGCTCCCTCCGGGGCGGACCGGGGGAGTGTCGGCCAGGCGCTCGGCGCAGAAGCGGGCCCGCGGTTCCCCGGTACGGGCCGCACGGCACTATGCCGAGCGCTTCGCGCCCGGCCGGCGCTCGGTCAGCCAGTACAGCAGCGCCAGCACCGGCAGGGCCGCCCCGAAGAGGCTGACCGCGCTCCAGCCGCCGGACCGGTAGGCGATCGAGCCGAACTGCGAGCCGAGGGCGCCGCCGATGAAGAAGATCGCGATGAAGGCGCTGTTGAGGCGGGCCCGGGCGAGGGGATCGAGCTGGTAGACGGTGTGCTGGCCGAGGATCAGGCTGGTCTGGACGGCCGTGTCCAGGGCGACGGCCGCGAGGGCGATCAGGATCACGCTGTGCTGACCGAAGCCGGCTATGGCGAAGGCCAGCGCGGCGAGCGCGAACGCGGCACCGGTCGTCTTCCGGGTCAGCCCGTGGTCCGCCCAGCGTCCGGCGAGCGGCGCCACGGCCGCACCGGCCGCTCCGACCAGCGCGAACACACCGACACCGACGGCGGAGTAGTGGAAGTACGGCCCGGTCAGGACGTACGAGACGGTGGTCCAGAAGGCGCTGAAGGCACCGAACATCGCCGCCTGGTAGAGGCCGCGGCGCAGCAGCGCGGGGTGCGTGCGCACCAGTGCCGCCGTGGAGCGCAGCACATGGTGGTACGGCTCGGACGTGGTCGGCGCGTGCTGGGGCAGGGCCAGCCGCAGGGCCACGCCCAGCAGGGCCATCAGGACGGCCGAGCCGAGGTAGACGACCCGCCAGCCGGCCACACTGGAGACCAGGCTGCTGAGGGTTCGGGACAGCAGGATGCCGGTGAGCAGGCCGCTCATCACCCGGCCGACGATCCGGCCCCGCGCGTGGTCGGGCGCCAGGCTCGCGGCGAACGGAACCAGGATCTGGGCCACCACCGAGGTGGCACCGCTGATCAGGGACGCGATCAGCAGCATGGGGAACCCGGTCGCGAGACCGGCCGCCACCAGGGCGAGCGTGGTGATCGTCAACAGGGCCGTGATCAGGCTCCGCTTCTCCAGCCGGTCACCGAGCGGGACCAGGAAGACCATGCCGATCACATAGCCGACCTGGGTGAGCGTGATCAGCAGACCCGCGGTGGCCTCGCCGATGTGGAAGACACCGCGCAGCTCTGACAGCAGCGGCTGGGCGTAGTACAGGTTGGCGACCGTCATACCGGAGGCGACGGCGAACAGCGCGATCAGCCAGCCCGGCACTCCGTGGGCGGGCTCTGCGGCGGCCTTCCGGCGCGGGGAGCGGATTTCGGACGACGACTGGGACACGGGGACCTTCCTGACAGCAGGTGTGACTCTCATCCCTCACAAGCGCTCCGCCACCCGCCCTGCTTCCCCCTGCCCGGCGCTGGTCCGGGATGTCAGTCATCTTGATCCCAGATGACCGTCGGCCACGCACGACGGGCGGGCGCCGGTCGACGTCGTCACCGGCCCCGCCGCCTTCGGCCTGGGGGCGTCGCGCGCCCCGCCCCCGACCGCAGGGCGGCCGGACACGACGTCGGCCCGGACATCGGCGTCGCCCCGCGCCGGCCGTCCTGCCCTGGTCCCCGCGATCCTCGCCGCCGACGTGGACCCGGACCCGGCCACGGTGCTCGCCGCCTCCCGGCGGCCCCTGGCCGGCACGGCCCGCAGGACCAAGCCGTCCTGGGCCCGGTGGCGGCCTAGCTTCCCGCGCTCGGTTTCCAGTCCTCGGCTAGGAGGCCCAGGAGCACCTCGTCCAGGAACTCGCCCATCACCCACGCCGAGGAGCGCAGTACGCCCTCGCGGACGAAGCCGTTGCGCTCGGCGGAGCGCAGCATCGCGGTGTTGTCCGCCAGCGTCTCGATCTGCAGCCGCCGCAGACCGCGCACGACGAAGCCGTAGTGGCACAGCACGGCGACCACGTCGGTGCCGTAGCCCTTGCCGCGGGCGGACGCCAGCAGCCCCAGCCCGACGTGCGCGGACCGGTGGTGGGTGTCGATGCCCCACAGCACCGCGCTGCCGACCAGCGTGCCGCCGTCCAGCTCCACCACGGAGAACGGGACGTGCCCTTCCTCCTCGTCGTCCACCACGAACTGCCCGGCCTTCGAGCCGGGCGCGATCGGCCGCCACGGCCGGCTCTGGGCCCGCGCGTGGTTGACGACGTCGTCGTGCAGCTCGGCCTGCAGGACCGGGATGTCCTCGTCGTGCCGGGCCCTGAGCCCGACCTTGCTACCCCTCAGCATGCGAGCTTCCTATCCGAGCGGGCCGACCGGCGGCAAGGCAATATGAGGGCAGGGCCCCGAAGGCGGCGCGCGGAACGCCGTCGGCTGTGAGCCGGCCCACCGCACCTGTGAGTTGGACACGCCACCTGTGGATCGCCGTGCGCCTCCCTGACGGACCGGCGCCGGCTGCCAGGATGATGCGCCATGACGGCAGGGTGGTGGGTGCGCACGTTACGGGCCGCGGTGTTCGCGGCCGTCTGCGTGCTGCTCGCCGCCCTGGGCCACGTCATGATGTCCGGCGGTCCGGTGCCCGGCTGGGCACTGGCGGCCGGCCTGCTGGCCACCGGCGCCCTGAGCTGGTCCCTGGCCACCCGTGAACGCGGGCTGCCGCTGGTCGTGTCCGCCGCGGTCGGCGCCCAGACGGCCCTGCACAGCGGCTTCTCCACGGCCCAGGCGGTCACGTCCCAGCGGTTCCCCATGGCCGCCGCGCACATGGACATGGCCGGCGACATGGCCGGCATGCACATGGGTCCCACCCATCTGCCCCCCGTCGCGTACCTGGGCTTCGGCACCGGCGGCACGGCCTCCACCGGCATGCTCGTCGCCCACCTCCTCGCCGCGCTGCTGTGCGGACTCTGGCTCGGCCACGGCGAACGCGCCGCCTTCCGCATCCTGCGGGCCGCCGCCGGCCGTCTCACCGCACCGCTGCGCCTGCTCCTCGCCCGGCCCGCCGCACCCGAGCGGCCGCGCCCCCGCCCGCTCCACCGCCGCTCGGACCGGGCGCCGCGGCTGCTGCTCCTCGTCCACGCGATCACTTCCCGGGGTCCGCCCGTGCGGACGGCTGTCGCCTGACGACAGCAGGTGTTCCGGGGCGCCCCCGCGCGCCCGGACGAACACGGCGGCCGTACGCCCGTGCACGCCCCGCAGGGCCGGCCGTCTCCCCCTCACCTTTCTCACAAGGACACCGAGTGATCACTTCCGTCCTGCCCGCACGCCCCGCGCCGCACGAGAAACGCGACGAGTCGATCACGGCCTGGGCGCTCGCCGCCCGTTCCGGAGACACGGCCGCCGTGGACGCGTTCGTCCGGGCCCTCCACCGCGACGTGCTGCGGTACGTCGCCCATCTGTGCGCCGACCCGCAGGCGGTCGACGACCTCGCCCAGGACACGTTCCTGCGCGCGCTGGGCAGCCTGCACCGTTTCGAGGGCCGCTGCTCGGCCCGGTCCTGGCTGCTGTCGATCGCCCGCCGGGCGGTCGTGGACAGCCACCGCTACGCCGCCGCCCGGCCGCGCCCCGCGGACGTCCCCGACTGGCAGCTCGCCGTCGAGCGGGCCCAGCCGTCCGGGCTGCCCGGCTTCGACGACGGGGTCGCACTGCTCGATCTGCTGGCGGCGCTGCCCGACGAGCGGCGGGAGGCGTTCGTCCTCACCCAGCTCGTCGGGCTGCCGTACGCGGAGGCCGCCGAGGTCAGCGACTGCCCCGTGGGCACGGTCCGGTCCCGGGTGGCCCGGGCGCGCGAGGCGCTCCAGGATCAGCTGGTCTGAGGCGCGTCGGGGGAGTCTCCGAACGCCTTCAGGATCCGCTCGGCCGCCAGCGTCGCCGTCAACGTGCCGTCCCTGACCTGCCGTTCGAGGTCGGGGGCGGCCGCACGGACCGCCGGATGGGCGGACAGCCGGCCGAGCAGCTCGTCCCGCACCATCGACCAGGTCCAGCCCACCTGCTGCTCCCGGCGTTTCTCGGCGAGCCGCCCGGTGGAGTCGAGCAGCGCCCGGTGCTGTTCAAGGCGCTCCCAGACGACATCCAACCCCGTCGACTCACGGGCGCTGCAACTCAGCACCGGCGGCGTCCAGAACGCGTCCCTGCCGTGCATCAGCCGCAGCGCACCCGCCAGCTCCCGTGCCGCGGACCGCGCGTCACGTTCGTGCGGGCCGTCCGCCTTGTTGACGGCGATGACGTCGGCCAGCTCCAGGACGCCCTTCTTGATGCCCTGGAGCTGATCGCCGGTGCGGGCCAGGCTGAGCAGCAGGAAGGAGTCGACCATGTCGGCGACCGCGGTCTCGGACTGCCCGACGCCGACGGTCTCCACCAGGATCACGTCGTACCCGGCGGCCTCCATGACCACCATCGACTCCCGGGTGGCCTTCGCGACCCCGCCGAGGGTGCCCGCGCTGGGGGACGGGCGGACGAAGGCGTTCGGGTCGACCGACAGCCGTTCCATCCGCGTCTTGTCGCCGAGGATCGAGCCTCCGGTCCGGGTGGACGACGGGTCCACGGCGAGCACGGCGACCCGGTGGCCGAGCCCCGTCAATATGGTCCCGAACGCGTCGATGAACGTCGACTTGCCCACGCCCGGCACCCCGCTGATGCCGATCCGCCGCGCCCGGCCGCTGTGCGGGAGCAGCTCGGTGAGCAACTCCTGTGCCAGCACCCGGTGTTGTGGCCGGGTGGACTCGACGAGAGTGATCGCGCGGGCGATGACTGCGCGCTTCTGGTCGAGTACACCCTTCACATAGGCGTCGACCTCGATCACAGGTCGTGCCCGAGATCCGCCGACAGCCGCTTCACCAGGTCGTAGGCCGCGTCCGGGATCACCGTCCCGGGCGGGAACACGGCCGTGGCGCCCATCTCCAGGAGGGTCGGCACGTCCTGCGGCGGGATGACCCCGCCGACCACGATCATGATGTCCGCCCGTCCCTCCTCGGCGAGCTTCTCGCGCAGCGCCGGTACGAGGGTGAGGTGACCGGCCGCCAGCGAGGACACGCCGACCACGTGGACGTCCGCCTCCACCGCCTGGCGGGCGACCTCCTCCGGGGTCTGGAACAGCGGGCCGACGTCGACGTCGAAGCCGAGGTCGGCGAAGGCGGTCGCGATCACCTTCTGGCCGCGGTCGTGGCCGTCCTGGCCCATCTTGGCGACCAGGATGCGCGGGCGGCGCCCCTCGGCCTCGTCGAAGGCGTCGACCAGAGCCCGGGTGCGGTCCACGTTCGGGGACTCGCCGGCTTCGTTGCGGTACACACCGGAGATCGTACGGATCTGGCTCGCGTGCCGGCCGTACACCTTCTCCAGGGCGTCGGAGATCTCGCCGACGGTCGCCTTGGCGCGGGCCGCGTTCACCGCCAGCTCCAGCAGGTTGCCCTCGCCGTCGGCCGCCCGGGTCAGCGCGTCGAGCGCGGCCCGGCACTCGACGTCGTCCCGCTCCGCGCGCAGCCGCCGCAGCTTCTCGATCTGCTGGGCGCGCACCGAGGAGTTGTCGACCTTGAGGACCTCGATCTGCTCGTCGCTGTCCACCCGGTACTTGTTGACGCCGATCACCGGCTGCCGCCCGGAGTCGATCCGGGCCTGCGTCCGCGCGGCCGCCTCCTCCACACGCAGCTTCGGGATACCGGCGTCGATGGCCTGCGCCATACCGCCGGCCTGCTCGACCTCCTGGATGTGCGCCCAGGCCTTGCGCGCGAGGTCGTACGTCAGCCGCTCCACGTAGGCGCTGCCGCCCCACGGGTCGATGACCCGGGTCGTGCCCGACTCCTGCTGGATGAGCAGCTGGGTGTTGCGGGCGATGCGCGCCGAGAAGTCGGTCGGGAGCGCGAGCGCCTCGTCCAGGGCGTTGGTGTGCAGCGACTGGGTGTGGCCCTGGGTCGCCGCCATCGCCTCCACGGCCGTACGCGTGACGTTGTTGAAGACGTCCTGCGCGGTCAGCGACCAGCCCGAGGTCTGCGAATGGGTGCGCAGGGACAGGGACTTGGTGTTCTGCGGCTCGAACTGCGAGACCAGCTTCGCCCACAGCAGCCGGGCCGCGCGCAGCTTGGCGATCTCCATGAAGAAGTTCATGCCGATCGCCCAGAAGAAAGAGAGCCGGGGCGCGAACGCGTCCACGTCCAGGCCGGCTTCGCGTCCCGCCCGGATGTACTCGACGCCGTCCGCCAGCGTGTACGCCAGCTCCAGGTCGGCCGTGGCACCGGCTTCCTGGATGTGGTAGCCGGAGATGGAGATCGAGTTGTAGCGGGGCATCCGCTGCGAGGTGAAGGCGAAGATGTCGGAGATGATCCGCATCGACGGCTTCGGCGGATAGATGTAGGTGTTGCGGACCATGAACTCCTTGAGGATGTCGTTCTGGATGGTCCCGGCCAGCTTCTCGGGCGGTACGCCCTGTTCCTCCGCCGCCACGATGTAGAGCGCCAGCACGGGGAGCACCGCGCCGTTCATCGTCATCGACACGGTCATCTTGTCCAACGGGATGCCGTCGAACAGCTGGCGCATGTCGTAGATCGAGTCGATGGCCACGCCCGCCATGCCGACGTCGCCGGTCACCCGCGGGTGGTCGCTGTCGTACCCCCGGTGGGTGGGCAGGTCGAAGGCGACCGACAGGCCCTTCTGGCCGGCCGCGAGGTTGCGCCGGTAGAACGCGTTGGACTCCTCGGCGGTGGAGAAGCCCGCGTACTGGCGGATGGTCCAGGGCTGGTTGACGTACATCGTCGGGTAGGGGCCGCGCAGATACGGCGCGATGCCCGGGTACGTCCCCAGGAAGTCCAGGCCCTCCAGGTCACGGCCGGTGTAGAGCGGCTTGACCGCGATGCCCTCCGGGGTCTCCCACACCGGGGCCTCGCCGCCGGTGGCGTGCTTGACGGCCGTACGCCACTCCGCGTCACCGCCCTCGGCGACGGGGGTCCCCAGCTCGATGCCGGAGAAGTCGGGGATTCCCATCAGGACACTCCCATGCGGTCAAGGGTCTGGGACAGCACGGCCACGGCGTCGCAGCCCGCGAAGACGTACGCGTCGACGCCGGCGTACTCGCCCCGGCCCGCGAGGAACACGTGCCCGGCACCGGCCGCCTTCAGCGACCGGGCGGTCGGCTCGGCCTGTTCGGCGTAGAGCGCGTCGCTGGAGCAGAGCACCGCCTCGGTGGCGCCGCTCTCCTCGAAGCTGCCCTCGGTGACGGTTTCGATGCCGCCGGCCTGGAAGAGATTGGCGGCGAAACCGGCGCGGGCGGTGTGGGCGGCGGCCGGGCCGATCGTCGCCAGGTAGATCCGGGGGCGGGCGCCGGTCGCCGCGAGGTGCGCGTCCGAGCGGGCGCGCAGCTCCTCGTACGCCTCGTCACGGCGCACCCGGGGGAGCCCGCCGGACGGCGGCTCGGGGGCGGGTTCGCGCACCGGCGGCTTCTCGGTCAGGAGCGGGAACTCGCTGACACCGGTGATGGGTTCGCGGCGCCTGGCGAGCTTCTTGGAGCGCTCCGCCCAGGTCGTCGCGAGGTCCGTGCGCAGCCGGCCGGAGCGCAGCACGGCCGCCTGGCCGCCGTCCCGCTCGATCGACCGGAAGAACTCCCAGCCCGCGTGGGCGAGTTCGTCGGTGAGCCGCTCCACGTACCAGGAGCCGCCCGCCGGGTCGATGACCCGGGCCAGGTGCGACTCCTCGACCAGGATCGTCGAGGTGTTGCGGGCGATGCGGCGGGCGAACGCGTCCGGCAGGCCGAGTGCGTGGTCGAACGGCAGCACGGTGACCGCGTCGGCGCCGCCCACCCCGGCGGCGAGCGTGGCGACCGTGGTGCGCAGCATGTTCACCCACGGGTCGCGGCGGCTCATCATCACCGGCGAGGTGACCGCGTGCTGCACCTGGGCGCCCGCGTCGGCCGCCCCGCTGACCTCGGCGACCCGCGCCCACAGCCGGCGCGCGGCGCGCAGCTTGGCGATCGTCAGGAACTGGTCGGCGGTCGCCGCGTACCGGAACTCCAGCTGCCCGAGGGCCTGTTCGACGCCGAGGCCGGCCTCGGTCAGCTCCCGGAGGTAGGCCACCCCGGTGGCCAGGGAGGCGCCCAGCTCCTGCCCGGCCGAGCCGCCCGCCTCGTGGTACGGCAGCGCGTCCACGGTCAGTGCGCGCAGCCCCGGGAACTCGTCGGCGCACCGTCGCGCCAGCCCGGCGGCCGGGGCGAAGTCCAGGGACTCACCGGTACGCGCCTCGAACCCCAGCGGGTCGGCGCCCAGGTTGCCGCGTACCGCCTTGGGATCGACGCCCTTCTCCTCGTACAGCCGGAACAGCTCGGCGGCCGCCTCCTCCACCTCGCGGCCGGCGTCGAGGACGACCGGGGCCAGGTCGAGGTAGACGCCGTCGAGGGCGCGGGCGAGGCCGGACACCGGGATGCCGCCCTGGCCGACCAGCAGCCAGAGCGAGGTGACGCCGTTCTCCAGGTCGGTCAGGACCGCGCCGTCAGGGGCCGCCGCGTGCCGCTGCCTTATGTCCCAGCCGCCCCCGGTGGCGCCCTCGGGCCGGCCGCCGCGCACATACGGCGCGAAGCCGGGCAGGCCGGGGGCGGGCGCCGTGTCGCGCGCGGTGTAGAGGGGACGGGTGCGCAGCCCGTCCTCCAGCGTCGTGGACAGAGCGTCCTCAGCGGCCTCGCCCGAGACTTCCCTGCCCGACTTGCGCAGCACACCCGCCACGAGGTGTTGCCACTGCTCGTGTGTCGCGTCAGGGAACTCGGCGGCCAGTGAGAGCCCGTCGTCAGGCAGGACCGTCATGCTCGGATGCTAGGGCAGAGCGTCAGAAGCGCACGGGTGACGGGGCTGTGACCTTGCCCTCTTCGTGGTTGTGACCTGAGCCTCCCGCAGGTGAAGTGACCGGATTCGTGCGGTCAGTGCTGGTCCTCCGCGAGCTCCGGCATCAGCGCGCACAGGGCCTCGCGCTGCTCCGGTCCGATGACATGGGCGAACGCCTGCCCGACCGTCTCGGCGAGGGTGGCGGAGGCGTCCCTGAGGAGGCCCCGGGCCTTGTCGGTGAGGGCGACCTCGATGCCCCGCTTGTCGTCGCAGACGGCCTTGCGGGTGACCAGGCCGGCGTGCTGGAGGCAGGCGATCTGGTAAGTGAGACGGGTCTTGGGGCGGCCCAGCAGCGCGGCGATCCGGGTCATCCGCAGGCCCTCGCGCGGCTGCTCGGCCAGCAGGCACAGGATCAGGAACTCGTCGTGCGAGACGTCCAGCGTCCCCTTCACGACCGACCGCAGCCGCTGCTCCACCGCCCCCGTCGCGGCCAGCAGCAGCATCCAGGCGCGCAACTCGTCCGGGAGCAGCCCGCCGCCCGCGTGGGACGGGCATTCGGGCAGCTCTGCGGGGTGTTCCTGGGCGGCGGCCATGGCATCGAGTCTACCTGTTGTCCAAATTTGGATATTGGGCTAGCGTGCAGCCGTAGCGCAGTCATCCAAATTTGAACCATCAATCTCGATCGGAGCACGGCCATGACCGTCACCGTGGAAACCGGCCTCTGGCAGCTCGACCCGACCGCCTCCACCGTCGCCGTCCGGCACAAGTCGGTGTGGGGCCTGGTCACCGTCAAGGGCACCTTCACGGGCGTCACCGGCAGGGGCGAGGTGGCCGCCGACGGCACTGCCACCGGCGCGCTGGTGATCGACGCGGCCTCCCTGGACACCAAGAACAAGAAGCGGGACGACCACCTGCGCTCGGCCGACTTCTTCGACGTCGCGAACCACCCGGAGATCACCTTCGCGGTACGCGGTGCCGAGCGGCAGGCGGGTGACGTGGTGCGCGTCGACGGTCAGCTGACCGTCCGCGGCATCAGCAGGCCGCAGCAGGTCACCGCGAAGCTGGTCTCGGCCGACGCCGGCGGCCTGACGCTGGAGGCGGAGTTCGCGGTGGTGCGCGAGGAGTTCGGGGTCACCTTCAACCAGATGCGCATGATGGGCGGCCCGACCACGGTGACCGCCACCCTCCGCTTCACCCGCACGGCGGCCTGACCGGCCCCTCCGTGTCCCGGGGGGTGTCGCGTGGGCCGCTGGTGGTGCTGTGACCGGAGAGGTTCACCGGCTCGCGACGTCCGGCACGGCACCTCGCCGCGTTGTCGCACCACCCGAGTACATCCAGTACGCGGGTGATGCTCCGCCTTGCGATGCACCGCATCGGACGCCGCGAGCTTCCCGGCAAACCTTTCCGGTCACAGCACTAGCCGACCGTCCCGCGCAGCTTGACGTCCTGGCTGGACAACGTCTGCGGATCCGCGGTGAAGGCGCGCAGCCGGATCCGGGTGCTCGGCTTGGCCGGGATGCCGAACCGGCCGTTCGGCGGCCGGAGTTCGACGCTCGCCGTGCCGTGCCCGGGAATCGTCGCCGGACCCCGCACCAGCAGCCAGTACCTGCTCATGCCCTGGCCGGTGGTGAGCGTGTAGTGCGGGGTGAGCGGGGCGCTCCCCGTGTTCACCACCTTCAGCGTCATCGCCCGGACCACCGCGGCCGATCGCTCGGACCGGCGCAGGGCGGTGATCTCCATCCGCAGCGGCGGCCTGCCGGACACCGCGAGGGCCGCGCTCACCAGCGCCGGGACGAACAGCAGGACGACCGTCGCGACCAGGACGGGCCGGCGGCGGGGGCCGGTCAGGAAGGCCGGGCGCGGCTGCCAGGCGCGCTCGAACTCCGACAGGGGCGCGGTGACGGCGGCCGCCAGCCACAGCGGGGTCATCAGCAGGTAGTAGCCGTCCTGGGAACGGGTCGCCAGGAAGAAGGCGAGCCAGGGCAGCACGGTCGCGACCGGGCCGAGGCGCCGTACGAACAACACGAACAGGGCGAGCAGGGCCGCCGCGAGCAGCATGCTGGCGTGCGAGTACCAGGCGATGCGGTCGCTGCCGTCCGTGAAGTACAGCGTGACGTCCACCAGGCCCTGGCCGTGCAGCACGGCGCCCTGGGTCAGCGGCAGCGCGATCCCGCCCAGCCAGCGGCCGGACTCGGACACGATGAAGTACGTGTTGATCAGCAGCCACACGGTGACGGCGACACCGACGATCCGCAGGACCAGCAGCGCGGCGGCCCGACCGCCCAGCTCCCCGCGCCGCACCGCGTAGATCCCGGCCAGCAGGAACGGCGTGACGAACCACGTCAGTTGCTGCGCCGCGCACGCGGCACCCAGACACGCCGCCCGGGCGATGCCGGCCGCGCCCAGCCGGCCGCCCGCGCCGATCCGCGGCCAGCGCACCACCACCGGGATCAGCAGGGCCAGACCGATGACCGCCGGGTAGCCGACCCGGGCGTACGTCGACAGGAAACCGAACCCCAGGCAGGCCAGTGTCGCCGCGGACCGCCACGGCACCGGGAGCATCCGCCACAGGGTGACCGTGCCGGCGATCAGCGCACCCGTGCACACCGCGGTCGCCGGGGCGCCGGAGTGGCCCAGCCACAGCAACGGGACGGCGAGCAGCGGGGCCAGTGGGGGATAGCCGTACGTGTAGTCGTAGCCGCCGCCTATCGTCGGCGTGACGGCGATGCCGGTGCCGTTGAACAGCCAGGGCCAGGGCTGGCCGTAGACGGCGTGACCGGCGACGAGTTCCCTGGCGGCCTGGGTGGTGAGGACGCCCTCGTCGCCGCCGTTGTGGTTCAGCGCCCAGGCGCACAGGGCGAGGGTCACCGCCGTGACCAGGACCAGCAGGTCGAGGCGGGCCAGCGACCGGGTCCTGCGGACGGTCAGCGTCAGTACGCCGGTCACCAGGATCGAGGCGTAGCAGACCGAGATCAGGGCCGCCAGGACCAGGTGGTGCGTGGCCGCCTGCGTCCACACCGACCGGGTGCCGATGAACAGGCCGATGTCGGCGAGAAGGGTCAGGACGCGGTGCCAGGGGGCGGGGGCTCCGGGACCTTCGGGATCTCGGGGATCCTCCGGGGCGGCGGACACCGCCGACTGTGTCCGCCGGTCGGGTGTCACCTGCTGTGTTTCTGCCAAGTGCACGCACCGGACGCTAATCCCGGGTGGTGAGCGGGGCGCCGCAGGACGAGAAGAGTCCGGTGTGAGGGCGGTAAGAACCCCCCAATGCGCGGCAATCGCCCTAATAGTGACAAGAGCGCTTGTTCCACGCATGAGTGCCCACAGTCGTGCGCGCTTCGTGTCGCTGTTGGGCCGAACGGGTGGCTTGGCGTAAGAATTGGCTGGTGCAGGCAACGAGTGCGAGTCAGGTCAGGGGGAGCCGGTGAGCCGTTACGACGTCACCGATGAACAGTGGGAGGGGCTCGCCCAGGTCGTGCCGCTGCGGGGCCGTGACGCGTGGCCGTCGGCGGTGGACCACCGGTCGCTGCCGGACGCGGAGACCGAGACGCGGCGCCGATTCGTCGTGCTGCGGGTGAACGTCTTCGCCGACGCGCGTGAGGTGGCCGAGACACTGATGGCGGGGATACCGGTGCTGCTCGACCTGACCGGTGCGGAGACGGAGACCGCCAAGCGCGTCCTCGACTTCAGCACGGGCGTGGTCTTCGGCCTGGCCAGCGGGATGCACCGGGTGGACCGCAACGTCTTCCTCCTCACCCCGCCCGGCACGGAGGTCAGCGGACTGATGGAGGGCGCGGGCGTCTCGGGCGGCTGAGGCCCCCGTCCCCTGCCGCCGGGCCTCTTCGGCGGAGGGGGTGGCGGCCGGCGCGGCCTGCTTGGCGGGAAGAGGTGGCGGCCGGCGCGGCCTGCTTGGCGGAGGGTGCGGTGCGGGTCTGCGGGTCTGTTGGGTCTGCGGGTCGGTGGCCGGTGCGTCAGTCGTGGGGTAGGTGCGCCCTCGTCCCTCGATCGTAGGAAGGTCCCGACGGCGGAACGGTTCGCCGGTCACCCGGAGCCCTACGGTCCGCATATGCCCGTGTCCTCCGCCTTGCCCGCGTCCCGCCCCTCTCCGTCCGCCGGTTCCGCCCCAGGCGATACGGCGACGCCACGTGAAGCCGCGCTACCACCGGCACCACCGGCACCACAGAGCGCCCCGACGGCCCCCGTGGCCATGCCCCGGCGCGACCCGCGCCCCCGGGTCACCGAGCTTCGGCTCTCCGCCTTCGCGCGGCATCGTGGGGCGAGTTTTCCGTTCGGGCGGGTCACGCTTCTCGCTGGGCCCAGCGGCAGTGGGAAGTCCGCTGTGCTCGCGGCCTACGAGGCGCTGGCGCGGCTGGGGGGCGGGGCCTCGGTCGCCGAGGTGTTTCCCGATCCCGTCGCGCTGGTGCCAGAGCGGGCGCGGCCCGACGCACAGCGACGGCGGGGGTTTCGCATCGGATGTACGGCCGACGGTGCCGAAGGGCCCGTACGGCTCGATCTCGCCGTGCAGGCCGAGCCCGAACTCCGGATCGTGGGCGAGCGGTTGACCGCCGGCGGCCTCGTGCTGCTGGAGACCGCCCTGCGCGACCCGGGGCGCCGGGCCGTGCAGGCCGCCTGGCACACGGCGGGCAGCTCCCCGGTGACCCGGGCCCCGCTGCCCGACGACCTGCTCGGTACCGCCCTGCTGCCGCTGCGCGTCGCCGGGAAGACCGACGGCCAGCGCCAAGTCCTCGCCGCCGCCGAGCAGATGGTCGTCGCCCTGCGGTCCGTGTTCGCCTGCGACCCGCGCCCCGAGGGCATGCGCACCTCCGTCCTCACCGGCTCGGGGCGGCTGCTGCGCGGTTGCGACAACCTCGCCGACGTCCTGTGGCGCACCCGTTCCGAATGCGGTCGCCGGCACGGACTGCTCGTCGACGCGGTACGCACCGGCTGCGCCGGCCCCGTGACCGACCTGCTCGCCGAGTCGCTCGGCGACGGCACGGTGCGGGCGCTGCTCGACCGCGGCGACGGCCACCGCTCGGAGCTGGCGCGGCTCGGCGACGGCGAACTGCGTTACCTCGCCCTCGCCCTGGTCCTCTTCACCGGCCCCGGCGTCCTGGAGGTCGACGCACCCGGCGAGGTCCCCGACGCCATGCGCAGCCTCACCGTCCTCGCCGACGGCTTCGACCGCTGCCTCGACCCCCGCCAGCGCGCCGAACTCCTGCGCACCGCCTTCCTGATGGGCGAGCGCGGCCACATCCGCTTCGTCGGCGCGGTGAGCGACGCGGCCTGGGCCGCCGAAGCCGGGCCGATCACAGTGGTACACCTCGACGCGTGACCGACGAAGAGCCCCTCGACGTGGCGAAGCTCCAGCACCGGCTGGCCGAGTTCGCCGCCGCCCGCGACTGGCGGCAGTACCACACGCCCAAGAACCTGGTGGCCGCCCTCAGCGTGGAGGCCTCCGAACTGGTCGAGATCTTACAGTGGTTGACCCCGGAGGAGTCCGCCCGGGTGATGGACGACCCCGACACCGCCCACCGGGTCACGGACGAGGTCGCCGACGTCCTGTCGTATCTGCTCCAGCTCTGCGGGGTCCTGGACATCGACCCGCTGGCGGCGCTGGACGCGAAGATCGAGCGCAACGAGAAGCGGTTCCCGCCCGCCTGACGGAAGGACATGGAGTCGGTTCGGTACTCCGGTGTAACGCTCGGTAGCCAAAACCCCGCCCGAATCCGAATTGTTGTCCACAGATTTCCCTCTTCCCCTGGTCCTACGTCTCACATGCCCTCACTCTGGGTAGTGAACTACTGAGTGCTGCAAGGCAGTTCGGACCGACGGGGACGGGGCGACGGATGGACGCGATGCGGCTCATCATGGCGAGCAGACAGGCGCTGGCGAGCGGTGCGGGCGTACCGGAGATGATGACCGAGGTGTGGCAGGCACAGGCTCTTGCCCAGGCGATCGGGAGCCGGCTGGCGGTGTCCGGCCCGCCCGAACTGCGCGGCGAGGCCCTCGGCCTGACCGAGCTGGCGGGCCGGGGGTGCGGGATCCTGGGCGCCCCTGACCTGGATCCCGGCACCCTGCGTGCCGCCCAGCTCACCGAACTGGACGACGCCCGTGCCACGCTTCTCTCCCTCGGCGGCCTCCTTGCCGAGGTCGGCATCACGCTGGTCGGCCTGGCCAGCGCCGCCGCCGACGAGGCGACGTACTGGCAGTGCATGGAGGCCATCGACGCGGCCGACGAGTCCCGCGACCGCGTCCTGGAGATGCTGCGCAAACTGGCGGCACGAGAGGAAGTCCGCGACGGCTAGTGCGGTGACCGGAAAGGCTTGCCGGAAGCTCGCGGCGTCAGGTGCGTGCTCTGGGGGTCCCCCCGGCCGGAGACCGGGGGAGTGCCGGGCGTAGGCCCTTGTACTGGACGTACTTGGGTCTGCGCCCGGTGCGGCGAGTGGGGGCACCTCCCACGCCCTCAAGGCAGTGGGGGAGCGTGCATGGCGTCGCGAGGCAGACGGGAATGGTCAGACAGGCCCTAGGGGGGTCCCTAGCTCAGGTCGGCCTCTTCCTTGGGGGTCCGCTGCAGATCCGCGTCCAGCGCGGAGAGGTCCGCGTTCAAAGCCGCCATGAGTTCCTCCATCTGCTGGAGCAGCCCCTTCGGCTGACCGGCGGGGCCACCCTGCTGTGGAACGGACTCTTCGGACAAGACGGCCTCCTCGGCCCCCCGGCCCGCCGCCGGCGGGCCACACCTGACGCGCGGCGGCGGAGACCGTCCGGCGCGGGTACCGGACGGCCCGGCTCCCCCCACCCAACGATCACCGAAGAGGCCGGTCACTGGCCCGTATCGCCCCGCGCCCCGCCGTTGACGATATTCACCCCGGGCGGGGACGCGCGGGACGGCCGATGCCAATGCGGTTGACGGGACCGCGGCCGTGCAGGATGGACGTATGGACCTTCGCATCTTCACCGAGCCCCAGCAGGGCGCGAGCTACGACACCCTCCTCACCGTCGCCAAGGCGACCGAGGACCTCGGCTTCGACGCCTTCTTTCGCTCGGATCATTACCTCAAGATGGGCGACGTGGACGGCCTGCCCGGCCCCACCGACGCCTGGATCACGCTCGCCGGCCTCGCCCGCGAGACCAAGCGGATCCGCCTCGGCACCCTCATGACCGCAGGAACCTTCCGGCTGCCCGGCGTGCTCGCCATCCAGGTCGCCCAGGTCGACCAGATGTCCGGCGGCCGCGTGGAACTCGGCCTGGGCGCGGGCTGGTTCGAGGAGGAGCACAAGGCGTACGGCATCCCCTTCCCGAAGGAGAAGTTCGGCCGTCTGGAGGAGCAGCTGGCGATCGTCACCGGGCTGTGGGAGACCAAGGTCGGCGAGACCTTCGACTTCCACGGCACGTACTACGACCTGACCGACTCGCCCGCGCTGCCCAAGCCCGCCCAGGCGCGGATCCCGGTGCTGATCGGCGGCCACGGTGCCACCCGGACCCCGAAGCTGACCGCCCGGTACGCCGACGAGTTCAACATGCCGTTCGCCTCGGTCGAGGACAGCGAGACGCAGTTCGGCCGGGTGCGCGCCGCCGTGGAGGCGGCCGGCCGCAAGGCTGACGACCTGACGTACTCCAACGCCCTCGTGGTCTGCGTCGGCAAGGACGACCAGGAGGTCGCCCGCCGCGCCGCCGCGATCGGCCGCGAGGTCGACGAGCTGAAGACCAACGGTCTGGCCGGCACCCCGGCCGAGGTCGTCGAGAAGCTCGGCCGCTACGCGGAGATCGGCTCGCAGCGCTTCTACCTCCAGATCCTCGACCTGTCCGACCTGGACCACCTGGAGCTGATCTCCGCCCAGGTGCAGTCGCAGCTGTCGTAACCCTCCCGGCCTCCCGCCCCCGACCCTTACCGGGCCGGGGGCGGTTGCATTCCGGCGCCGTCGCCATTTCTGACGTCGACCGTAAGAAAAAATTGCACCCGCCCAATTCCGGGCCTTCCGGGCCGAAATGCCGAGGAGTGGGCGGTGGAATTTTGGGAGCGAGTCGCCGTTGCCGTACTTTCCCTGCTCCCACCGGCTTTTTACATTCTCGTTTCCTGGGGGCCTTTGACAATCCGGTGTGCCGGTTCCTATTCTCGGCGGGTATTCAGAGCTCCGGCGCCGTGGCTCTCGGTACTGACCTGGTCGGTGGGGGACGATGTACAGGTACTTGCTCCATCGGTGTTCCGGAATGCTCGATTTCTGTTTCCGAGGTTCCTCCGTGCTGCCCTGCAGAACTCTCTGAGTCTGGGCGCGCGCTTCCGGTGTGGTTTCCCGGAGTTTTTCCTGCCCGGATTCCCCGGCTGACCTGCGCGGTTTCCATAGTTGAACGGTGTGTTGTACGGCCCTGCCCGGCGCACCGTACGCCATTCGATCCGCCGTACCGCCACGGCGCACCCGGCCACTATCCGTGGCCGCCGCCCGCCCTGGCCGCCACCCGTCCACGGCCACCGCACCTCGGCCATCGACGCGACAGGAAGAGAAGGCATCGCCATGACCACAGCCGTATCGACCAGACGGACCATCGTGGACCTCCTGCGCGACGCCGCCCGGAACCACGCCACATCCGGGCTGCGCTACCCCCGGACCGCGAACGATCCCGACGCACCCTTCCAGACCTATCCCGAACTCCTCGACGCGGCCCGTTCCGTGCTCGGCGGCCTGCGTGGCCGCGGGCTCACCGCCGGGGACAAGGCCGTACTGCTCCTGGAGCGGCCGAAGGATTTCCTCGCCGCGTTCTGGGCCTGCCAGCTGGGCGGCTTCGCGCCCTGCCCGATGGCCGCGCTCGGCGGCGACCCGGAGCGCTGGGCCGCCCAGCTCGCCCATGTCGACTCGCTCCTCGACCACCCGCTGATCGTCACCAGCGAGACCCTCGCCGCCGAACTCCCGCACACCGAGGGCCTGTCGGTCGTCGCACTGGACGAGCTGTACGCCGAGCCCGCCGACGCCTTCCACGAGGCCGACCCGAAGGACACCGCCGTCCTGGTGCTGACCTCCGGCTCCACCGGCAACTCCAAGGCCGTGATGCTCTCGCACGGCAATCTGCTCGCCTCCATGGCCGGCAAGAACGGCTACCACCGGCTGACGGCCGCGGACACCACCCTCAACTGGGTCTCCTTCGACCATGTCGCCGCCCTGCTGGAGTGCCACATGCTGCCGCTGTACGCGGGCAGCACCCAGCTGCACGTCGAGGCACCCGTCGTCCTCCAGGAGCCGCTCAACTTCCTGCGGCTCATATCGGGTTTCGGCGTCACCATGACCTTCACCCCCAACTTCCTGCTGGGGCTGATCAACCCGCAGGCCGACCGGCTCGACGAGGAGGACGGCGCGGACCTCGACCTGTCCCGGCTGCGGCACATCATCAGCGGCGGCGAGGCCGTCGTCCGCACCACCGGCGAGAGCTTCCTCAGCCGCTTCGCCCCCTACGGCCTGCGCCCCGACGCCCTCTGGCCCGCCTTCGGCATGTCCGAGACCTGCGCCGGCAGCATCTACTCCGTCGAGTTCCCGGCCGCCGACCAGGGGCAGGAGTTCGCCAACCTGGGCCGGCCCGTCGAGGGGCTGCGCATCCGGATCGCCGACGAGGAGGACCACCACGAGCTGGCCGCGGGCGAGGTGGGCGAGCTCCAGCTCAACGGTCCGATGATCACCGCCGGTTACCACAACAACGAGCAGGCCACCCGGGACGCCTTCACCCCCGACGGCTGGTTCCGCAGCGGCGACCTCGGCCGCCTCGACGACGGCCGCCTCACCCTCGTCGGGCGCAGCAAGGACAGCATCATCGTCAACGGCGTCAACTACTTCAGCCACGACATCGAGTCGGTCCTCGAAGGCCTCGACGACGTGGCCCGCTCCTACGTCGCCGCCTTCCCGACCCGCGCCCCCGGCAGCGACACCGAGCAGTTGGTCATCGCCTTCCACCCGGAGTGCGCCGACGGCGACGAACTCGCCCTGTACCGGGTGCTGACCGCCGTCCGCAGCAGCGTCGTGATGCACTGGGGCTTCCGGCCCGCCCTCATCCTGCCGCTGCCCGCGGACGCCTTCCCCAAGACCAGCCTCGGCAAGATCCAGCGCTCACTCATGCGCAAGCGCCTGGAGGCGGGCGCGTACGACGAGATCCGGGCCGCCGTCGACGACCTGGTGCTGCGCCGGCTCGGCGGCTACAACGCGCCCGAGGGCGACACCGAGACGGTCCTCGCCGGCATCTACGCCGAGATGTTCGACACCGACCCGAAGAAGCTGAGCGCCACCGCCAACTTCTTCGACCTCGGCGGCACCTCGCTGGACATCCTGCGGCTGCGCTCCCTGGTCGCCCAGCGTCTCGGCGCCGCCGACCTGCAGATCATCACCGTGCTGCGGGCCCCGACCGTCCGCGCCCTCGCCGCCCACCTCGACGGCACCGCGAGCGGCGAGCAGGAGTACGACCCGATCGTGCCCATGCAGGTCAACGGCGACAAGACCCCGCTGTTCTGCGTCCACCCCGGCGTCGGGGAGGTCCTCGTCTTCGTCAACCTCGCCAAGTACTTCGTCGGCGACCGGCCCTTCTACGCCCTGCGCGCCCGCGGCTTCAACCCCGGCGAGACCCCCTTCGAGAGCTTCGCCGAGATGGTCGACACGTACGTACGGGCGATCCGTGAACGGCAGCCGCACGGCCCGTACGCCGTGGCCGGGTACTCCTACGGCGGTGCCGTCGCCTTCGAGATCGCCAAGGTGCTCCAGGAACAGGGCGAACGCGTCGACTTCGTCGGCAGCTTCAACCTGCCCCCGCACATCAAGTACCGCATGGAGGAGCTCGACTTCGTCGAGACCGCCGCCAACCTCGCCTTCTTCCTGGAACTGATCGACAAGAAGCAGTCCCTCGAACTCCCGGAGAAGCTGCGGCACCTGGCGAGGGACGAGCAGCTGGCGTACTTCATCGACCACGCGCCCGAGGGCCGGCTCGCCGAACTCGACCTGACCTTCGATAAGTTCCGGGCCTGGGCGGAACTCGCCGACGGCCTCACCAACCTGGGCCGCAGCTACGCGCCCGGCGGCAAGGTCCGTTCGATGAGCGTCTTCTACGCCATCCCGCTGCGCGGCACCAAGGAGGACTGGCTCGCCAACGAACTGCGCCGCTGGGACGAGCACACCACGGAGGAGAACCGCTACATCGACGTACCCGGCGAGCACTACACCCTGATGGGCCCGCAGCACGTGGCCACCTTCCAGTCCATCCTCCGCAAGGAACTCGACCGCGCCCTCGGCGACGCCTGATCACACGGGAGAAATCAGTGAACGGCAAGAAGATCCTGGTCACCGGCGCCACCGGACAGGTCGCCGGACCGGTGGCCAAGGCCCTGGCCCAGGACAACGAGGTGTGGGCGCTCGGCCGCTTCGGCACCCCCGGCGCCGAGGACGACCTCATCCGGCAGGGCATCCGCACCTTCCGCTGGGACATGGACGACACGAGCGACGGCTCCCTCAAGGGCCTGCCGGAGGACTTCACCCATGTCTTCCACTCGGCGGTGCGGCGCGGCGAGGACGGCGACTTCAACGCGGCCGTCGAGGTCAACTCGGTCGCCGCGGGACGCCTGATGACCCACTGCCGTACCGCCGAGGCGTTCCTGTACGTGTCGACGGGCGCCCTCTACGCCCGCCAGACCCTCGACCACAAGTACACCGAGACCGACCCGCTGGACGGCAAGGCCGACTGGCTGCCCGCCTACCCCGTGGTCAAGATCGCCGCCGAGGGCACGGTCCGCGCCTTCGCCCGCACCCTCGGCCTGCCCACCGTCATCGCCCGCCTCAACATCGCCTACGGACCCGGCGGTTACGGCGGCGTCCCGATGCTCTACTTCAAGCGGATGCTCGCCGGCGAGCCCATCCCGGTCCCCGTCGAGGGCCAGAACTGGTGCTCCCTGCTGTACACCGACGACCTCGTCGAGCAGGTCCCGCACCTGTGGAACGCGGCCAGCGTGCCGGTGACCCTGACCAACTGGGGCGGCGACGAGTCGGTGGGCATCACCGACTGCGTCCGGTACCTGGAGGAGCTGACCGGGGTCGAGGCCAACCTCGTGCCGAGCGAGGTCACCCGGGAGACCTACCAGTTCGACCCGACCCTGCGCCGCTCGATCACCGGCCCGTGCCGGGTGCCCTGGCGCGAGGGCATCCGACGGACCGTGGCCGCGCTGTATCCCGAGTACCTCAAGGACTGAGACGGACATGACCGAGAACACCACCGATCCACTGGCCCCGATCCACGCCGCCTACGCGGCCTTCGCCGCCCGGGACGTGGGGGCGCTGCTCGAAGTCTTCGACCCGGACATCGAGTGGGTGCACCCCGACGGCATGGCGAAGTACGGCCTCGGCGGCACCAAGCACGGGCACGCCGGCGTCAGGGATTTCCTGGCGCACGTGCCGACCGTGCTGGGCGGGATGCGGCTGCACCCCGAGGAGTTCGTCCGCGAGGGGAACCGGGTGGTCGTCTTCGGCCACCGGGACGTCGTCTCCCTGTCCGGCCACACCGAGACGCTGCCGTTCACGCACTCCTGGGTGCTGCGCGACGGGCGTGCGGTGCGGATGGAGGACATCTTCGACTCCGTCGCCCTTCACCGCGTCATCGAGAGCTGAGAGAGCCGGCGGCCCGCGATGACCTACGCCTATCTCGGCCCCGAGGGGACCTTCACCCAGACCGCCGTACGCCGGCTGCTGTCGGTGGTCCCCCCGGGCCGGCGGGGCCCGCACCGCCCGTTCCCCACCGTCCCGGCCGCCCTGGAGGCGGCCCGGCGGGGGGAGGTCGAGGCGGCCGTGGTGCCCCTGGAGAACTCGGTGCGCGGGGTGGTACCCGCCACCATGGACCAGCTGGCCGCGGCGGACATGCACATCAACGCCGAGGTCGAGGTGCCCGTGCGGTTCGCGCTGATGGCCCCCGAGGGCACCGGCCCGGCGGACGTCACCGAGGTGCTCAGCCATCCGCACGCGCTCGGCCAGTGCGAGGACTGGCTGCGCGCCCACCTGCCGGCGGCCCGTACCCGGACGGCCGCGTCCACCGCCGCCGCCGCCCAGGAGGTCGCCCGGACCGACATCCCCGGCCGGGCGGCCGTCGCGGCCCCGGCCGCCGCCGAGCTGTACGGGCTGCGGATCCTCGCCGCCGGCCTCGGCCGGGAGGCGGGCGCGGTCACCCGCTTCGTGTCGGTGGCACCCCGCTGGCACCACCCGGCCCGCACCGCGCGCGAACGCACCTCGCTACTGCTGGCCCTGGGCGAGGGCGGCCCGGTGCTGCTCCCCGACGTCCTGCAGGCCTTCCGCGCCCGCGCGGTCGACCTGTCCTGGATCCAGTCCTGGCCCACCGGGGAGGGCCTCGGCCGCTACCACGTGTTCCTCGACGTCGACGCGCACATCGACAGCAGACGGCTGCGACTGGCCATGGCGGACGTCGAGGCGCTGGACGTGGAGGTGCGCTTCCTGGGCAGCTACCCCCGCTGGTCCGCGGCTTCCTGATGTCGTGTCAGCTCGGCCGTGGCCTCCCGCACGGCCGGCAGCAGCGCCGCCACCTGCGGGCTGCGCACGGCGCCCTCGCGCACCACGAGGGTGATACGGCGGATCAGTTCGGGGCCGTCCGGCGTCACCCGGGCGACCGGAAGTCCCGGCCGGGTCGGCACCAGGTCGGGCACCAGCGCCACGCCCCAGCCCAGCGAGACCAGCCCGAACACGGCCTGCATGTCCCCGATGTCGGAGACGATGTCGGGCACGAAGCCGGCCCCGGCGCAGGCGTGCAGGGCCAGCCGGCCGAGCCGTGAGGTCCGGTCGAGCAGCCAGGGCACCTCGGCGAACTCCTCCAGTGGGCGGGGGAGTCCGCCCTGGGCCAGCGGATGGCCGGGGGCGATGATCAGCCGGATGCGGTCGCTGAGCACCTCCTCCTCGTACAACCCGGGCACCCGGGGCTCGGGCACCTGCGGGTAGCCGGCGGCCAGCACGGCGTCGAGGCGGCCGAGCCGCACGGTCTGCCGCCCCTCGTCCGGGGCCACCCCGTGCAGCGTGATGCGCAGCTGCGGATGCTCCTCGCGCAGTCGGTTCAGCGCCGGCACCAGCAGCGCGGGCCCCTCGTGCAGCGGGACGCCCACCCGCAACTCGCCGCCGATCTCCCCGTCCCGGTCCAGCAACTGGACCTCGGCCGCCTCCAGTTGGCTCACGATCTTGTCCGTGTGTGCCACCAGCAGCCGGCCGGCCGGGGTGAGCTCGGCCCGCTTGCTGCCCCGGTCCAGCAACGCGGTACCGGTCTCCGACTCCAGGGCGGACAGCTGCTGGGAGACCGCGGAACGGGTGTAGTTGAGGGCCTGCGCGGCCGCGGCGATGGAGCCCCGGGCGCCGACCTCACGGAGCAGAACCAGTTTCCGTACGTCCAGCACCGTCATCCTCGCTAACGCTTCCGGTTACGAACTGCCACGGCAGATTACGGGACAGCAGCCCCGGCCGGACTTTCAATGGATCGCGGACCGACATGAACGACCCGATCAGACAGGGGTTTTCCGCCATGCCCACACTGCTTCACCTCGACTCCAGCCCGCGCGTGGGCTCGGTATCCCGCCAGATCTCGGGCGAGTTCGCCGAGGCCTGGCGCAAGGCCAACCCCGAGGGCAGCTACATCTACCGCGACCTGGCCGCCGGCCCGGTGCCGCACGTCGACCACGCGCAGATCGAGGTGATGCACCGCCTGGAGACGGAGGGCGTACGCGACCTCGCCGCGGCCCGCGAGGCGGCCACCACGCCCGAGGAGCAGGCCAGTTGGGCGATCACCTGGCCGCTGATCGAGGAGCTCCTCGCCGCCGACACCATCCTGCTCGGCGTGCCGATGTACAACTTCTCGGTGCCGTCGACCTTCAAGGCGTGGTTCGACCGCGTCCTGATCGCCCCGCTGATCGCCGATCCGGCCACCGGCGAGGGCCCGCTGTCCGGCAAGAAGGTCGTGGTGGCCTCGGCGCGCGGCGGCGCCTACGGCCCCGGCACGCCCCGCCAGGACTTCGACCACCAGGAGCCGTACCTGAAGTCCGCCCTCGGCATGGTCGGCCTCGCGGCCGACCTCACCTTCCTGCACGCCGAGCTGACCAAGTCGGCGCACGTGCCCCGGCTCGCCCAGTTCCAGGAGCTGGCCGCGGCGTCGTACCAGAAGGCGATGGAGGGCGCCCGCACCCACGGCGCGTCCTGAACCCCGCTACCTCAGCGGGAAGTTGCGGTCGAAGACGTTCTCCGGGTCGTACCGGTCCTTCAGGGCGCGCAGCCGGGTCAGGGCCGGCTCGGGGAACGCCTCCGCCAGCACGTCCGGGGTGCGCCGGGTGTCGAAGCTGAGGTACATGCCGTTCAGGTGCGGGGCCAGCCGCGCCCAGTGGGAGTCGAGCTCCCGCTCCAGTTCGGGGACGGTCGCGGCGAGCAGCGAGAAGTTCTGGGTGCGGTGGGCGTAGGCGGTGGCCGCCGGATCCACGTCGTTGACCGCCCCGCCCACCGAACGGAACTGCTCCATCAGGACCTGCCCCGAACCCAGGGCGTCCGCGACCGCCCGCGCCGCGTCCGCGGTGAGGTGGTCCAGCAGCCCGGAGCGGGTGGCGCTGAGCTGCTGCTGCCCGTGGTGCGCGGCGCCACTCACCGGCACCAGCGCCGGATACGGCGCCAGCACCGCCCGCTGCTGGAGCAGCGGGCCGATCCCGAGCAGCGGCGTCAACGCCCGCTCGGCGGCCCCGTGTTCCGCGCTCCCCGCGTACACCGCGGCCACATGGGCCAGATGCGGGCGGCCCGGGCCGCCGGGCATGAACGTCAGAAAGCTGGTCAGCTCGCGCGGCGCCGCCTCCAGCGCCGCACCCCACGCCTCGATCAGTGCCGCGGCGTCCACCGCGTCGAAGACGAGGTTGGCGAAGACCACTTCTCCCGTCTCGTACGCCTCCAGCTCCACGGCGGTGACGACGCCGAAGTTCCCGCCCGCCCCGCGCACGGCCCAGAACAGGTCGGGCTCCAGCTCGGCGTCGGTCCGCACCGACCTGCCGTCGGCCAGGACGAGTTCGACCGCCGTCACATGGTCGACGGTCAGCCCGTGCAGTCGCGCGAACCAGCCCATGCCGCCGGCCGTGACCAGCCCACCCACGCCCACGTCACCGGTGTCGCCGGAACTGACGGCGAGCCCGTGCGACGCCAGGACCTGCGCCACCCGCCCCCAGCGGGCGCCCGCCCCGACCCGGATCCGCCGCCGGGCCCGGTCCAGGACGCGTACCTCGTCGAGGCGGGACATGTCGACGACGACACCGCCGTCGTTGGTGGAGCGGCCGCTGATGCCGTGTCCGCCGCTGCGCACCGAGACCACCGAGCCCAGCGAGCGCGCGTACTCCAGCGCCTCGGCGGTCTGCCCGGCGTCCTCGGGCAGCAGCACGGCGGCGGGGGCGCCGCGGTGCACATAGCAGTGCCGCAACCGCTCGTACCGCGCGTCGTTCGGTACGACGATCCGCCCGGCCAGGGACGGCGGGACCGGCGGCAGGGTGGACGTCATGACGGGGAGTTCCCTTCTTCGGCTTCGGCTTCGGCTTCGGGTACGGCTTCCGCTTCGGCTTCGGGTACGGCTGGGGCTTCGTCGAGCGGCTCCAGTGCGCAGCGCAGGGCCCGCGCCAGGTAGCGCACCAGCCGCTCCGGCGCCATCTCGGCCACCGGCCCGCTGCGCAGCACGTACCGGCTGAAGGCGACCCCGATGAGGTGCGCGCCGAGCAGGTCGATGCGCTCGTCGGCGTCGGGCCCGGTCAGCACCGTGCGGTAGGCCTCCGTACTGCTCTGCCGCATCGCCGTGTACAGGGCGGTCGCCGCGCTCTCGTCGGAGGCGGCGCTGCGGATCAGCGCCAGGAACGGATCGGCGCCGTCGGCGTGCTCCATGCGTTCGACGAACGCCCGCGCGATCCGGTCCGGCAGGGTGCCGGGCGGTCCGGGCACCAGCTCCGGCAGGTCCCGGGTGCCGGGCACTGCGGCCAGGAACAGCCGCTCCTTCGACCCGAAGTGCCGCATCACCAGGCCGTGGGTGACCCCGGCCCGGCCCGCGATCTCCCGGATCGTGGCCCGCGCGTATCCCCGCTCGGCGAACGCGGCGCGCGCCGCTTCGAGGATCGCCTCGCGATGCGCCTCGGGCGCCCGCACCCGCTTCCGGGCGGGCGGCTTGCTGCTGGACGTCGTGGTGGTCACGAGCCCTAATGTACATCTGGTCATTAGTGGCCTCCGAGGCTACGCTCGGGCAGATGACCAGTCGTTCAGCGGGGTCCGAAGAGCCGTATCTGCGCGGCCGCAGCGTTCTCGTCGTCGGCGCGACCGGCGGCATCGGGGAGGGCGTGACACGGGCGCTGCTCGCGCTCGGCGCCACCGTGGTCGGGGCCGGCCGGGACCCGGACCGGCTGGGCGCCCTCGCCGACTACGCGGGCGGCATCGGCCCCGGCACCCTGCGCACCCACCTCGTCGACGTGTCGAACCCCGACAGCGCCGCCGTACGCGCACAACTCGCCGAACGTTACGGCCAGTTCGACGGAGCCGTGCTCACCGTCGGCAACTGGGGGCCGCCCGGGCGCACCAGCCTGCTCGAGGTGTCCGACGAGGTCTGGGACGCCATGATCGCCGACAACCTCACCAGCCACTTCCGGGCGCTGCGGGCCATCACCCCGCTGCTCGACCCCGAGGGCGCCCTCGTCCACCTCACCGGCTTCAGCGCCGAGATCCCCTACCCGGGCAACGCGCTCGTCGGCGCCACCAACGCCGCCAAGAAGTCCCTGTTGCGCACCCTGACCGCCGAACTGGGCGGCAAGGGCCCACGCATCCACGAACTCGTCATCGGCCCGATCCGCACCCGCCCCCGCGCGGCCATGGGCGCGGACAGCCCGAGCTGGCTCGGCGCCGAGGACCTCGGCCGGCACGCCGGGGAACTCGTCGCCGGGCGCGGCCCGTGGAGCACCGAACCACTGCAGTACCTGCTCGACCGGGCGTCCGGCGTGCTCACCGAGCTGCCCCGGTGACCGAAGCCGTGACAGCCCTGTGACCGGAACTGTGGCCTCCACCGCCGGGTCGGTCGCGCTCTCCGTGAACGAGTCCTCGCACGGTGCGGACTCCACCCCCGCGATCGAGTGCCGCGACGACTTCCCGGGCGACCGGCTCGTCGGGCAGACCTCCTCCTACCTGCCGCTGCGCTTCGACTGCGTCCTCGACGACGGCAGCACCCACCCGAGCAGCCCCGGCTACTCCTGGATCAACACGCTGATCGCCGTGTTGGCCCTGGCCGCCGTCCTGCTGCTGGTGGCGAAGCGCCACCTCGGAGAGCCCGTAAAACCAATGGTCACGGCGGGGGCGGACCGGGAAGAATCGGACGGGTGTTCCTGACGATCTCCACGAGCGGCACCGCCGCCACCCCGGCCACCGACCTCGGTTTCCTGCTGCACAAGCACCCCGGCAACGCGCAGACCTTCTCGACCTCCTACGGCATCGCGCACGTCTTCTACCCCGAGGCGGATGCCGAGCGCTGCACGGCGGCGCTGCTCCTGGAGGTCGACGCGGTGGCGCTGGTGCGGCGCGGCAAGGGCAAGGGACGCGGCGGCGCACCCGACGCGGCGCTCGCGCAGTACGTCAACGACCGCCCGTACGCGGCCTCCTCGCTGCTCGCCGTGGCGATCGGCAACGTCTTCTCCAGCGCGATGCGCGGAGTGTGCCGGGCCCGTCCCGAAGCCCCGGAGCAGACCAGGCCGCTGCGCGTCGAGGTCCCGGCGCTGCCCGCACGGGGCGGCCCCGACCTGGTACGACGCCTCTTCGAGCCGCTCGGCTGGACGGTGACCGCCGACCCGGTCGCCCTGGACCCCACGTTTCCGGAGTGGGGCGACTCGCGGTACGTCGGTCTCGTCCTGGAATCCGAGGCGCTGACCCTCGCCGAGGCGCTGCGTCACCTCTACGTTCTGCTCCCCGTCCTCGACGACGCCAAGCACTACTGGGTGTCCGCCGAGGAGGTCGACAAGCTGCTGCGCGCGGGCGAGGGCTGGCTGCCCGGCCACCCCGAGCAGAAGCTCATCACCACCCGCTATCTCTCCCGCCGCTGGTCGCTGACCCGGCAGGCGATGGAGCGGCTGGAGCTGGTGCGGCTCGCCGAGACCGACGACAGCGAGGTCGAGGAGATCGACAACGCGGTCGAGGAGGAGACGGAGGCGGAGGAGAAGCCGGCGCCGCTCGCGGTACAGCGCCGGGAGGCGATCCTCGGGGCGCTGCGCCGGGCCGGTGCCACCCGGGTCCTCGACCTCGGCTGCGGACAGGGCCAGTTGGTGCAGGCACTGCTGAAGGACCCGTCGTTCACCGAGATCGTCGGCGTCGACGTGTCGGTGCGGGCGCTCACCATCGCCGCGCGCCGGCTCAAGCTCGACCGCGTCAGCGAGCGCCAGGCGGCCCGCGTCAAGCTCTTCCAGGGCTCGCTGGCCTACACCGACCAGCGGCTCAAGGGGTACGACGCCGCCGTGCTCAGCGAGGTCATCGAGCACCTCGACCTGCCCCGGCTGCCCGCCCTGGAGTACGCCGTGTTCGGCGCCGCCCGCCCGCGCACGGTCCTGGTGACCACGCCGAACGTCGAGTACAACGTCCGCTGGGAGACCCTCCCCGCCGGGCACGTCCGGCACGGCGACCACCGCTTCGAGTGGACCCGCGAGGAGTTCCGCTCCTGGGCCGCCCGGGTCGCCGAACTCCACGGCTACCAGGTCGAGTTCATTCCCGTGGGCCCGGACGACCCCGAGGTGGGCCCGCCCACCCAGATGGCTGTCTTCGAGATGAGCACAGCCGAGCCGAGCACCACCGCTCCCGCCGTGAAGGAGGCGAAGGCAGCATGACCGAGCAGACAGCTGGACGGGTCCTTCCCGTCACCGACCTCTCCCTGGTCGTCCTCGTCGGCGCCTCCGGCTCCGGCAAGTCCACCTTCGCGCGCCGTCACTTCAGGCCGACCGAGGTGATCTCCTCCGACTTCTGCCGGGGACTGGTCTCCGACGACGAGAACGACCAGGGCGCCACCAAGGACGCCTTCGACGTGCTGCACTACATCGCGGGCAAGCGGCTGGCCGCCGGGCGTCGCACGGTCGTCGACGCCACCAGCGTGCAGCAGGATTCCCGGCGCCAGCTGATCGACCTGGCCAAGCGGTACGACGTGCTGCCCATCGCCATCGTCCTGGACATCCCCGAGGAGGTGTGCGCCGAGCGCAACGCGACCCGCGCCGACCGGGCCGACATGCCGCGCCGGGTCATCCAGCGCCATATCCGCGAACTCCGGCGCTCGGTCAGGCACCTGGAGCGCGAGGGCTTCCGCAAGGTGCACATCCTGCGCGGTGTCGAGGAGGCCGAGTCGGCGACCGTCGTCACCGAGAAGCGCTTCAACGACCTGACCCACCTCACCGGCCCCTTCGACATCGTCGGCGACATCCACGGCTGCGCCTCGGAACTGGAGTCCCTGCTCGGCAAGTTGGGCTACGCCGACGGCGTGCACCCCGACGGCCGTACCGCCGTGTTCGTCGGCGACCTCGTCGACCGCGGCCCGGACAGCCCGGGCGTGCTGCGCCGGGTGATGTCGATGGTGAAGTCGGGCAACGCCCTGTGCGTGCCCGGCAACCACGAGAACAAGTACGGGCGATATCTCAAGGGCCGCAAGGTCCAGCACACCCATGGGCTCGCCGAGACCATCGAGCAGATGGACGGCGAGAGCGAGGAGTTCCGGGCCCAGGTACGGGAGTTCATCGACGGGCTCGTCAGCCACTACGTCCTCGACGGCGGGAAGCTGGTCGTCTGCCATGCCGGGCTGCCCGAGAAGTACCACGGCCGCACCTCCGGCCGGGTCCGCTCGCACGCGCTGTACGGCGACACCACCGGCGAGACCGACGAGTTCGGCCTGCCGGTGCGCTACCCGTGGGCCGAGGACTACCGGGGCCGGGCGGCCGTCGTCTACGGCCACACACCCGTCCCGGAGGCTTCCTGGCTCAACAACACCATCTGCCTTGACACCGGCGCCGTCTTCGGCGGCAAGCTGACCGCGCTGCGCTGGCCGGAGCGGGAGCTGGTCGACGTACCGGCCGAGCGGGTCTGGTACGCGCCGGCCCGGCCGCTGCGCGCCGAGGCGCCCGGCGGCCAGGACGGACGCCCGCTCGACCTGGCGGACGTGCACGGCCGGCGGGTCGTGGAGACCCGGTACCAGGGCCGGATCGCGGTCCGCGAGGAGAACGCGGCGGCCGCCCTGGAGGTGATGAGCCGCTTCGCGATCGACCCGCGCCTGCTGCCGTACCTGCCGCCGACCATGGCCCCGACGGCGGCCTCGCGCGTCGAAGGCTACTTGGAGCACCCGGCGGAGGCCTTCGCGCAGTACGCGGAGGACGGGGTCGCCCGGGTCGTGTGCGAGGAGAAGCACATGGGTTCGCGGGCGGTGGCCCTGGTCTGCCGGGACGCCGCGGTGGCGCACAAGCGCTTCGGCGTCGCGCCCGGCCCCACCGGCTCCCTCTACACCCGCACCGGACGCCCGTTCCTCGACGACGAGTCGGTGACCGAGGAGATCCTCGGCCGGATCCGCGCCGCGGCCGACGCGGCCGGACTCTGGGACGAACTGGCCACCGACTGGCTGCTGCTCGACGCCGAGCTGCTGCCCTGGTCGCTCAAGGCCGGCGGCCTGCTGCGCACCCAGTACGCGGCGGTGGGCGCCGCCTCCGGCGCGGTCTTCCCGGGCGCGCTGGCCGCCCTGGAGGGCGCGGCGGCGCGCGGTGTGGACGTCGGCGGGCTGCTCGCCCGGCAGCGTGAACGCGCCGCCGACGCGGCCGCGTTCACCGACGCGTACCGCCGGTACTGCTGGACCACCGAGGGCCTGGACGGGGTGCGCCTCGCCCCCTTCCAGATCCTCGCGGTACAGGACCGCAGCCTCGCCATGCTCCCGCACGACGAGCAACTCGCCCTCCTGGACCGGCTGGTGGAGAACGACCCGACCGGCCTGCTCCGGACCACCCGGCGCCTGTACGTCGACACCGGGGACCCGGAGTCGGTGCGGACCGGTGTCGACTGGTGGCTGGAGATGACCGGCCGGGGCGGCGAGGGCATGGTCGTCAAGCCGCTCGGCTCGGTGGTGCGCGACCCGAAGGGCCGGCTGGTCCAGCCCGGCGTCAAGTGCCGGGGCCGCGAGTACCTGCGGATCATCTACGGTCCCGAGTACACCCGCCCCGACAACCTGGCCCGCCTCCGCAACCGGCTCCTCAACCACAAGCGGTCCCTGGCGATCCGCGAGTACGCCCTGGGTCTGGAAGCCCTGGACCGCCTCGCGGACGGCGAGCCGCTGTGGCGGATCCACGAGGCGGTGTTCGGGGTGCTGGCCCTGGAGTCGGAGCCGGTCGACCCCCGGCTGTGAGGGTGACCGGCACCGGGGTCAGCCGACCAGCCGGAGCCGGTGCGCGCAGGCTCCGACCCGGACCGTCTGCCCCCAGGTCAGCTCCAGGGCGTCGGTCTCGATGCCGTCGCCGAAGGCGATCAGACGGTCCGACTCGACCGTGAGCGTCAGGGCCGCGGAGGCGGTCAGTTCGCCGGCGACCAGGGAGGTCCCGGTCGCCGGCGAGGGCCAGGCCTCCCGGACGAACCACAGCAGGCGGTCCTCGGTGGGGGAGGGCAGCGTCAGCCGGGCGCCGCGCTCCTGCCACAGCGAGCGCAGCCAGCCGGTGGCCCCCGTGCCGGTGCCCACCAGCACCCCGGAGGAAGCCTGGGCCTCGACGACACCCCCGTCGTTCTCGAGGCCCAGGCGGTATCGGGCGGTCTGATGACCGGCGGTTCCCAGATAGATCTCGTTGAGCGCCACGAGCCGCTGCGTGTCGTCGGCCACCGCCTCGACCATGGTCAGCTCGTCGGCGCGGGTGGCCTCGAAAGAGGCCAGCAGCAGGGCCGCGTGCTCCGGCCGGTGCCGTACCAGCACGCCGGGGTTACGGCCGGGGTCGGTGTCGATGCCGATCACCGGCTGGCCGTCCAGGTACTTGGCCACGTTGGCCACCAGCCCGTCCTGGCCGACCACCAGGACCACGTCCTCGGGCCCGAACAGGAAACGGTCCAGGTCGGACCGCTCGACCCGGGCCTGGCGCCAGGTCAGCGGAATCGCCGAGGACACCTCGGCGAGCGCCCGCCCGGTCCGGCGGTGCCGCTCGGCGACCTCCTCGATGTCCCGCCCGCGGGAGGAGAGGAAGAAGGCGGCCTGTCCGTGGGTGCCGTGGTGGGCCACCAACTCGTCGTACTCGGTGGTGCGGTGGACGAGTACCACGCGGGGGGCGAGGCTCATGACGCCGCCTCCGGGGGCCGGCCGAGTGGGGTGGTGGGCCTTGGTGGGACGGCCGGACGGGGTGTGGCTGGTTCTGCGGTCCGGCGGGCGGTCGTGTTCCCGGTGCCTTTCCCGACGGGGGTTCGGTCGAGCCGGGTGGGCTTCGGTGGGGTGGTCGGCCGGGGTGCGGCCGGTGCCGCGGTCCGGTGGGCGGCTGTGTTCCTGGTGCCTTTCCCGACGGGGGTTCGGTCGAGCCGGGTGGGCTTCGGTGGGGCCGCCGACTCGGCGGGCCGCCGGGCGGCCGTGCCCCCCGTGCCGTCCCCTGCCGGGGACCTGCGGGCCGCGTTCACGCCCCCTCCGCCGAGCCCAGCTTCGCCAGCAGTCCCGTCAGCACGTCCGGCGACACGGTCACACTGTCGATGCGCGGCAGGTTCTCGGCGAGCCGGGTGCCCGTGAGGGCGTGCAGCGTGGCCACGTCCACCTCGCCGTGCACCCGCAGCCACGCCGCCTGTGCCGCGGCCCGGGCCTCGCCGGTCTCCCGGGCTCCCTCGGCCTCGGCCCGCGCCAGCGTGACCGCCCGGGCCGCCTCGGCCTCGCCCAGCTTCACGGACCGGGCCGCCTCCGCCTCCGCGAGCCGCACCGTGCGCGCCGCCTCGGCCTCCGCCAGCTTCACAGACCTGGCGGCTTCCGCCTCCGCCAGTTTCACCGACCTCGCGGCCTCCGCCTCCGCGCGCACCGCGTCGGCCGCCGCGTGCTCCTCCGCCTCGCGCCGCGTGTTGGTGCCCCGCTGCTCGACCAACTGCTCCTCGCGGCGGGCCAGTTCGATCTGGCTGGCCAGCTCGTTCTCGGCGATCGCCCGCTCCCGCTCGACGGCCACCGCCCGCCGCTCGTAGGTGGCCCGGTCGGCCTCCTGCTGGATCTGCTCGCGGGCCGGCGTGCGCAGCGCCCGCTCCACCTCCGGCTCCGGCCGCAGCGCCATCACCCGCACGGCCACCACCTCGATCCCGGTGGCCGGCAGCCGGGGCTCCGCGCCCAGCCCCTCGGCGATCCGTTCCCGGACCGCCGTCACCCCGTCGACCAGCGCCTCCGCCAGCGGGGTGCGGGCCAGCACGGCCAGCGCGTGCTGCTGGGCCGTCTCCGTGAGCAGGGTGCCCAGCTGTTCCAGCGGGGTGCCGCGCCAGACACCGGTGTCGGGGTCGATCGAGAAGTCGAGGCGGGCGGCCGCCAGTTCCGGGTCGCCGATGCGGTACGTGACCGTCGCCTGCACCGCCACGTCCTGGAAGTCGGCCGTACGGGCGTGGAAGGTCATCGCCAGTTCGCGGTCGTCGACCGGTATCTCGGAGATCGCCGCGGTGAGCGCGCGGAACCAGAAGCTGATGCCCGGCCCGTCGTGCAGCAGCCTGCCCCCGCGGTGATGCCTGATGTGCGCCGTCGGGGCTCCGCGCAGATGGCGCCGCCCCAGCCGCCGGGTGATGTCGGCCATGAAGTCCCCTTCGCGATTTAGAGTCAACATGACAATAATCGTGTCCGTTCCGCTTGTCGTCAAGAGGACGAGAACAAGAAACGGCCGACCTGGGGGTGAACCCGGTCCGCGATGGTGAGGATGGAGTCATGGGATTCCAAGTCGACTCCGAAGCCGGGCGGCTGCGCCGCGTCATCCTTCACCGGCCGGATCTGGAGCTCAAAAGGCTCACCCCCAGCAACAAGGACGCCCTCCTCTTCGACGACCTCCTGTGGGTGCGCCGGGCCAGGGTCGAGCACGACGGTTTCGCGGACGTGCTCCGGGACCGCGGGGTCGCCGTCCATCTCTTCGGCGACCTGCTCACCGAGACGCTGGCGATCCCGGCGGCTCGCGCCCTCGTCCTGGACCGGGTCTTCGACGAGAAGGAGTACGGCCCGCTCGCCACCGACCATCTGCGCGCCGCCTTCGAGGACCTGCCCGCGCCCCAGCTGGCCGAGGCGCTGGTCGGCGGCATGACCAAGCGGGAGTTCCTGGACGGGCACGCGGAGCCCACCTCGGTCCGCTTCCACGTCATGGACCTCGACGACTTCCTCCTCGAACCGCTCCCCAACCACCTCTTCACCCGCGACACCTCCGCCTGGGTCTACGACGGCGTCTCCATCAACGCCATGCGCTGGCCGGCCCGGCAGCGGGAGACCGTGCACTTCGAGGCGATCTACCGGCACCACCCGCTCTTCCGTGGCGAAACGTTCCACGTCTGGTCGGAGGGGCAGGCCGCCTACCCCTCGACCATCGAAGGCGGCGACGTGCTGGTGATCGGCAGCGGCGCGGTCCTGATCGGGATGAGCGAGCGCACCACCCCGCAGGCCGTGGAGATGCTCGCGCACAAGCTGTTCGCGGCCGGCTCCGCGCAGACGATCGTGGCCCTGGACATGCCGAAGCGGCGCGCCTTCATGCACCTCGACACCGTGATGACGATGGTCGACGGCGACACCTTCACCCAGTACGCCGGGCTCGGCATGCTCCGCTCGTACACCATCGAACCGGGCGCCGGCGAGAAGGAGCTCAAGGTCACCGACCATCCGCCGGAGCACATGCACCGCGCGATCGCCGCCGCCCTCGGCCTCAGCGAGATCCGCGTCCTCACCGCCACCCAGGACGTGCACGCGGCCGAACGCGAGCAGTGGGACGACGGCTGCAACGTCCTCGCCGTCGAACCCGGTGTCGTCGTCGCCTACGAGCGCAACTCCACCACCAACACCCATCTGCGCAAACAGGGCATCGAGGTGATCGAGATCCCGGGCAGCGAGCTGGGCCGGGGGCGGGGCGGTCCGCGCTGTATGAGCTGTCCGGTGGAGCGGGACGCCGTATGAGACCGGACCTGTGCGAACCCGAAGCCGCGTGAGACCGAAGCGGCCTGTATAGAAATGTGAATCGTCGTATAGACTTCCAAAAGTCCCCGCGTCGATCTCTACTGCTGGAGCGCCCCCATGGCGACAGTCCCGACCGCCCTCGCCGGCCGCCACTTCCTCAAGGAGCTGGACTTCACCCAGGAGGAGTTCCGCGGGCTGGTCGAGCTGGCCGCCGAGCTGAAGGCGGCCAAGAAGGCCGGGGCCGAGATGCGGTACCTGCGCGGCAAGAACATCGCGCTGGTCTTCGAGAAGACCTCCACCCGCACCCGCTGTGCCTTCGAGGTCGCCGCCGCCGATCAGGGCGCGCACACCACGTACCTGGACCCGGCGGGCTCGCAGATCGGCCACAAGGAGTCGGTGAAGGACACCGCCCGGGTCCTCGGCCGGATGTTCGACGCGATCGAGTACCGCGGGCACGGCCAGGGTGTGGTCGAGGAGCTGGCCGCGTTCGCCGGGGTCCCCGTCTACAACGGGCTCACCGACGAGTGGCACCCCACCCAGATGCTCGCCGACGTGCTCACCATGACCGAGCACTGCGACAAGCCGCTCACCGGCATGGCCTTCGCCTACCTCGGCGACGCCCGCTACAACATGGGCAACTCCTACCTCGTCACCGGCGCCCTGCTCGGCATGGACGTGCGGATCGTGGCGCCCCGGCTGCTGTGGCCGGACGACACGATCGTCGAGCTGGCCCAGCGCCTCGCCGACGCGTCCGGCGCCCGGATCACGCTCACCGACGACGTGAAGGAGGGCGTGCGGGGCGCCGACTTCATCGCCACCGACGTATGGGTGTCGATGGGCGAGCCCAAGGAGGTCTGGGACGAGCGGATCGCGCTGCTCGGCCCCTACGCCGTGACCATGGACGTGCTGCGCGCCAGCGGCAACGCCGACGTCAAGTTCCTGCACTGCCTCCCGGCCTTCCACGACCTGGGCACCGATGTCGGACGGGAGATCTTCGAGCGCCATGGACTGACCGAGCTGGAGGTCACCGACGAGGTGTTCGAGTCCGAGCACTCGGTCGTCTTCGACGAGGCCGAGAACCGGATGCACACCATCAAGGCGGTACTGGTGGCCACGCTCGGCTGAGGGCCGCCGTAACGCTCCGGCCTCACCAGGCCTTATTCTTTCCGGCGGCCCGGCCCACCCCTGCCGCGGCCGCCCCGGCGACCGACCCGGATCGCACCCGCACCACCAGAAACGAGCACCACCCGCATGCCCCGCATCAAGTCCCCCCACCTGCTGGTCGCCGAATCCGGCGCCGACCGCGCGGGCCACGGCCTCCGCCGCACCATGGGCCTCTTCCAGCTGATCTGCTTCGGCATCGGCGCGATCGTCGGCACCGGCATCTTCGTCGGGCTCTCCGACTCGGTCGCCCAGGCCGGCCCGGCCGTCGTGATCTCGTTCGTCCTCGCCGCGGTCACCTGCGTCTTCACCGCCCTCTCCTTCGCCGAGCTGGGCGGCGCGATCCCGGTCTCCGGATCGTCGTACTCCTTCGCCTACGCCGGCCTCGGCGAGTCCACCGCCTTCCTGGTCGGCTGGTGCCTGCTCCTGGAGTACGGCATCTCCATCTCGGCCGTCGCCGTCGGCTGGAGCCAGTACGTCGACGAACTGCTGCACAGTCTCACCGGCCTCCAGCTCCCGCACGCCCTGTCCGCGGGCCCCGGCGACGGCGGGATCGTGAACCTCCCCGCCGTGATCGTCATCGCGATGGCCGCCGTGCTGCTGGTCCGCGGGGTCCGGGAGAGCGCCCGGGCGACCGCCGCGATGGCGGCCGTGAAGCTCGTCGTCCTGGTCGCCTTCTGCGTGATCGGCTTCAGCGCGTTCAAGGACGGCAACCTGGTGCCGTTCTCCCCGGCCGGGCTCGGCGGCATCGGCGCGGGCACCACCGCCGCGTTCTTCTCGTACATCGGCTTCGACGCGATCACCACGGCCGGCGAGGAGGCCAAGAACCCGCGCCGGGACATCCCCGTCGCGATCCTCGTCTGCATGGGCGTGGTCACCCTGCTCTACTGCGCGGTCGCGCTGGCCGCGACCGGCGCCATCGGCGGCGACCAGGTGGCCGGGCGTCCCGCGGCCCTCTCCTACGTGGTCAACCAGGTCACGGGGTCCACGATCGGCGGCGGTGTGATCGCCTTCGGCGCGGTCGTCGCCATCGCCTCCGTCGTCCTCGCGGTGATGTACGGCCAGACCCGCATCCTCATGTCCATGTCCCGGGACGGGCTGATCCCGCGCGTCTTCGAGAAGGTCTCCCCGAAGACCGCCACCCCGGTCGCGGGCACCCTGATCGTCGCGGTCGTCTTCGCGCTGCCGGCGGCCTTCGCGTCGCTGGACGCGGTGATGAACCTGTGCACCATCGGCACCCTCGCGATCATGGCCGTGGTGAACATCGCGGTGATCGCCCTGCGCCGTCGCGAACCGGCCCTCGCCCGCACCTTCCGGGTGCCGCTCTACCCGGTCGTGCCGCTGCTGGGCGTCGGTTTCTGCCTGTATCTGATCTACGAGACCGGGTGGACGACCTGGATCCAGTTCGCCGTCTTCCTGGCGGTGGGCCTGCTCGTCTACCTCGGCTACGGGCGCCGGCGCTCCACGCTGGCCCTGGTGAAGAGCGACGCGGTCACGCCGGACGCCACTGACGCGGTACTACAGGAAGCCTGAACCACACCGCCTTGCCGGACTCGGTGGGGCGGTGCCCGCAGGACGCGCTGAGGGCGCGGATCAGCAGCAGACCGCGGCCGCCCTCGTCCATGGGATCGGGCTCCTCGATCACCGGACGGGTCAGGTGGCCCGGCGGCGCCGGATCCGGGTCGTGCACCTCGACCTTGCAGCCGCCCGGCATCAGCTCGACGACCAGCTCTATCGGCCCCTTGCCGGCGGTGTGCTCGACGGCGTTGGCGACCAGTTCCGCGGTGAGCAGCTCGGCGGTGTCGGGGTCGGCCGCGTGGCCCGCCTCCTCCATCGCCGAACGCACCAGGGCACGGGCGACCGGCACGGCCGCGACGGTGTGCGGCAGCGCGATGCGCCAGGAGGCGGCGGCGGAAGGTGGTTCGTACACGGCGATTCCGTTCATGGCGCAGGCGATCACTGCTTGTCCTGCTTTCAACTGTAGGAATGGTACGGGCCCCGTCCCGGAGCCTGTCGGCGGGCCCCGGACCGGACCATCGGCCCGACAACAGGCTGCTTACCCCCGCCCGCGGGCGGTCTTTCACGACCGCCCGCTCTGTTACCGCCTTATTGACGCGCCGTGACCTTGTGACCGTCCCGAACGCGCGGAGCCCCCGGCACCCGCCGGGGGCTCCGCGACCGAGGAGGGGATCAGGCGAAGTCGACCATCCCCGCGGTCAGCGTCGCGCCGTCCGCCGGATCGATCAGGATGAACGCGCCGGTGCGCCGGGAGACCGCGTAGGCGTCCAGCGGCAGCGGCTCGGCGCTGCGCAGGGTGATCCGGCCCAGGTCGTTGGCGGTGAGCTCGGCCGCGCCGGCCAGTTCCCGGACGATCGCCTTGACGGTCCGGGTGGTGTGCTTGAGCAGCACCCGGTCGCCGACCCTGAGCGGCCGGTCGGCCAGATGGCACACGGCCGCCGTGACGTCCTGGGTGAGCACGGGCACCTCAGGGCCGGCGGTGATCATGTCGCCGCGGGACACGTCCCGCTGGTCGGCCAGGCGCACCCCGACGGACTGCGGGGCGTGCGCGGCCTCGACCGCGGTGCCGAGCGCGTCGATCGCGGCGATCTCGGAGGTCTCTCCGGACGGGTGGACGGTGACCCGGTCGCCGACCCGCAGCGAACCGGAGACAAGCTGGCCCGCGTAGTGACGGATGTCACCGTGCCGGATCACATACTGGACCGGGAAACGGGCCGGGGCGTCGGCCGCGTCCGCGGCGACCGGGACGTTCTCCAGGAACTCCAGCAGAGCCGGGCCGCCGTACCAGTCCATGGCCGCGGACCGGTCGACGACGTTGTCGCCGACCAGCGCGGAGACCGGGATCGCGGTGACCTCCGGAAGCCCCAGCTCGGCGGTCTGCGCGGTGAAGTCGGCGACGATCCGCTCGAACTCGGCCCGCTCGTAGCCGACCAGGTCCATCTTGTTGACGGCGAGGACGACGTGCGGGACCCGGAGCAGGGCGGCGACGGCCGCGTGCCGGCGGGTCTGCTCGAGGACCCCGTTGCGGGCGTCGATCAGGATGATCGCCAGCTCGGCGGTGGAGGCGCCGGTGACCATGTTGCGGGTGTACTGCACGTGGCCGGGCGTGTCGGCGAGGATGAACCGGCGCTTCGGGGTGGCGAAGTAGCGGTAGGCCACGTCGATGGTGATGCCCTGCTCGCGTTCGGCGCGCAGTCCGTCGGTGAGGAGGGCCAGGTCGGGGGCGTCCTGCCCGCGTGAGGCCGAGGCGCGCTCGACGGCTTCCAGCTGGTCGGTGAGGACCGACTTGGAGTCGTGCAGCAGCCGTCCGACGAGGGTGGACTTGCCGTCGTCGACCGAGCCGGCGGTCGCGAAACGCAGGGTGTCGATGGTCGGGCCCGCAGTGCCGGTGGTCGTGCTCGTGCTAGTGCTGGTCATGCCTAGAAGTACCCCTCGCGCTTGCGGTCTTCCATCGCGGCCTCGGAGAGCTTGTCGTCGGCGCGGGTGGCGCCGCGCTCGGTGAGCCGGGAGGCGGCGATCTCGGCGATCACCTTGTCGATGCCGTCGGCGTCGGAGTCGACGGCACCCGTGCAGGACATGTCGCCGACGGTCCGGTAGCGCACCCGGCGCTTCTCGACGGTCTCGTTCTCCCGCGGGCCGCCCCACTCACCCGCCGTCAGCCACATCCCGCCCCGCTGGAAGACCTCGCGGTGGTGGGCGAAGTAGATGTCCGGCAGCTCGATCTCCTCGCGGGCGATGTACTGCCAGACGTCCAGCTCGGTCCAGTTGGAGAGCGGGAAGACCCGGACGTGCTCGCCGGGGGCGTGCCGCCCGTTGTAGAGGTTCCACAGCTCGGGGCGCTGGCGGCGCGGGTCCCACTGGGAGAACTCGTCCCGCAGTGAGAACACCCGCTCCTTGGCGCGGGCCTTCTCCTCGTCCCGGCGGCCGCCGCCGAAGACCGCGTCGAACTTCTCGCTCTGGATCTTCTCCGTCAGCGGCAGTGTCTGCAGCGGGTTACGGGTCCCGTCGGGCCGCTCGCGCAGCACACCCCGGTCGATGTAGTCCTGCACGGAGGCCACGTGCAGCCGCAGCCCGTGCCGCTCGACCGTACGGTCGCGGTACTCGAGGACCTCGGGGAAGTTGTGCCCGGTGTCGACGTGCAGCAGGGAGAACGGGACTGGCGCGGGCGCGAACGCCTTCAGGGCCAGATGCAGCATGACGATGGAGTCCTTGCCGCCGGAGAACAGGATCACCGGCCGCTCGAACTCGCCCGCCACCTCGCGGAAGATGTGGACCGCCTCGGACTCCAGCGCGTCCAGGTGGGACAGGGTGAAGGTGCTCATGCCAGCCCTCGCTCCACCAGCAGCGCGTGCACCGCGTCCGCCGACTCCTGCGGGGTCTGGTCCTGGGTGTGCAGCACCAGCGCCGGGTCGGTGGGCGGCTCGTACGGGTCGTCGACACCGGTCAGCCCGGTCATCTCACCCGCGGCCTGCCTGGCGTACAGACCCTTCACGTCCCGCTCGCTGCACACCTCGACCGGGGTCGCGACATGCACCTCCAGGTACGGTGTGCCGGTCTTCTCGTGCCGGTCGCGGACCGCCTCGCGGCTGTCGGCGTAGGGAGCGATGACCGGGACGACGGAGAGCACGCCGTTGCGCGCCAGCACCTCCGAGACCAGCCCGATGCGCTGCACATTGGTGTTGCGGTCCGCCCGGGAGAAGCCGAGGCCTGCCGAGAGGAAGCGGCGTATCTCGTCGCCGTCGAGGACCTCCACGCGATGCCCCTGGGCCTTGAGCCGATCGCCCAGGAGCCGGGCGATCGTCGTCTTGCCCGCGCTCGGCAACCCCGTCAGCCAGACCGTGGCCCCCTGAGCCCTTGGCGTGGTGGTCATGCGCAACAGACCTCTTCCCTACCTACTCAAACCCGCGTACGACCCGTCGAAGAGTAGGTAAGAAGTCTGAGAGGAGTGGTTAAGGAAGCTGAGGTTTAGCTGAGTGACTCGTGGTACGCAAGAGGTCACCGGGACGTGCAATGAACATTTCACAATCGGCGAGCCGCTCGCCGCTCTGTTCACAGGCCGACGAAGGCACCGCCCGCATCCCGCAGCCGCTGGTGCAACGCCCGGAAGACGGCGGCCGAACGGGTGCCCGGCCAGTCGGCGGGCAGCAGGCCCGTCGGCAGTCCGGGGTCGATGTACGGCAGATGGCGCCAGGAGTCCAGGGCAAGGAGATAGTCGTGGTAGGCGTCCTCGGGCGGGGTGTCCGTCCGGTGCTCCCAGTCGCGCAGCACCGGCTCGTGGTCGTCGAGGAACTGCTCGTGCGCCTTGGCGATCGCTGTCAGATCCCACCAACGGGCGACCGCCTCGGTGGTGGGCGCGAACCCGAGATGGTCACCGCGGAAGAAGTCCACGTACGGATCCAGGCCGAGCCGGTGCAGGGTGTGCCGGGTCTCCTCGAACAGCCGGGCCGGGGCGATCCACACCCCGGGGGCGGCCGTGCCGAAGCCGAGTCCGGCGAGCCGGGAGCGCAGCACATGCCGCTTCTGCCGCTCCGACTCGGGCACCGAGAACACCGCGAGCACCCAGCCCGCGTCCTCCGGCGGCGCCGCCGCGTACACCCGGCGGTCGCCGTCGTCCAGCAACTGGCGTGCCTCGGCGGAGAGTTCGTATCCGGCGGCGCCCTGGGCGGTGCGGGCCGGGGCCAGCAGACCGCGGCGTTTCAGCCGGGACACCGACGACCGTACGGAGGGCGCGTCCACGCCGACGGCGGCCAGCAGCCGGATCAGCTCGGCGACGGGCACCGGGCCGGGCAGGGAGCGGCCGTACGCGCCGTAGAGCGTGACGATGAGGGACCTCGGGGCGTGTTGCTCGGACACGTTGATCATTTTAGGTCCCCGGCATCGCTGCTGGTCACCTCAGGTACGCGCCTGAACGTGAGTCAGTGTTCCGGGGGCGCGTCGAAGGAGCCGGGGGAGGCGGGCCGGCGGGGGCCCGCGCCGAGTCCCCGGTGATCGATCCGGGCCCTGCCCGCGCTCGGGTCAGGCGGCGACGGCGAGTCGGCCGGCCGGGCCGCGGTGCGGCTCGGTCACGCTGCCGGGGTGCAGCTCGCCGGTGCCATCAGGTATTTGGTTAGACCCCCCGTAGGAGCAGCCTGGAAGGGAGCCCGAGGTAGGCACCCGATGACGATCAAACGAACCCGCCAGGCGGTCATCTACTGCCGGATCAGTGAGGACCGGGAGGGCAAGGAATATGGAGTCGACCGGCAGGAAGCGCACTGCCGCCGCCTGGCTGACCGGCGCGGATGGCAGGTTGTCAGGGTGTTGGTGGACAACGACATCACCGGCACCGGCAGCAAGAACCGGCCCGGCTATGACCAGCTGCTGACCGTGCTGCGGAAGGGCACAGCCAACGCGGTCCTCGCCGTGTCCGACAAGCGGCTGAACCGCAACTACCGCAACGCGTTCGAGCTGCTGGACCTGATCCAAGAGCGGGACATCGCCGTAGAGTCACCAAGGGCGGGCCGGTCAACATGAACACTGCCGAGGGGCGCGGCATCGCCCGGCGCAAGGCGATCGATGCGCAGGAGGAGTCTGAGGAGATCGGCGAACGCGTGGCCGACGCGAAGAAAGACAACGTGGCCAAGGGCATTTACCGGGGCGGCGGCCGACCCTTCGGGTACGAGGCCGACGGCATCACCCCGCGCTCCCTGCTCTGCCCCGAGTGCCAGGCCACCGAGGGTTTCGTGATCACGGTAGTCCGTGAGGATCACACCCATGACGACGGCCCGCCCTGCCCGATCACGGCCGTCACGGTGGCGTGTCCGAATGGCTGCGGCACCGAGCCGGTGAACGCCCCCGGGTCCGAGGCGTGGTACCTGGAGCAGGTCACGCGCGCCATTGTCGACGGCGCGGCGAACCGATCGGAGCTGCGTAAGTGGCACGCGGCGGGCGTGAAGACCCCGGCTCGTCGCAAGCGGAACCCGGACGACACCCGCACCGAACCGAAGCCGGATGAGTGGACGCCGACGACCTTCCTCAAGCTGCTGCGTCGACCGCGAAACGCCGGGCTCATGGAGGTCGACGGAGAGATTATCGGCAAGGGAGCCTGGCCCGCGATTGTGGATGAGGAGACCTGGCAGATCTGTGAGGCCGTCCTGAAGAACCCGGCCCGCCGCACCTCGCCCGGTCCGACCCGCAAGTACCTTGGCGGCGGCCTCTACAAGTGCGGTCTGTGCCCAGCGTTGGCGAAGACGCGTGGGCGCGGCACCGCTCGTAACGGCTCCGTATACGTCTGCTCCGCCGAGGGTTATGTGTCCCGCAATGCAGGTGCTGTGGATGATCTCGTGGAGCGGGTCGTGATCGCGAAGCTGTGCAGTGATGCCCCGGTCGCGGCACAGGCACCCATGGCTGTCCCGGACACGAAGGCTCTGGCGGCCCGACGTACGGCGCTCAGGATCCGGCTCACGGCCCTGGCTGAGGCGTTCGCCGACGATGAGGACTCGGATCCGGTGGAGTACAAGGCGGCGGCCCGGAGGATCAAAGAGAGGATCACTGCCGTCGAACAGGAGATCGCCGACGCGGTGACGGCGGCGGCCGGTGCGTCCAGCCCTCTCGATGATTTCGACCGGACCGAGTTGCTGTGGCCCTACGCCGCCGACCCGGATGAGGCGCTGACGTGGTGGCGCGAGACGTACCCGCTGGAGCAGCGCCGGGACCTTGCCGCAGCGCTGGTCACGGTGACGATCTTGCCCGCAGAGCAAGCCCGTCCGGCCGGATGACGGCTGGGCTCCAAGCACTTCGGCCCCGACTCCGTGAAGATCGAGCCGATCAAGATCTGATCATCCGGACATGACGAAGCCCGGCCGTCGGGGGATGACGGCCGGGCTTCGTTCTGTTCTGCGAGGGTCTGGCACGGTGGGCCGCCGACCATGAGGTGACGGCCCGGACCGCCCGGCTCAGAGCCGGGAGTGGAGCCAGACCAGGAACAGGCTGGCAGCCGTGGTGCTCGCGCCGTACGCGGCTCCGTAGAGCGCCCGCAGAGCGAGGCCACGCCGGTAGCGCCTGGCCCACTCGAATGCGCGGCGGGCCGGGGCTCGCCTGGGCACGCCGGGGCCCGACTGGTTATGGTGCATGGGTCTCCTTCCACACCGGTTGGGGTACGCACCGGGAGCCCGCTCCCGCCCTCGGTTCCTAGGCCAACGGGGCGGTGACAGGGCTCCCTTTGCGTGTGGATGGAGTCTAGGTGGTGGCGGCTGAAGCGCGATTCGGCCGACTGCAAATGGGGCGTCTGTTCGGCCTTGATCATCGGTCGCACCTACCCAACGCCTAGCCATCCCAACGCAACCCGACATTTTGGGAGTTTGCTCCGCCGGAAAAAGATCAGTGTGACGTGCGTCACGGACACAGGGAAGCCCGGCCGCCAGGGGAGGACGGCCGGGCTTCGGTCTGTGCGGGCTACGCCTCGGGGTGCTCCTTGGCGTGATCACTGACCTCGGGGTGATCACTGACCAGGGTCTCGAAGTGATCACACATGGCGTTCAGGCGCCGGGCCAGCCGCCGCGCGTGCCGGACGGCCGACTCCTGGCCGGGGTAGATCTTCGCGCCCAGCGTCCGGCGCGTGTCGGCGGCGGAGATCACCGCGCAGTTCACCGGGGCCGCCCACCCCCGGTCGTCGTCCGGCTTGGTCGCGGCGACCCGTTCCACCACGGGCGTGATCAGCTCCAGATGGCCGCGCAGCGTGCTGATCAAGATCAGCGCCTCGTCAAGGGCGAGATCATCGGCGTCCCCGGCCAGCGACCGGCGCACGGTGGCGCGCATGGTCGCGATGTCCAGCGGCGCGAGCCGGTCGTCCTCTGCCGCTGTGGGCGGGTGTTCAGTAGCTTTCGTCATGTCGTCGCTCCCTCGAAGCGTCGGCCACGCCCCGGGGCCGTTCGCGCGGTCGCCGGGGTCTCATCGGTTCACCGACCATTTCGAGGGACGCTGATTCCGGCCATCCCATGGCCCTATAGCGGCGCCCTATATTCGATCCATGGAGAACATGAGCCCCGATCTGTGGACCCATCCGCAGCTCATCGCTGCGGTGGCCGCCGAGGATTGGGGCGCTGTCTTCCGTACCTACCGGAAGCTCACCGGTCTGTCTCAGACCAGGCTCGGGGAGCGCGTCGGCCTGGTGCAGCCGGACGTCTCGGAGATCGAGCGGGGCCGACGGCGGGTGACCTCCGTCGAGGTACGTGAACGGATCACGGCCGGGCTCCGGATACCGGCCGACCTTGCCCGCGCGGGGTCCGTGACACCGGCTCAGGCGGTCGCCGGTCTGGTCCTCCCGGGGCCTGGTCCCGACGACGATCTGCTGACCCGGGTCACCACCGTTGTCGGCAACGGTCACAAGGTCGACGCGCCCACCCTCGATTGGCTTGACCGGCTCCTGGCCGAGCACCGCCGGGCAGAGGACGAGATCGGTTCACGCCCGCTGGTCGGGATCATGCGCCAGCAACTCGGCACGGTGGTGGACCTGTACGCGAGTGCCCGGGGCCCGCTTGGCGACCGCGTGGTCCGGCTCGCCTCCGAACACGCTCAGTTCCTGGCGTGGATGGCGCAGGATCAGGGGCAGACGGCCGCCGCGCTGGCCTGGTACGACCGGTCCCATGAATGGGCCCTGGAAGCCGGGGACGCCAACATGGCGGCCACCACCCTGTCCATGAAGGCGCACATGGCGTGGTCCGGCGGCCGGGGAGACCGGGCCGTCCGGCTGGCCGACGCGGCGCGCTGGTCGGCCCCCGGGACGTCCCTGGGGATTCAGGGGATGGCCGCGCAGATGGCCGCCCGGGGCCACGCCCTCAACGGCGACGGGGACGACGCGGAACGCCTCCTGGACGAGGCGCAGGACATGATCAGCCGGGCGGCCGAGCACCCCGAGGACGAACCGCCGTGGATGTACTTCTACGGCGAGACCTGGTTCACCCTGCAACGCGGTATGGCCGCCCTCCACTTGGGCGAGTGGCGGGCAGCGGTCGACCACCTGACGATCGGTCTCGAAGCCCTGCCGGACGAGTACCGGCGGGACAAGACCTGGTACCGGACCTGCCTGGCGCACGCCTTCGCGGCGGCCGGGGAAGCCGCCGAGGCCCTCACCGTGGCCCTGGACGCCATCCCGGACGCCTCCGCCATCGGCCGACCGCACGCCTGGAACGAACTCCACACGACGGCCGCCGTCCTCCTGCGCAGGGGCGCCCCGGAGGGCCGCCAGCTCGTGGCCGCGCTGCACACCTACGACTGAACCGCCCGCCCGACCACCACGAGCCGGCAAGTGGACACTAGCTCCACCATCACCAGCTTCGCCGATTGCCATACCGCCCACTGAAGTACCGCCAGAATCATGTTGATGGTTGCACCACCCTCGCCCACTCACTGGTGGGACGACTGGCTCAAGTTCACGCCCGGCTGGCTCGCGTTCGTGGTCACGGTCGGCGCAGGCATCCGCAAGGTGTGGACCCGTTTCCACCGAGTCGCCCTCGGGGCCGATCACGACAAGTTGCGCGAGCAGCTGGCGTCCATGCGTGGCCTCTTCGAAGAGATCACAACTCAGGGAGGCTTGACGTCCTCTTGGTTTCTTGACAAGGACCGGAGGGAGGTTGCCCGGGGACTCCGCGATCTATCCGAGCGACGCACCGACAAGCTCCTCAAGAACGCTTTGTCGAAGATCGCCGAGGCTTGGGATGAGGCGTTCGCCGTCGCTCCACCGGACCGCTGGTCGCAGTCCATCGACTGGGGCGGATATCCGGATACCCGGAGGAGCGCGCAGAGGAAGCCAAGGATCAGGAGAGGTTCGGTCAGCAGATCGCAGTGGTGCGCGGCGGATTTGACCAAGTAGGGGAAGCTCTAAACCGGTTGAACGTGCTGGAGCGCCGCACCATCGGTCGGTCATGACAGGGCGTTGGACTTACCCATCCCGTGCACCGCGAGTGGCTACGCTCTTCAGGCATGAAGCACTACAACGGCACCGCAACGGCCGTTACTGAAGTAGGCGAAGCGCCGGTACGCATCAACGTCCACGAGGAGCCCGCCGGCATCCGCGACCCGTACTGGGCGGGAACCATGACCATCCGCTCGGTGGAGATCTGGAAGACGATCGCCAACAACCCGGAGTCCGGGCTCCGCCTCCCTGACGGCCGGGTGGGCACCTGGCAGGCGGCCGAGGGAACAGGTATGCCCCCGACGGACACAGATCCGACCACGTTTCCGATCACGCGGGTCGACGGCGTGGCCTTCTGAGCACCGGATCAAGACCCAGGGCTGGCGAAGCTCTTGGCTCTGCGGCCGTCTGCGTCGCAGGGCCCCGGGTGCGCGGAGTTGGCCGCCCGAGGGCCCGAACGCGTCTCCTGGCGGCCGGGATGCCCCGGGACGGCGGCAGTTCGGCGGTCAGCCCGCCGCGAACCAGTGCTCTCCGTCCCGGCGGACGCGGCACTGTCCGGCCATGGTCCGCAGGGTGTCGGTGATCCGGCCCGGTCCGGTGACCTTGCCCGGGAAGATCTCGGCGGCGATCTCGTCCACGGTGGCCCCCGGGTGACCTGACAGCTAGTCGGCCACGCGGCTGATGAGCTTGGGGTTGGGCGAGAAGACCGCCCCGAGCTGCTGCACCATGCCGGTCAGCCTACGGCCGCCGCTCGTTGCACCCGGGCTCGTGCAGCTACGGACAACTCCCGGACGCTCCCACGACGACCGCCGCACGTCCGCGACGCGACCGGCGCCTTCGGCCTGATGGGACGCGCCACCGAAGGAGTGACGGTCACGCTTCCCGGGCCGGGTGCCCGGTATCCAGGGCATGCCCCACCCCACGACCTGGGAAGGATGTCATGCCCCTACGCCCCGTCCTCGCCGCGGCCCTCGGCTCCGCAGCCCTGCTCTGCGCCGCCGTCGCCCCCGCGACCGCCGCCCCCGCCGAATCCATCACCGTCGATCCCACCGGCCGTCTCGCCGACGACGGCACGGTCACCCTCTCCGGCACCTACACCTGCACCGATGCCACGGGCCCGGTGTTCGTCAGCTCGTCGGTCAGCCAGGAATCGCCGAACTACCGCCACGGCGTCGGCGGCACCATGGCCGTGTGCGACGGCGCCAAGCACCACTGGGAGAACACCGGCAAGGTGACCTCGGAGAAGCTGAAGACCGGCGCGGCCCATGTCGAGGCCACGATCATGGAGCTGCGCCCCCAGGGCGGCCTGCCGCTGCCCTCGTTCCACGCCGTCCAGCAGCAGGACGTCACCCTCAAGAAGGGCTGAGGCGCGTTCCCGGCGGCGGCCCGGCACCCCGGCGGTGCCGGGCCGCCGCCGGGTGGTGCGGGACACGGATCACCGGGTCAGCAGCTTCCGCAGCGCGGACGTGATCTCGTCCGGTGCCTCCTCCGCCATGAAGTGCCCGCAGTCCACCGTGCGGTGCTCCAGGTCCGGTGCCCAGGCCCGCCACAGCGCGGCCGCGTCGTAGCCGAGGACGGCGCCCCAGTCCTGCTGGAGCACGGTCACCGGCATGCCCAGCACGTTCCCGGCGGCCCGGTCGGCCAGGTCGTGCTCGGTGTCGACACCGGCAGAGGCCCGGTAGTCGGCCACGATCGAGGGCACCGCCGTCCGGCAGGCCGCGAGATAGGCGGCGCGGACATCGGCGGGGATCGCCGAGGGGTCGCGGGTCCACAGGTCGAGGAAGTGACCGAAGAAGAGGTCGGGGGCCGCGCCGATCAACTGCTCGGGCAGGCCCGGGGGCTGGGCCATCAGATAGAGGTGGAAGGCGACGGCGGCGGAGCTGCCGTGCAGTACCTCCCACATGTCCGGGGTGGGCAGTACGTCGAGGAGGGCCAGGTGCGTGACGGCGTCCGGGTGGTCCAGGCCGGCCCGGAACGCCACCAGCGCGCCCCGGTCGTGCCCGGCCAGCGCGAAGCTCTCGTGGCCGAGGGCCCGCGCCAGCGCCACGACGTCGGCCGCCATGGTCCGCTTCGCGTACGACAGCCCGTCCGGGTCGGCCGGCTTGTCGCTGGCGCCGTAGCCGCGCAGGTCGGGACAGATCACGGTGTGATCGGAGGCGAGGCCGGCGGCCACCTGCCGCCACATCAGATGGGTCTGCGGAAAGCCGTGCAGCAGGACGACCGGGCGGCCGGCCCCGCCGACGGCCACGTGCAGGGAGACGCCGTCGGCGACCGGGACACGGTGTGCTGTGAAACCGGGGATGTTCATGAGCCGACACTCCCGCGCGCGAATCAGCAGCCGATCAGCATCTGCCGTGGGACGGGATCTACCGTGGGCGAGTGAGGACGGACCAGGTCGACTTCGGGGTGCTCGGGACCGTGACGGCCGAGCGTGCCGGTGGCCCGCTCGCCCTGAAGGGCCCCCGGCACCGTGCCGTACTGGCGCGGCTGATCGTGGCCCGCAGAAGGGTCGTGCCGGTGGCCCGTCTGGTCGCGGACCTCTGGGACGAGCCGCCGCCCACCGCCGTCGGCTCCGTCCGCACCTTCGTCAACGACCTGCGCCGCGCCCTCGAACCCCACCGCCCGCCCCGCACCCCGGCACGGCTGCTCGTCACCGACGGCCCCGGCTACGCCCTGCGCGCGGAAACGGAAGCGGTGGACGCCTGGCGGTTCGAGACGGCCGTGGAAACCGCCGGACAGGAGGAGCCCGCCCGGGCCGCTCGGCGACTTCGGGAGGCGCTGGAGCTGTGGCGGGGCCCGGCCTACGCCGAGTTCGCCGACGAGGAGTGGTGCGGCGGCGAGCGGGCCCGGCTGGCCGAGCTGCGGCTGCGGGCCGTCGAGCAGCGGGCCGAGGCGCTGCTCGCCGGGGGCCGGGCGGCCGAGGCGGTGCCCGATCTGGACGCCCACCTCACCGGTCACCCGTGGCGCGAGGAGGGCTGGCGGCTGCTGGCCCTCGCCCTCTACCGGACCGGCCGCCAGGGTGACGCCCTCGCGGTGCTGCGCCGGGCCCGCGCGACCCTCGCCGACCAGCTGGGGCTCGACCCCGGCCCGGCGCTGCGGCGGCTGGAGGCCGGCATCCTCGCGCAGGACCCCGCCCTGGACGCGGAGCGGACGGCCGCGGCGGCACGGGTGTGGTCCCGGGCGGCCAAGGCGTACGACCGTACCGTCGCCGCGGGTGCCAGGGCCCGGCTCGAATCGACCGTCGGTCTGCTGCGCACCCTCGCGGTGACCGGATCCGGCGGACTGGCCGCCGCCCGCGAACACCGCCTCGCGGCGATCACCGCGGCCGAGGAGTCCGGCGACCCGGAACTGACCGCACGGGTCATCGGCGCCTACGACGTCCCGGCGATCTGGACCCGCTCCGACGACCCGGCCGACGCCCGCCGCGTGGTCGAGGCCGCCGAACGCGCGCTGGCCCGGATGCCCGCGACCCCGGCCCAGGACACCGCCGGCTGCCGGCTGCTGGCCACGGTCGCCCTGGAGTCACGCGGCACCCGATCGGCCCCTGCTGCCGAGGCCGCCGCCGGGGCGGAGCGCCTGGCCCGCCGCCTGGACGATCCAGCGCTGCTGGCCTTCGCCCTCAACGGCGTCTTCATGCAGTCCTGCACCCGGGCCGGCCTCGCCCCGCGCCGCGACGCCCTCGGCACCGAACTGGTCGCCCTGGCCACCCGGCACGGCCTGGTCACCTACGAGGTGCTCGGCCATCTGATCCGGGTGCAGGCCCGCGCGGGCCTCGCCGACCTCACCACCGCCGACGCACACGCCGAGGCGGCAGATCGGCTGGCGGACCGCCATGAACTGCCGCTGGTCCGCGTGTTCACGGACGGCTACCGGGCGCTGCGGCTTGCCGCGACCAGGCACCCGGAGCGCGCCGAGGCCGCCTACCGGAAGGTCGACCGGCTGCTGGACGGGCCGGGCATGCCCGGAGTGCGCGCCGGGCTGCTCCCGCTCGCGCTCCTCTGTCTCCGGTTGGCCGGGCGGCCGTACGGCATCCGTGCGGCCCTGGACCCGGCCGCCGACTGGGGGCCGTACCTCCCCTGGATCCGCCCGGGGCTCGCCCTCGCCGCGGACGACGAGAAGACGGCCCGCGAAGCGCTGCGCGCGCTGCCCGAGCCTCCCGCCGACCTGGTGCAGGAGGCGCTGTGGTGCGTCGTGGCGGCCGCCGCTCTGGAGCTCGGCGACCGCCAGGCCCTGCGCCGCTGCCAGGACCGGCTGCGCCCGGCCGCCGGCCAACTCGCCGGTGCGGGCAGCGGGTTGCTGACGGCCGGGCCGGTCGACGTCTGGCTGACGGCGATCGAGGAAGCGCTGCGGTAGACGGCCGGCACCTCACCTGCGAGCCGCGTGCGAGTCGAGCCGCGACCGTCGCCAAGTCCGGGGTTTCGGTGGCCGGTTGTTCACCGCGGGCTGCACACCGTCCGCGGCGCGGCTCTGCTGGGGGTGCCCTGTGCGTCCTGTACCCGCTGGACGTCCCGCAGGAGGCCCGGGACGGCGGGGTCCTGGCCGGCCGCGACCCTGGCGATGGTCTGCAGGACGGCCTCGTAGAAGGCGTCCCGTACGGCGGGTGCCATGACGTCCGAGGCGTCCAGGCAGCGCGGCCCCTCGCGGAGCCGTGCGGCGATCTTGTGTTCGACCGGGTGGTTCTGCGGAGTCACCTGCCGGTTCGCCGAGAAGAAGTCCGCCGAGTCGGCCCACTCCTGCTGGCCTGCCTTGGAAGCCAGCCGCCGGACCAGCTCACGGGCCCCGGGACGGTCGCTGAACAGCGCCGCGAAGTCCCCGGTGACCTCGTGGGCCCGGACCTGGCCGCCACCGGGGAGCAGCGGAGCGGAGTCCGTCAGGTCCGCGTGCGGCGCCTCGGTCTTGTAGAAGGAACGCGCGAACGACCCCTGGTGCTCCAGACCGCATCCGCCCCAGCCGTCGAACAGCAGCCCGTCGCTGTCCGGGGCGCCGCGGTGGTCGGTGAGCAGGGCGTGCCGGGCCCTCTTCCGGTCCTGTCCGAGCAGGCCGGTCCAGGCCTGCCAGGCGGAGCGCACCGCGGCGCTCCGCCACCACTGCGTGTCGCCGGTGCCCAGCGCCCAGCTCTCGTAGACGGCCGGACCGGCCCGTTGCAGCACGAGGTCCTCGATCCAGTCGGTGCCGGGCCAGCCGGAGGCGCCGTCGTCCCCCATGCCGATGCACCAACTCGGCAGCGGCGCGGGCGAGTCGGCGGGCTCCTCGCCCTGCCGGTACCAGACGATGCTCTTCAGGTCCGCCTTGACCGGGACCCAGTACACGGACGAGGAGGCGGTGCCGGTCGCGTTCCACGGCGCGCCGTACTGCTGCGGGTCGTAGAGCCCGTTCAGCCGCTTGAGGCGGTTCTGGTCGGCGTACTCGGCTAGTTCGCCGATGCCCGGCATGATCACGATGTCCGGGGGCTCTCCCGCCTGCACCTTGGAGAGCAGCACCTCGCGCTGGGCGGCGGTGCCCTGGTAGCGGAAGGGAATGCCGAAGTCCCGTAACACGGCCTCGAACCGCTCCGCCTGTTCCCCGGTCCAGGTCCCCAGGATCGTCACCGGCTCCCTGTCGTCGTGCTGTGCCCAGGCCACCACCAGCCCGCCGGTCGCGATCAGCAGCAGGACCACGAGCACGACCAGTACCTTGAACCGCCGGGTCACCGCCGCCTCCAGTAGTCGCTGTCGAGCCGGAGCCCGAGGCCCAGCGCGGGCAGGACGACGACCAGCAGGCCGCCGACGACCGTGCTCCGGTACATCCGGTCGGTCCAGCCGCCGTCGGTGAGTTCCTGCCGGACCTCCTCCGACTTCTGCGCGACGCTCTGCTGTGCCCCGGCCAGCCCCGGGCCGGTGTGCCGGGACACCTGGGTGATCTGCCCGAGGTCCCCGAGCGCCTCCTCCAGGCGGTCCTCGGTGGCGGACGTCGTCAGCAGCGGGAACACCGCGAGCAGCACGGTGAGGACGAAGGCCGCGAGCAGATACGGGTTCCAGTCGCGGCCGCATCGGTCGCGCAGCACGAACAGCGCCGAGAGCAGGGTCAACGCCAGTAACGCCAGGGCGAGTTCGGCGAGCCACCAGCCGGCCCGCTGCCACTGCCCCATGGTGGCCGTGGCCTTGGCGTGCCGCAGCTGGACCCGTTGCAGTTCGTTGAGCCGGGGCGCGAGCCCGACCGTGCGGCGGGTGAGCAGCGAGTCCGCCTCGTCGAGTTTCTGCTCCCGCATCAGCGGCTGGTCGCGGTACATGGACGTACCGAGGTTGAGCGAGTTGCCGTAGGTGGCGAGCAGACCGTTGACCGTGCCCAGGTCCTGGTCCGTGCGGTCGGCGATCCGGGACAGGCCCTGGTCGGCGGCGGAGAGCTGGGACCGGTAGGTCTCGCCCGAGCCCGCCACGTCGACGAGGTGCGTCGTCACCAGGGCGTGGGCCTCCTGGTCGGCCCGCAGCGCCGCCAGCCGGGCGGCGGCGAGCCCCTGCACGGCCGGCGCCTCCCGGGCGGCGAGGGCCGCGGCGCCGCGCTGGGTCTGCCGGTAGGAGAAGAACAGGGCCGTCACGGCCACGGCGGCACACAGGAACAGCACCAGCAGATGCGTCTCCAGCAGCCGGCGGGTCCGCCAGCGGCTCAGCCGCCCGCGCCAGAACGCGGCGGGGGAGTGCCCCGCCGGGAAGGCCGTCCGTACGTTCGTCACAGCAGCTTCTCCCCGCAGACGATGCAGTAACGGGCCTCGCTCCCGGCGCGGCTGCGGCAGGTGCCGCAGCGCGGGCCCTGCGGTGCGTCGGCGGCGCCGGCCAGGGGCGCGCCCGGATGGGATCCGGCCCGCAGGATCATCGGGCCGAGGGCGCCGGCGTCGACGGCACGCAGCCGGATCCGCCCCGCGTCCGCGTCCTCGATGTCGGCGACCGTACGGATCTCGTCCAGCACCCAGTCCGTGCCGAACCGCGCGGCCAGCTGGGCCGCCTGCGCCAGGCACTCTCGTGCGGTGTCGGGCCGGTGCTCCTGGAGTGCGGTGAGCCCCTCGCGCAGCGCGCCGCGCATCCGGGCGGTGGCGTTCAGGCTGCGCACGCTGCCGCCGCCCGCCGCCGGGGTGGGCGACTCGGACTGCCCGGGGAGGTGCCAGCGGGCGACGACCGGCGCGTGCACGTCGTTCACGGAGACCATGGCGAACTGCAGCTCGGTCTCCAGCGGGTCGTCGTCGGCGCTGGCGACCAGGGTGAGCAGATAGTCGCGGCTGCCCTGCTCCCACTGGTGGGTGGGGAAGCTCCAGCAGTGCGGCCGTCCGGACTGGGGCAGCCCGACGAGGCGGTGCGGCCGGGGCGCCCTCTCGCTGAGCGAGACCTGACGCACCGAGGGCCGCAGGGTCACCTCGATCGGCAGCTGGGACGTGCGCACCCGGCGCAGCCGTGCGATGGCGTCGGTGACCGCCCGGCCGAGACCCTCGTCCACGAACTGGGCGGTGCCGTGCAGCCGTTCGGCGAGGGCCAGCAGCGGATCAGGGGTCCAGTCGGCGCCCACCGCGAACACGTCGCAGGTGAACTGCCCGGCGCAGGCCTCCAGTTCCTCCTCCAGACGGGTCTCGCCCGCGGCGCTGCTGCCGTCCGTGATCAGCACCAGATGCCGTACGGACAGCGGGCGGCCGGCGAGCAGGGCCCGTGCCCCGGCCGCCCAGGGGGCGTACCCGGCGGGACGTGGACCGTCCCGGTGCAGCGGCAGCGAGCCGGTGGCGAACGCGGCCCGGCGCCGCTGGTTCTGGTCCGCGACGGCCCACTCGTCGTCGCCGAGCGGATAGCACCGGACCGGCTCGGGGCCGCTGCCGAGCACGGCGAAGGAGATCCGGTCGGGCAGGGCGCGCAGCGCCGCCGGCAGGGCGTGCCGCACGGCCGCCCGGTTGGGCTCGGCGACGTCCACCGCGATGATCACGGCGAGTTCGACGGCGGGCAGGTCGGTGGGGGCGCCGTCGGCGGTCACGTCGACCCGCAGATGGGCCTCGATCTTCGCGCTGCGGTGCGGGCGCAGCTCGCCGTCGAGGTCGACGTGGAGCCGGATGCCCGGCTGCGAGGGCCGCATGTGGCTGCTCATGTCCTACGTCACCGCTCCTTCCCTTCGTCGCCGCGGGCACCGCGTGGCCGGTGCTGTGCGGGTGGGTCGTGCCGTTCGGTCCGGTGGTGCCGTTCGGTCCGGTCCTGCTGCGCGTTTCCGCCGTGCCGTGCCGTTGTCGTGCCGTGTCGTGTCGTGTTGTCTCATGCCGTGCCGTGCCGCCTCGTGCCGTGCCGTGTCGTGCCGTGCCGTGCCGTGTCGTGCCGTTCGGTCGTGTCGCGTCGTGCGTGTCCCGCGTGTCGTTCGGTCAGATCCGGGTCTGTGGCCGTACCGCGTGCAGGAGGTCCACGAGGTGTTCGTGGGTGGTGGCCGACTCCCGGTGCCGGGCGGCGAGTTGCCGGTAGAGCGACTCCATCCGCCTGCGCTGCTCGCGCTCCGGCGGGGTCAGGCGTCTCAACCGGCGGGCGTCGAGCCGGCCGGCGCCCGCGCCCGGAGCGGCGGCGCGGTCGCTCTGGTGGTGCAGCGCGTCCAGTTTCCATTCGTGCAGCTCGGTCCTGAGCCGTAGCGCCTCGTCCTCGGACAGGCTCGGCTCGCCCGCGCCCGGTCTGCGGCCCACCAGGCCGGGCAGTTCGGCCAGCGCCGCGTCGACCTCGGCGGGCGCGGGCAGCGGATCGAAGTTCTTCGGTGAGGGACCGACACCCCCGGGCAGCCGCGCCGCGCGGATCCGCAGGGAGGCGATCCGGGCGACGGTGTGGTCCAGGGTGCCGGGCCCCACCCGGCCGAGGACATCGAGGGCGGCTCGCCGGTCGCCCGCGCGCAGCGCCAGCCGGGCCAGCCCCAGCGCGGCGCCGCCGTGCGCGGGGTTGCGGGCGAACACCGCCTCGTAGAGTTCCCTGGCGGTGGGCCCGGTGCCGTCGTCGCCGAGCCGTTCCCCGCAGTAGGCGAGGGCCAGCTTGGGGGCGTACTCGCCGGGCAGTTCGAGGTGGACCCGCAGGAAGTGGGCCTGAGCCTCGGCAACTTGGTGGGGGGTGTCGTGGAGACCGGCGTGGCGCAGCGCGAGCAGCGCGCGGTGCCACTCCAGCCGCCACCGGCGCACCGCGGAGGGCCCGGGGATGGAGTCGGCGGTGTCGAGCTCCACCTGGGCCAGCTCCAGGTCCTCCGTGGTGTTCCGGCCCAGCAGGACACGCACGTTGTGCAGGCAGATCTCCACCGAGGCCGGCTTCTCGTCCTCCTGGTCGAGGAGCAGCCCGGGGTCGTAACCGCTGCTCACCTCGAACCGTGCGGTCTGCGGGTCGCCCGGATAGCGCCGCGGTACCGGCAGACAGCCGGCGATCTCGGTGGGCGTGGGGGCGCCGAGGTCGAGGGCGGGGGCCACGGGCGGCTCGTACCGGTCGCGGCGGGGCCGCTCCAGCCAGTGTTCGATGCCCGGCACCGTGCCGAGCCGGGCGCCGAGCAGCTGCGGGGACGGGCGGAAGTAGTCGGAGGGCTCGGGCGGGTCGCTCTTGCCGCGCAGGGCCCGGATCTCCCGCAGCGCGCCCCGCAGTTGGCCGGCCATCTCGCGGGCGTCGGCGAAGCGGAGGCCGGGGTCGGTCCGCACGGCGCGATCGACGACCTGCCAGAAGGAGCGGGTGCCGAGGCCGGGCACCTCGTCGACGGCCCAGTGGGCGAGTTCCCGCAGGGTGACGCCGACGGTGTGCAGGTCGTGGGCGACGGTGGGCAGACCGGAGAACGCGGTCTCGGGCGCCATGTAGTCGCTGGTGACATGGGGGGCCGGCCGGCTCTGGCCCTCCTCGCGCATGCCGCCGAGGTCGATGACCTTGACGCCGTTCCCGTGGTGCACGACGTTCGAGGGCTTCATGTCCCCGTAGACGAAGACCCGTTCTCCGCCGGCGTGCAGATGCACCAGGGCTTCGAGGATCTGGCAGCCGTACGCCGCCACGTGTTCGATGTCGAGGACCGACTCGCCGCGCCGGGTCTCCTCGGCGACCCCCTCCAGGGTGCCGTCTCCGACGTCGTCCATGACGATGTAGCCTCCGGTGATCTCCCCGGTGTTGTCGCCGCGGGCGACGAAGTCTCGGATCTGGACGATCCGCGGGTGGCGCATGGCGACCAGGTTGCGGCGCTCCACGTCGGCGAGCCGGGCCCCGTCGTGCTCGTACCGGTTGAGCAGGCCCTTGACGGCGACGACGTCGCCGAGATGGGTGTCCTCGGCGAGGTAGACCCAACCCTGGCCGCCGTGTGCGATCGGCCCCATGATGCGGTACTGGTCACGCAGCAACTCGCCCTCGGTGAGCTCCGGTTCGTACGAGTACCGCTCGCCGCACGCCGGGCAGTACCCCGTGATGGGCACCGGGCCCTGGGTGTAGGGCGGGGCGAAGGTGATGCCGCAGTCACCGGCCGAGCAGCTCATGCGGACGCGCAGCGGCGTCTTCGCACGGACGAGGCGGGCCTGGGCGGGGCGGGGCGTGCGGTCGGGGAGCGCGAGGAGGTCGCGGGGGCCGAGGTCCCGTGGGTCCTCGGGCAGGGCGGGCAGCCCGGGGCCCTGCTCCGCGCGGCCGCACCGGTCGCACCAGCCGGTGGGCAGTACGGAGCCCCGGCAGGGGGATCCGTCGAAGTTCCGGTGCGGGCAGCCGGTCATTCTCCCGTCGCCCTCCCTCGCGGCTCGGTCCGGGCGGCGCTCCGCATCACCGGCCTCCCTGGCGGTTCAGGTCGGCGCGCAGGGTCCTGAGCAGTGCGCGCAGCCGGGTGAGCTGCTGCTGCGGGTCCCGTAACGCGGCGATCCGGCGGAGTTGGGCCCGGCGCAGGTCGGCGGTCTCGGTGACGGAGTCGAGGGAGGCGCTGTCGACGACGTCGCGGCGGATCGCGTTGCCGAACTCGGCGAGCTGCAGCCGGCCGAGCAGCGCGTCCGCGTGGTCGACGAGCGCGGGCCGCAGCAGGTCGTCGCGGGCCGTGTTCCAGCCGGTGCCGCCCTCGTGGCGGAAGACGAGCAGCAGCCGGAAACCCAACGTACGTAACCGGCTGAGCAGTTCGAGCAGAGGACCCGGCCGGGGCTCCTCGTCGAGGCCGTCGACCACCACCGTGACCGGCCGGACGGGAGCGGGGAGGGGTGCGGGGGCCACGCCCGTCGGCCGGCGCGCGGTGCCGAGCAGCCAGTCCCAGTACGCGAGGTACTCGCCGACGGGGAAGGAGATCCGGCCCAGGGCGTGGTCGGCGAGGTGCGGTCTGCTGTCGCCACCGCGATGGACGATGTCGGCGCGGTGCAGCAGATGGCGCAGCGAGCGGTCCTTGCCGCTGCCCGGGGGCACCACGGTGATCTTCACGGGGTCCTCGTCCGGATCGTCGTACCACCGGCCCAGCCGCTCCTCGAAGGCGTGGTCCCACGCGTCCGGGCTGCTCAACTCCTTGATGATGGGGGAGAGTTCGGCGATGCGGTCGACCGGGATCAGGTACGAGAAGGCGAGCCGGTTGTTCTCGGGCAGCAGCTCTCCCATGTCTCCGCGCCAGCTGACGACCAGGCCGACCACCCGGGCCGGACTGCCCTCCCGCGGCCGGGTGCACACGGCGGCGCCGCTGAACCCGGCGCGCACCACCTCCGCCTTGGTGACGGCGTCGAGCTGCACCTGCTCACCGCTGGCGCCGCCGATGCGGCCCCACAGGCTCATGCCGTCGTCGAAGCCCTCCGCGTACCCGGTCGCGTACACCTCCATACCGGCCCTGAGCGCGGTTTCCAGCGGAGCGGGGCGCGCCCGCGGACGCGGGCTGTCCAGCCGTAACACGGCGACGTCCGCGCCGTGTTCGCCCTCCGGGAGCCAGCCACCCGCCATGACCCGGGCGGCCACCGGCTCCAGCGCGCCGTTCTCGGCGAACTCCAGCCACATCACGGCATCCGGGCGACGCACCACGTGTGCACAGGTCAGCGCCGTGTGCTGGTCGACGAGTACACCGGCCCCGCAGACGGGGCCGTGCGCGTCCTCGCGTCGCAGCCTGAGTCTCCAGTCCGCACGCAGTTCCCCCATGCTGTCCCACACTACGCGCGGGGCATCGCGCGTCCCTAGACTTGTGACCAGGTTGGATCGGTCGATCAACGGAAGCCGGTGAGTTGCCCGGGGGTGAGGGACGCCCGTTCGGGGACGTCGCTGACGGCCGGACGCCGTGCGCACAATGGCCCGCGTATGCGGGCACCGCACGAGTGAGGCCACAAGAGGGCATGACGCCGGCCGACCGCACCCTGGAACCCGGGCCGTCCGGTACTCCTGTGCGCGGTGCAGGCCAACCGCGACGCCGAACCCGACGGCGACGCCTACCAGCCGCTGCGCGAACCGACCCGCCCGCACCTCAGCTTCGGCGCGGGCCTCCACTACTGCATCGGCGCCACGGCCTCCGAGCGCCAACTGGCGGCCGTACTCAGGGCCCTGGCGGCGCGATTCCGTCCCCCGGAGCCGGCGGGCACCGTGCGCTGGGGCCCGCCGGCCGGAGTGCAGGGACCGATCGAGGTCCCGGTCCGGCTGAACCGGCGTCCGGCGTCGGGCCGTTGAGCTGCGGACGTCATCCCTCGCGCACCACAACCGACAAGGCGCACCCATGCCCGCAGATCCGGTGCCCCCCGGAGACGCCGCCGCACCCCAGTCGGAGCGGGGCGCGGCGGCGTCCGTCGCTCAGATGTCCCGGAAGATCTCGATCTGGGCCCCGATCGTGTTGAGGCGTTCGGCCAGGTCCTCGTAGCCGCGGTTGATGACGTAGACGTTGCGCAGCACGGACGTGCCCTCGGCCGCCATCATGGCCAGCAGGACGACCACGGCGGGGCGCAGCGCCGGCGGGCACATCATCTCGGCCGCGCGCCAGCGGGTCGGACCCTCCACCAGCACCCGGTGCGGGTCCAGGAGCTGGAGGCGGCCGCCGAGGCGGTTCAGGTCGGTCAGATAGATCGCACGGTTGTCGTAGACCCAGTCGTGGATCAGGGTCTTGCCCTGCGCGACCGCCGCGATGGCCGCGAAGAACGGCACGTTGTCGATGTTCAGGCCCGGGAACGGCATCGGGTGGATCTTGTCGATCGGCGCCTCCAGCTTGGAGGGGCGGACCGTGAGGTCGACCAGGCGGGTGCGGCCGTTGTCGGCGACGTACTCGGGCGTGCGGTCGTGGTCGAGGCCCATCTCCTCCAGGACGGCGAGTTCGATCTCGAGGAACTCGATCGGCACCCGGCGCACGGTCAGCTCCGACTCCGTCACCACCGCCGCGGCCAGCAGGCTCATCGCCTCGACCGGGTCCTCGGAGGGGGAGTAGTCCACGTCCACGTCGATGTTCGGGACGCCGTGCACGGTCAGGGTCGTGGTGCCGATGCCCTCGACCCGGACGCCCAGGGCCTCCAGGAAGAAGCAGAGGTCCTGGACCATGTAGTTGGAGGACGCGTTGCGGATGACGGTGACACCGTCGTGCCGGGCGGCGGCCAGCAGCGCGTTCTCGGTGACCGTGTCCCCGCGCTCGGTCAGCACGATCGGGCGGTCCGGCCGGATGGAGCGGTCGACCTGCGCGTGGTACTGGCCCTCGGTCGCCGCGATGTCCAGCCCGAACCGGCGCAGCGCGATCATGTGCGGCTCGATGGTCCGCGTGCCCAGGTCGCAGCCGCCGGCGTACGGCAGCTTGAAGTGGTCCATACGGTGCAGCAGCGGGCCGAAGAACATGATGATCGAGCGGGTGCGTACGGCGGCCTCGGCGTCGATCGACGCCATGTCGAGGTCGGCCGGCGGTACCAGCTCCAGGTCGACGCCCTCGTTGATCCAGCGGGTGCGCACGCCGATGGAGTTGAGCACCTCCAGGAGGCGGTACACCTCCTCGATCCGGGCCACCCGGCGCAGCACCGTGCGCCCCTTGTTGAGCAGCGAGGCGCACAGCAGGGCCACGCACGCGTTCTTGCTGGTCTTCACGTCGATCGCGCCGGACAGCCGGCGGCCGCCCACCACTCGCAGATGCATCGGGCCCGCATAGCCCAGTGAGACGATCTCGCTGTCCAGGGCTTCGCCGATTCGAGCGATCATCTCAAGGCTGATGTTTTGGTTGCCGCGCTCGATGCGGTTGACGGCGCTCTGACTGGTGCCGAGCGCCTCCGCGAGCTGTGCCTGTGTCCAGCCGCGGTGTTGCCGGGCGTCACGGATGAGCCTGCCGATGCGTACGAGGTAATCGTCTGCCATGAGGTTGAGGCTATCTCAGATATGAGATGGTGCCCGTTGGGGGGTCCGTTCGGGTGATGCGCTGTCAGGGGGCCTGGCCGTTCGGCCCGTCGACCGTGTTTCCGATGTGCGCAAGGGCGGGGTGGAGGAACGTCAGGGCGGCTCCCGGTGTTTGTGGTGAATTCCGCCGGCCGCCGTCCGGAGACCTTTCCTTCGTATGCCGGTGGGTGTCCGACGGGCGCCGTCGACATGTGTCGTCAGGGTCAATTCGGAGGTACGGGAAATTTCCCAGGAAGCCACCGAGACAGCCCCGTTCCTCGGAACTCCGGAAGCCCCGGAGATCACCCTGCCCGGTTCCCCTCACGCTGATCGGAGAACGATCAATCCGACCTCCGACGGTGAGAATCCCAAGCCGTTCCTCGCGGTCGTCCATAACGGAATCCGATGCACGCCTCGTTGTGCCGTATGCCGCCGCCGGTTTCCTTCTCGAAGGCATGCCGGTGGCGGTCGCGGTAATTCCCGCACTCTCACCGCACCCAGCGGGGATCGCGCATGTCTCGGAGGATTTGGGTAGCGGGATCGGGTGTCGCCGCGGGTGTCCGCCGTGCTGCTGGAGTGCGGCCGCGTGCCGTCCCGCAGGGACCTGCGGGACATCTCTTCCAGGACCCGCGTGCCGTGGATTCCGCCGGTTTCTTTTCCCGCCGATCCGCGGGTCGCAAGACGCGGTGCGGAAAGGATTTCCGAGAGTGGCATCCCGAGCGGTGCCGCGGCGAACCGCCGGATCATCTCCCAACTTCTCCCGGGTCGCGAAGAAGTACACATGACCGGCCCCGGAACGGATCTCGTCATCCGCTTTCCGGAACAACTCCGGCTCTCCGGCCGTACCCGCCCGGAACTTCTCCCGGACGAACCTTCCGCCATCGGATACCATTTCGAGAGCGCCATGTCGCCGACCGACCTGACCTACCCCATCGACACCGGCCTCACGGTTTTCTGAACATCGCGAACAGATTCCGTACTCGTCGCCGAACACCGTGAATCGTGGGGAGCCCACGCCGATCGATTCATGGCCGGCGCGGAAATCGCGGGGGCGATGCGGACATCCTGTCCGCTCCAGGTGCCGAGCCGGCGCAACCGGCCCGCCGACGGGCTCGGCCCGTTCGCCGACGGCACCCAGGCGACGAGCGGGCCGGAGTGCGGGGGCGCGGTCACCGAGGTTCCCCTGGGCACCGGCGCGCCGTCCGCCGACCGGGTGGACCGGCGCCTGAACCGCCTGCTCAACGCGGGTGCGGCGGACGTCCGTCGGGGGATGGGGAACGGCCTGGCCGGCGTGCACTTCGACCTCGTCTCGCGGGATGCCCGGCTCGACACGCTCTGCCAGCTTTTCCGACACGCCGGCGATCCGCCTTGTGGGTTCCCCGCACCTCCGTCCGGAGCCGTACGACGGCGCCCAGGTGACCGATGACACGACCTTCACCGCTGCCGCGTGAACAAGGTGAACAAGGGCGGCCCTCCTGGAGGTGCTGCCCGAACCGCGCACCGAACAGGCCCCGGCGGCTCCTCACGCCTGCGCCGCCGACTGCTCCCCGGCGGCGGCCTTCTGAGGCCCGGGGCCGCCGGACGGCGCCGGGGGGCGGACCGCCCGGTCTCCGGCCCGCCCCGCGGACGTCACCGGCGGCGCTCCCTGGAGGTGCGCCGCCACCCGAACGGTCCGGGCAGGTCCATCGACGTCGTCCGGCGTCCCGTACTGCTGTGCGTGTGCCGGGGTCCGTGCTTGCCCCCGGTGGTGATGGACCACGAGTGCCGATTGATGTTGAGGCGCACTCCGGGCAGGATCCGGAAGCTCTTCCGGAAGGTGAGCGGCATGACTGGGACTCCTTTCGCTCCGCTCGTCGGCTACCCCCGCTCCGCGAACTGATGGGTGCGAAAGCCGGATTGACTCACGGGCGCCCGTTCGGGCCGGGGTGATTCGCCTCCGGGAGCCGGCCCCGGACACGCCACGGGGACAGCGGAGAGCGGGTCCGGGCATGACCATCCCGCGCCCGTGTACTAGAGTTATCTCGACATCGAGATATCTGCCTAGGCGCACCGTAGCCGCCACCTCTAGTAAGGCCAACCTAACTTAGTCTGACCTTACTGGATCGGCCAAGTCGGCGTGGCGGCACGATTGACGGTGGTACGCGCACATCAATGAAGGAGACTGTCGTGTCGGCGAACAGCTTCGACGCCCGCAGCACGCTGCAGGTGGGCGACGAGTCGTACGAGATCTTCCGGCTGGACAAGGTGGAAGGCTCGGCTCGCCTTCCGTACAGCCTGAAGGTGCTGCTGGAGAACCTGCTCCGCACTGAGGACGGCGCGAACATCACCGCCGACCACATCCGCGCCCTCGGCGGCTGGGACTCGCAGGCCCAGCCCAGCCAGGAGATCCAGTTCACGCCGGCCCGCGTGATCATGCAGGACTTCACCGGCGTCCCCTGTGTCGTGGACCTCGCCACCATGCGCGAGGCCGTCAAGGAGCTCGGCGGCGACCCGGCGAAGATCAACCCGCTGGCCCCGGCCGAGCTGGTCATCGACCACTCCGTCATCGCCGACAAGTTCGGCACCCACGAGGCCTTCGCGCAGAACGTCGAGCTGGAGTACGGCCGCAACCGCGAGCGCTACCAGTTCCTGCGCTGGGGCCAGACCGCGTTCGACGAGTTCAAGGTCGTCCCGCCGGGCACCGGCATCGTCCACCAGGTGAACATCGAGCACCTGGCGCGCACCGTCATGGTCCGGGGCGGGCAGGCCTACCCCGACACCCTGGTCGGCACCGACTCGCACACCACCATGGTCAACGGCCTCGGCGTGCTCGGCTGGGGCGTCGGCGGCATCGAGGCCGAGGCCGCCATGCTCGGCCAGCCGGTCTCCATGCTCATCCCGCGCGTCGTCGGCTTCAAGCTGACCGGTGAGCTCAAGCCCGGCACCACCGCCACCGACCTGGTGCTCACCATCACCGAGATGCTCCGCAAGCACGGTGTGGTCGGCAAGTTCGTCGAGTTCTACGGCGAGGGTGTGGCGGCGACGAGCCTCGCCAACCGCGCCACCATCGGAAACATGTCGCCGGAGTTCGGCTCCACCGCCGCGATCTTCCCGATCGACGGCGAGACCCTGAACTACCTGCGCCTGACCGGCCGCTCCGACCAGCAGGTCGCGCTCGTCGAGGCGTACGCCAAGGAGCAGGGCCTCTGGCTGGACCCGAAGGCCGAGCCCGACTTCTCCGAGAAGCTGGAGCTGGACCTCGCCACGGTCGTCCCCTCCATCGCCGGCCCGAAGCGCCCGCAGGACCGTATCGTCCTCGCGAACGCCGCCGAGCAGTTCAAGAGCGACGTCCGCAACTACGTCGCCGACGACGACGAGGCGGGCAAGGAGTCCTTCCCGGCCTCCGACTCCCCGGCCACCACCAACGGCGTCCCGACCAACCCGGTCACCGTCACCGCCCCCGACGGCTCGACCTACGAGATCGACCACGGCGCGGTCACCGTCGCGGCCATCACCTCCTGCACCAACACCTCCAACCCGTACGTCATGGTCGCCGCCGCGCTGGTGGCCAAGAAGGCCGTCGAGAAGGGCCTGACCCGCAAGCCCTGGGTCAAGACCACCCTCGCCCCGGGGTCCAAGGTCGTCACCGACTACTTCGAGAAGGCGGGCCTGACCCCCTACCTCGACAAGGTCGGCTTCAACCTGGTCGGTTACGGCTGCACCACCTGCATCGGCAACTCCGGCCCGCTGCCGGAGGAGGTCTCCAAGGCCGTCAACGACCACGACCTCGCGGTCACCTCGGTCCTCTCCGGCAACCGGAACTTCGAGGGCCGGATCAACCCCGACGTCAAGATGAACTACCTGGCCTCCCCGCCGCTGGTCGTCGCCTACGCCCTCGCCGGCTCGATGAAGGTCGACATCACCAAGGACGCCCTGGGCACCGACACCGACGGCAAGCCGGTGTACCTCCAGGACATCTGGCCCACCGAGGCCGAGGTCAACGAGGTCGTGGCGAGCGCCATCGGCGAGGACATGTTCAACAAGTCCTACGCCGACGTCTTCGCCGGCGACGCCCAGTGGCAGTCGCTGCCGATCCCGACCGGCAACACCTTCGAGTGGGACCCGCAGTCGACCTACGTCCGCAAGCCCCCATACTTCGAGGGCATGGCGCACGAGCCCGCTCCGGTCTCCGACATCGCCGGTGCCCGCGTCCTGGCCAAGCTGGGCGACTCGGTCACCACCGACCACATCTCGCCGGCCGGTGCCATCAAGGCCGACACCCCGGCCGGCAAGTACCTCACCGAGCACGGTGTGGAGCGTCGTGACTTCAACTCCTACGGCTCCCGCCGAGGCAACCACGAGGTCATGATCCGCGGTACGTTCGCCAACATCCGCCTGCGCAACCAGATCGCGCCGGGGACGGAAGGCGGCTACACCCGCGACTTCACGCAGGCGGACGCGCCGGTGGCGTTCATCTACGACGCCTCCCGCAACTACATCGAGCAGGGCATCCCGCTGGTCGTCCTGGCCGGCAAGGAGTACGGCTCCGGTTCGTCCCGCGACTGGGCCGCCAAGGGCACCGCGCTGCTCGGCGTCAAGGCCGTCATCGCCGAGTCGTACGAGCGCATCCACCGCTCGAACCTCATCGGCATGGGCGTACTCCCGCTCCAGTTCCCGGAGGGCGCCACCGCCGAGTCCCTCGGCCTGACCGGCGAGGAGACCTTCTCCTTCACCGGTGTCGAGGAGCTCAACAACGGCACCACGCCGCGCACGGTCAAGGTCACCACCGACACGGGCGTCGAGTTCGACGCGGTCGTCCGCATCGACACCCCCGGTGAGGCCGACTACTACCGCAACGGCGGCATCATGCAGTACGTGCTGCGCAGCCTGCTCCGCAAGTAAGGCTCCGGTACTCCGGTACTCCGGTACGGCGCTCGGGCCGCACTCCCCGCGACGGGGGGTGCGGCCCTTCGCGTGCGCGTATCCCCGGACCCGGCCCCGCTGGTGACTACACCCAGCCCAGCTGGGCCGCCCGCACCCCCAGCTGGAACCGGCTCGCCGCCCCCAGCCGGTCGAAGAGTGCCAATGCCCGCTTCGGCCAAGGGAATTGGCGCAAAGAACCCACCCCGCGGACCCGGTCGCGGCCGGTCACCCCCGGTCCTGGCGTCCGCATTCCGGCTCCGGCGCCCGTCCTGTCCCACGGCTTCGGCTCAGCAGGAACACAGCATTCCCCCAGGAGACCGGCACAGACTTGCTACATGTCTGCCACCGCAGGGTCCCGAACCGGCCGCGTCCGCGTCCTGATCGTCGACGACGAGCCCGCTCTCACCGAGCTGCTCTCCGTCGCCGTCGCGGAGGCGGGCTGGCGACCCTACCCCGCGCTCGACGGGCAGAGCGCCCTGCGGCTGGCCCGCGGCTGCGCCCCGCACGCGGTGGTGCTCGACGGGATGCTGCCCGACCTCGACGGCCTCCAGGTGCTGCGCAGACTGCGCTACGAGATGCCGAGGCTGCCCGTCCTGATGCTCACCGCCCGCGATGCCGTCGAGCACCGTATCGACGGCCTGGCGGCGGGCGCCGACGACTACGTCACCAAGCCCTTCTCCCTGGAGGAGGTCGTGCTGCGGCTGCGCGGACTGCTGCGCCGGGCCGGCTCCGAACAGCCCACCGTCGACGACTCCGTCCGCGTCCTGGGCGACCTGGTGCTGACCGGGGAGTCCCGCGAGGTGCAGCGGGCCGGCACCCCGATCAGGCTCACCGCCAAGGAGTTCGACCTGCTCAGCCTGCTCCTGGACCATCCCCGCCAGGTGCTCAGCAAGGCCCAGATCCTCGACCACGTCTGGAGCACCTCCTTCGACGGCGGCGGCAACCTCGTCGAGGTCTACATCTCCAGCCTGCGCCGCAAGATCGACCGGGGCCGGGCACCCATGATCCACACCGTCCGCGGCATGGGGTATGTCGTACGGCCCGTGGAGGACGGCAGATGACCGCCCGGCCGCGCAGCCGGTCGCTGCGCACGCGCCTGCTCGTCTTCATCACCGCCGTCCTGGTCTGCGTCTGTGCCGTGATGGCCCTGACCACCGTCTTCGCCCAACGCGCCTACCTGATGGGCAACCTGGACGACCGGGTGAGCGACGCGGCCGAGCGCGGCGTGGGCGGCGCCGCCCTGCACCCGCAGCTCAGCGGCGACCTGACCTTCCTCAACGAGACCGGCCAGCCGGCCGGCCTGCTCGCCGCCCGCCTCGACGCCGGGGGGAACATCATCACCGCGGCCGTCGTCAGCCGGGACGCGCCCCCGCGTTCCCTCAGCACCGCCCAGACCACCGCCCTCAAGGGCATCGTGCCGGACGGCTCGACGCACACCCGCGCGGTCCCCGGCCTGGGCACCTACCGCGTCACCGCCCTGAACGCCGGCGGCATCCGCGTCCTGGCCGGGCTCCCCGTGGACGACGTACTGGACACCATCAGCGGCCTGGTGGAGGTCGAGATCGGGGTCGCGGCGGTCGGCCTCACCGTCGCGGGCTGTGTGTGCGCGGTGGTGATACGACGGCAGTTGCGCCCGCTCGGCCGGGTCGCCGCCACCGCCGTCGAGGTCTCCCACGCGCCCCTCGGCCGGGGTCAGGTCACCGGACTCACCCGGGTGCCCGAGCGGGACACCGACCCCGGCAGCGAGGCCGGCCAGGTCGGCGCCGCCCTCAACCGCATGATCGACCACGTCGAGGCCTCACTGGCGGAACGCCAGCGCAGCGAGGAACAGGTGCGCAGCAGCGAGGAGCGCATGCGCCGCTTCCTGGCCGACGCCAGCCATGAACTGCGTACCCCGCTCGCGTCCATCGCCGGGTACGCGGAGTTGATGAACCGCGGTACGGACCGCATCGAGCCGGATCTGGCCTGGCGCAGGGTCAACGCCGAGTCCGTGCGGATGCGCAGCCTGGTGGAGGACCTCCTGCTGCTGGCCCGCCTGGACGAGGGCCGCCCCCTGCAGGCCGCGGAGGTGGACATGGCCGCGCTGGTCGCGGAGGCGGTGTGGGACGCCAGGGCGGCCGGGGCCGGTCATGTCTGGCAGCTCGAACTCGACCTGGACGGCCTGGCGTTCGTGAGGGGCGACGAGGCCCGCCTGCACCAGGTGGTGGCCAACCTCCTGGCCAACGCACGGGTGCACACCCCCGACGGGACGACGGTGACCGCGACGGTCGGATCCACCGCCGCCACCTGCGTGGTACGCGTCCGCGACGACGGCCCCGGCATCCCGCCCGACCTGCTCCCGACCGTCTTCGAACGCTTCACCCGGGCCGACACCTCCCGCACCCGGGCCGGCGTCCTGGAAGGCGGCTCGGGCCTGGGCCTGGCCATCGCCGCGGCCATCACCACGGCCCACGGCGGCCACCTCGGAGTGGAGAGCGTGCCGGGCCGCACGGAGTTCACGCTGGAACTCCCGGTGGCCGAACTCCCGCCCAACGGAACGGTGCTACGCGCCCGCACGGCGCCGGTCTAGGAGAGCACCGCGCGCCGTGCGGACGGCATCGTCGAAGGGGACTGTCAGGGGGTGGTGGTGAACGTGTCGAAGTCGGCCTCGCCGGTGGTGCCGGAGGCGTGCGAGGTCTGGGTCAGGCCGACGTCCTGGGTGGCCGCGGCGGTCGGGACGGTGACGGTGCCGACCAGGTTCCAGGTGGAGTCGTCGGTGGAGTAGTAGCCGCTGTAGGTGGTGCCGTTGCGGACCAGCTTCAGCCACGAGGGGTAGGTGGCGGTGCCGGTGGAGTCCTGGGAGTCCAGCTTCCCGTCGCCGTCGCTGTCCCAGTCGAGCAGGTAGCCGTTGCCCGGAGTCGCGACCAGGGCCAGGTAGCCGGGGGACGTGTTGGGCTGGGTGATGTCGTTGCGGACCATGATCCCGGCCTTCGCCCAGACGTCCGTGTCCGACTGGGAGTCGAGCTTCACGGTGGTCACCGAGCCGTCGTGCTCGGCTCCGGGCAGATAGACCGTGCCGTATTCGTTGGTGCCGTTGTAGAGGTCCGCGCCCTGGGCCCGGATGCCGAGCTTGCTGCCGGACTCGCTGAAGCTCGCCGTGGTGGAGGCGAACGTCCGGTACGGGGCCGTCACCTGGTGGTTGACGGTGATCGTGTCACCGGCGGTGAGCCGGGTCTTCCCGTCCGACCGGAAGCGGTAGCTCGCGCTCCCCTGGAAGTCGCTGGAGGCGAAGAGCTTCGCCGAGGGCGGGAGGGACACGGAGTAGGTGGCCTTCAGCTCGTGGCCGCCGCGGATCGTCCGGACCCGCGTCGCGTCCTGCGTGGTGATCTTCGTGCCGGCCGGCCCGGTGAGGGTCAGGGCGGCGTCGGTGATCGACCGCGACCCGTTGTCGGACAGCACCGCGGTCACGGTACGCGTGGTGCTGTCGCTCGGCGCGGGCGCCCAGTTGAGCGCCAGCGAGACGTCCGGAGCCGCGGCCACCGTGCGGTGGGTGCCGTGGACCCGGTACAGGACCACGCCGTGCGGCGGCACGTCGGCGGCGATCCGGCCCGCGGACTCGGTCAGCCGCTTGCTCCACAGATCCCGCAGGGAGTAGTCGCGCGCCTTGGCCAGACCCAGCGCGGGCGCGGTCGTGGCGACCTCCCGGGGCGCCGACCCGGTGTTGAACAGACCGACCACGGCATCGCCGTTGGGCTCGGTCTTCGCGAACACCTGGGAGTTCGCGTCCGCGGAGATCCGCTTGGCGTCGATGCCGTCCTGGTCGACCGCGAGGACGTCGGTGTTCTTCAGCAGGGCGAGGTCGGCGGCGTCGAGGTGGGTGAGGTCGGTGCCGAGGACGAGCGGGGAGGCGGCCAGCGACCACAGGCTCATCTGTGTCCTGCGCTCGTCCGGGGTGAGGCCGTTGTTGTCGCCGTTCCCGATCTCGAGGGAGTCGTAGTCGTTGTAGCCGCCGGGGCCGCCGTACGGTGCCCAGGCGGCGACCTGGTCGAACCGGGAGGCCACAGACGCCCAGGTGGTCAGCGGGTAGCTGCTGCCGTCCGGTCCGCAGTAGCACTCGACGTCGCCGCCGGTACGCCAGCCGTTGGAGAGCTTCTTCCAGGTGGCGGCGTTGTTGATGTCGAGGTTGTTCGACAGCTCCAGGTGGATGGGCCGCCCGGTGTGACGCAGCGCGTCCGACCAGGCCTTGACGTCCTGTTGGTCGGGGGTGCCGACGCCGTCGATCTTGAGATAGTCGATGCCCCAGCCGGCGAACTGACCGGCCCACGAGTCGATGAACGTCTGCGCGCCGGGCTTGGTGTAGTCGATGCCCACCATGCCGCCGCAGTTGTAGTTGTTCTCGGTCGTCGTGGTGGCGATGTCCCGGGCGTGGTACGGGGTTCCCTGGATCTCGGTGTTCTGGGCGACCGCCTGCTGGGAGATACCGGGAGTGACGTACAGGCCGAACTTCAGCCCGAGGGAGTGGACGTAGTCGGCCACGACCTGGATGCCGTTCTCACCGCCGCGGGGCGGGAACTTGGCGGGGTCGGTGACCCAGCGGCCGTACTGGTCGACGTCCGGCCCCTGGCTGCCGGGGCACTGATACCAGAAGTCGTCGATATTGGCGTAGATGAAACCATTCTTCGCCAGGCCGCTGGTCTTGAGCGCCTTCGCCTGCGCCTCGATGGTCCCCGCGGTCGGATTGCGGCGGACGAAGCTCCAGCTGCTCCACCCCAGCAGGGGCTTGAGTCCGACACCGTTGTCATCGGCCTGCGCGGGCTGGCCGCCGGTCACGGTGACTCCGGTGGCGAGCAGCAGCGCTCCGGTGAACGCGGCCAGCGCGCCGCGGATCTGTCTTCTCATGAGTTCTTCCTCCATCGCAGCGCCCTGACAGCGCGACGGTCGGTATCGGAAGGTCGAGATTCGGCCCGGCCGGCAGTCATGGTTCGCGTGATGAAACGGTCGCTCCTGCACCGTCTTGGCACGCGGACGTCCGCACGACCACCCGCCTGTCTCAGAAAACGTCAAGAACCAACCCTGTGGACGCGACAAGTGAACATGACCAAACGCCAGCCACCACATAGCGCGCTTGGCCAAAACTGAGTCAAGTCTGTGAGTCCATGGTGGCGTCGCCGAGCAAACACGCCTGTTCGCACTTCGGTTCAGCGAAGCCCCACCGTGTGCGCGCAGCGCCGACAGCGAGGTGGCATCTCCGGCTCGTGCGGCAGATCCGCCCGCCGGGCGACGAACTCGCGCATCTCCCGTAGGCCCGGCAGGAACACGGTTGCCACCCACGGCCGCCACTCGGTCGGTTCCGGCCGTTTACACCTGCCCCCGTCCGCGCTAGCTTCACAGAGGAGTGGGGTGGGAGCGCTCCCATTGAGCCGGCGGACCGGAACCCGCCGGTGCCGGGTGCCCTCCCATCCCACGTGTCCCACGTGCTCATCACCGCGACCCGCGCACGACCGTTCACCCCACACAGAGGCAGATATGTCATGACTATGACAAAACCCGGGGTGTGCCTGCCCCGATTACCCCTCCCCACCCGAGGCCGGGCGCTCTTCCTCACCTCCTCGCCCTGCTCACCACGGTCCCCGCCCTCGCCCTGATCCTGGCCGCCGGCGCCCCGGCGCAGGCGCACGGCACCCCCATGAAGCCGGCCAGCCGTACCTTCCTGTGCTGGCAGGACGCGCTCACCGACACCGGTGAGATCAAGCCCGTCAACCCGGCGTGCAAGGCGGCCCAGCAGGTCAGCGGGACCACGCCGTTCTACAACTGGTTCTTCGTGCTGCGCTCGGACGGCGCCGGCCGCACCCGTGGCTTCGTGCCCGACGGCGAACTGTGCAGCGGCGGCAACCCCAACTTCACCGGCTTCAACCTGCCCCGCGCCGACTGGCCGGTCACCCATCTCACCTCCGGCGCGACCGTCGACTTCTCGTACAACGCCTGGGCGGCGCACCCGGGTTGGTTCTACGTCTACGTCACCAAGGACGGCTACGACCCCACCCAGCCGCTCACCTGGGACGACGTGGAGAACACGCCGTTCCTGACCGTCGACCACCCGCCGCTCAACGGCACCCCGGGCACGGTCGAGGCCAACTACTCCTGGACCGGGCAGCTGCCGGCGAACAAGACCGGACGGCACATCATCTACATGGTGTGGCAGCGCTCGGACAGCACGGAGACCTTCTACTCCTGCTCGGACGTCGTCTTCGACGGCGGCAACGGCGAGGTCACCGGCATCCACGACCCGGGCAACCCCACCGAACCCCCGCCCGGCACCTGCACGGCCGCCCGCACCGCGACCAACAGCTGGCCCGGCGGCTACCAGTCCGAGGTCACCGTCACCAACAGCGGCGACGTCCCGATGCTCGGCTGGATGGTCGACTGGACGCTCCCCGGCGGCCAGTCGGTGGCCAGCCTCTGGAACGGCAACGCCACCTACAGCGGACAGGACGTGATGGTCCACAACGTCGACTGGAACGGCTCCCTGAGTCCCGGGCAGAGCACGACCTTCGGCTACGTCGTCCAGGGCGACGGCGGGGACAGCGCAACCAGCCTGCCCTGTCAGGTCGGTTGACGCGGCTCATGCGCTCTGGGCGGACCCGGTGTCGGTGCACACCGGGTCCGCGAGCCGGGCAGGGAGGGGGGTGGGGTGCCTGCCCGGGGGGAAGTGGCTCGAACTGCCTCTTGCACGCTGTGCTGTTCGGCTTGTGGCGACGCTATGGAACACGACAACGTTGTCTGATGGTCTGTACATGACTCTACCGCCTCAACCGACAACGATGTCAACCGCTTTTGGGTAGCCCGACCGGGTGAACCGGAGTCGTGCCGGGCGGGGTGCAGGCGGTCTTCCGTGCTACGGGTGGCGCACGTTACTGTCCCTGCGGCTTGTGCGACCTGTGGTGCGCGACCCGTCCGGAGGAGGGGCCCGCGTCATGCGTTTCCGTCCCATGTCCCTGCTGCTGGCCGCGGTGCTCGCGACCGGTGGTGCCACCCCCGCCCTCGCGGCGACCGCGAGCGGGCCACCCGAACGAGTCCCTGAGCTGGTCAAGGATCCTACGGCGTACGTGGATCCGCTGATCGGCACCAAGAACGGCGGCGACACCTTCCCGGGTGCCGTCGTGCCGTTCGGCATGCTCTCCTGGAGCCCGGAGAACACCAGAGGCGACGCGACCAGAACAGCCGCGCCCGGCGGCTACCAGTACGACGCCACCCGCATCCGCGGCTTCAGCCTCACCCACATGTCCGGCACCGGCTGCGCGGGCGGCAGCGGCGACATCCCGTTCTTCCCGTACGCCGGGGAGGTCACCTCGTCCCCGGCGAGCGACACCAAGGACGCCGTCTACGCCTCGGACTTCAGCCACGCCGACGAGACCGCCGAGCCCGGCCACTACAAGGTCGGCCTCGCCTCCGGTGTCACCGCCGACCTCACCGCGACCACCCGCACCGGCTCGGCCCGGTTCACCTACCCGGCCGGCAAACCCGCCTCGTTGCTGGTCCGTACCGCCAACTCCGAGGTGGGCTCGGCCGATTCGACGGTCGCCATCGACCCGGCCACCCGTACCGTCTCCGGTTCGGTCACCTCCGGCGACTTCTGCGGCTACCTCGATCCCGAGGGTCAACGCGCCTACTACACCCTGTACTTCACCGCTCAATTCGACCGCGCCTTCACCGCCGACGGCACCTGGCAGGACGACAGGCTCAGCCCGGGTTCGACGACCGCCTCCGGCGGCACCGGCGGCTTCGCGACCGGCGGCCGGCCGGTCGCCGGCAAGGGGGCGGGCGGCTACGTCGAGTTCGCGCCCGGCACCGGCGCGGTGAACGTCAAGGTGGGTATCTCGTACGTCAGTCAGGCCGCCGCCAAGGCCAACCTCAGGGCGGAGAACCCACCCGGCCGCTCCTTCGACGCCGTCCGTGACGCGGCCCACCGTGCCTGGCGCGACCGGCTCGGTGCCATCCGCGTCGGAGGCGGCACGGACGCCGACCGCACCACCTTCTACACCGCCCTCTACCACTCGCTCTTCCATCCGAACGTCATCAGCGACGCCGACGGCCGCTACCGGGGCAGCGACGACCAGGTGCACCGCGTCGGGCGTGGCCACCGGGCGCAGTACGGCACCTTCTCCGGCTGGGACGTCTACCGCGACCAGGTCCAGCTGCTCACCCTGCTGGACCCCGGGACGGGCTCGGACATCGCCCAGTCGCTCTACGAACTCGCCCGGCAGAACGGCGGGATCTGGGACCGCTGGCTGCACGGCGCGAGCGGCACCCACGTCATGAACGGCGACCCCTCGCCCACGGCGCTCGCCGGCATCCGCGCCTTCGGCGGCACCGACTTCGACCTGAAGGGCGCGCTGCACTCCCTGGTGAAGGCGGCGACGGAACCGACCGCACAGGACCTCTCGTCGGCGGGCAAGCCCGTGCTGTCGGCGGGCCAGCGACCGTCCCTCGACAAGTACCTGGACCAGCACTACATGCCGTCCGTGTCCAACGCCTGGGGCGGCGCGGCCGAGACGCTGGAGATGTCCACGGCCGACTTCGCCCTCTCCCAACTCGCCGCGGCCGCGGGGGAGAAGAACACGGCGGCCACCTTCGCCGACCGCTCCCAGTGGTGGCAGAACAACTTCAACATCGCCGCCGACCCCGGCGGCGGCTACATCGCCAACCGCAAGGCCGACGGCAGCTGGGTCACCGGCTTCACCCCGGCCACCGGCAACGGGTTCGTGGAGGGCACGGCCGCCCAGTACACCTGGATGGTCCAGCACAACCCCGCCGGGCTGTTCGCCGCGATGGGCGGTACGGACCAGGCCCTCGCCCGCCTCGACGCCTTCTTCCACAACAGCGACGGCGGCTGGGCCCTCACCGGCAGCGGCGGCGACAAGTCCGAACTGGACAACGAGCCCTCGATCAACGTGCCCTACCTGTACGACTACGCGGGCGCCCCGTACAAGGCGCAGGAGACCGTCCGCGCGGCCATGACCACCCTCTGGTCCACCGGTCCGGGCGGCATCCCCGGCAACGACGACCTCGGCGCGATGTCGTCCTGGTACGTCTTCTCGGCGCTCGGCATGTACCCACAGGTCCCCTCCCGAGCCGACCTCGTCCTCGCATCTCCCCTGTTCGAGCGCGTGGAGATCGACCGCCCGGGTGGCAACGACATCTCGATCCGTGCCCGGGGTGCGGCCGCGGACGCCCCGTACGTCCAGTCCCTGAAGGTCAACGGCCGTACCAGCGACCGCCCCTGGCTCGACAGCTCCTTCGTCCGGGACGGCGGCCGTCTCGACTACACCCTGTCCGCCGCCCCGAACCGCGCCTGGGGGACCTCCTCCGCACCGCCGTCCTTCCGCCAGGGCGAGCAGCCCTACCAGATCGGCGTCGGACCGACCACCGCGCGGCTGGCCCCCGGTGACAGCACCCAGGTCGGCGTCCGTGCCCTGTCCCTCACCGGGGGCACAGGCCCGGAGGTCCGCTTCCGGGTGGAGACCCCGGACGGCGTTAGGGCCACCCCGGCGGAGGGCACGGTGACCGACGGCTCCCAGCAGATCACCCTGTCCACCACCTCCGGCACCCCCCAGGGCTACTACGACGTCCGGGTCACGGTGACCTCCACCGGCACCTCGTACGCCCAGCCGGTCGCCCTGACCGTCGCCGCCCCGGGCACCCTCCTCGCCGCCTACGACAACACCGGTGTCTCGGACGACGTCGGTGACCACGACGAGGCCGACTTCGACGGCGGCGGCTGGAGCTACTCCCGGCAGGCCCTCGCCGCGGCCGGCCTCACCGCGAGCGTCCAGGGCACGGTCGACGGTCTGGCCTACACCTGGCCGAACGCCCCCGCGGGCCGACCCGACAACGCGACGGCAGCGGCCCAGACCATCGAACTCCCCAGCCCCGCAAGCAGGGTGTCCTTCCTCGGCAGCGCCACCAACGGCAACCAGTCCGCCCGGGCGACCGTCACCTACACCGACGGCAGCACCGGCACGGTCGACCTCTCCTTCACCGACTGGACCGTCGGCGGCGGAGGCGGCACCGTCCAGTACGGCAACCAGACCGTGGCGAGGACCGCGTACCGCAATGTCGCGGGCGCCGACAAGGACCCCGTGGCGACCTACGTCTTCGCGACCAAGCCGTTCGAGGCGCCGCCGGGCAAGAGCGTCAGGAGCGTCCGGCTTCCCGAGAACACCGACCTGCACGTATTCACCCTCGCCACCGGCTGAGACGGAGGAACCCAAAAAAAGAGGGGGCGGACCCAACCGGGTCCGCCCCCCTTTCTTTGGCTTCTCCGTGCCGTGCCTCAGGCCAGCAACTCCACCTCCGCCAGCGTCGACGCGCCGTCCAGGACCAGCCGGTAGTGCGCGTACGTCCCGGGCGTGCGGACCGTGAACGCCCGGGTCTGCAGGTTCCAGGCGAAGGCCTCACCCGAACGCCGGTCCACGGTGCGCCAGGTGGTGCCGTCCGTCGAGCCCTGAAGGGTCCAGCCCGTCGGGGCCTTGGTGCGGTCCGCCGGTGAGGTGAGCGTGTACTGGATCCCCTTGACCGGCCGGGACACCGGCAGGTCCACCGAGGTCACCGTCTGCTCCGTCGCCGACGTGTTGTCGAACAGGGAGCCGTCGCCCTTCAGGACGTCCGCGCGCGGGGTCGGGATCTTGTCGTCCTTGGCGATCGAGACCGGTCCCGCGTTCTTGCCCGTGCCCCACGTCGACGGCTTCGGGCCCATCGTGAAGTCGATGATCCCGCCCTTGGAGATGAGCGAGTGGGGGAGCGAGGTCGACGTCCAGATACGGCCGTTGACCCGCACACCCTGCACGTAGACGTTGGTCGCGCTGTTCCGCGGCGCCCGGATCACCAGGTCCCGCCCGTTCTCCAGGTGGACCGTCGCCTTCTTGAACAGGGGGGAGCCGATCGAGTAGTCACCGCTGCCCATCACCAGCGGGTAGAAGCCGAGGGCCGAGAAGAGGTACCAGGCCGACTGCTCGCCGTTGTCCTCGTCGCCGTGGTAGCCCTGGCCGATCTCGCTGCCCAGGTAGAGCCGGGAGACCGCCTCGCGGACGTACGCCTGGGTCTTCCAGGGCTCGCCGGCCGCGTCGTACATGTAGATGACGTGGTGGGCGACCTGGTTGGAGTGGCCGTACATGCCCATCCGGACGTCCCGGGCCTCGGTCATCTCGTGGATGACCCCGCCGTAGGAGCCGACGAAGTCGGGGGAGGCCGTCTCGGGCGTCGCGAAGTACTCGTCCAGCTTGTCGGCGAGTCCGGACCGGCCGCCGTACAGGTTGGCGAGGCCCCGGCTGTCCTGCGGGGCCGTGAAGGCGTAACCCCAGCCGTTGGTCTCGGTGTAGTCGTACCCCCACACGCGCGGGTCGTACGCCGACGAGTCCACCCGCCATCTGCCCTGGGCGTCCTTGCCCTGGAAGAAGCCCGCCTTGGGGTCGAAGAGGTTCACATAGTCCTGGGCGCGGTTGAGGAAGTAGTCCGACTCCTCCTTGCAGCGCTTCTCCCCGGTCTTCTTGTACAGGGCCAGGCCCATCTCGGCGATGCCGTAGTCGTTGACGTACCCCTCCATCGCCCAGGACAGGCCCTCGCGGGTGTCGTCGCTGGTGTAGCCGAGGAAGGGGGAGGTCGCCATGCCCTTGCGGCCGACGCCGGAGGAGGGCGGGACGACCGTCGCGTTCTTCAGGGCCGCGTCGTAGGCCGCCTTCGCGTCGAAGTTCACGCCCTTGACGTACGCGTCGGCGAACGCCACGTCCGAGGAGGTGCCGGTCATCAGGTCGGCGTAACCGGGGGAGGACCAGCGCGAGGTCCAGCCGCCGTCCTTGTACTGCTGTACGAACCCGTCCACCATCTCCCCGGCCTGACTGGGTGTCAGCAGCGAGTAGGCGGGCCAGGTCGTGCGATAGGTGTCCCAGAAGCCGTTGTTGACGTACACCTTGCCGTCCACGATCTTCGCGCCGGTGTGCGTCGGGGTGTCCTGGCTGGTCATCGGCGAGAAGGGGGAGGCGTACTGGTCCTTCGAACCGACTTTCTCGAAGCCGGAGTTGGGGTACAGGTACAGCCGGTACATGCTGGAGTAGAGGGTCGTCAGCTGGTCCGCCGTGGCGCCCTCCACCTCGACCTTGCCGAGCAGCCCGTCCCAGACCTTCTGGGCGCGTGCCTTCACGGTGGCGAAGGAGGTGCCGTCCGGGATCTCCTGGCGCAGGTTGTCCTCGGCCTGGTCGACGCTGATCAGGGAGGTGGCCAGGCGCAGGGTGACGGTGTGGTCGGAGCCGGCGTCGAAGCGGAGGTAGCCCTTGACCCCGCTTGAGTCGCCGCCCGTCACGGGCTTGTCGAACACGCCGTAGACGAAGAGGCGGGTGGCGCCGGTCGACAGGCCGGACTTGACGTCGGAGTAGCCGGTGACGATCCCGTGCTCCTTGTCGAGGGTCAGGCCCGCCTGCTCGGTGACGTTGTCGAAGATCACGCTCGCGTCATCGCCCGGGTAGGTGAAGCGCAGCGCGGCCGCGTGGTCGGTCGGCGCTATCTCGGCCTTGAGGCCGTTCTCGAACCGCACCCCGTAGTAGTAGGGCCGCGCGGTCTCGTTCTCGTGCCGGAAGGCCAGCTCGCGTGCGGTGCGCCCGGTGTCCGGGGTGCCGGTGGCGACGGACGGCATCAGCTGGAAGGTCTGCCGGTCGCCCATCCAGGGGCTGGGCTCATGGCTTGCGCTGAACGCCTGGATCGTCGGCAGGTTGTCGTCGTTGTTCGCCCGTGCGTATTCGTACAGCCAGCTCTCCGAGGACGCGTTGGTCACCGGCGTCCAGAAGTTGAAGCCGTGCGGCAGGGCCGTGGCCGGGAAGTTGTTGCCGCGCGAGAAGCTGCCGCTGGAGTTGGTGCCGCGGGTGGTCAGCGCGTAGTCGGACAGATGCGCCTTGGGCTTCTCGGGGGCGACGCGCCCGATGTTCACGTCGTCGATCCAGCCCCGGAACTTGGCCGGGCCGGCGGGCGAGTCGTAGCCCACCAGGATCCGGTCGACGGTCTTGCCGGACGCGACCGAACCGATCACCGACGACACGTCGTTCCACTGGTTGACGTACAGCCCCTTCGACGCGCCCTGTCCGCGCGGGGAGAGCGCGAAGCCGTGCTGGTCCACCGCCCCGAGGCCGCTCAGATAGGTGCCGTCGGTGAACGCCAGGTCCACGGAGACGTTGGTGGCGTCGTAGTCGAGGTCGCCGTCGGCCATCGAGGGGAAGATCCGGTAGGACAGCCGCGTGTCCCGTCGGACCTTCACGTTCACGTCGAAGACCTTGTTGTACGAGTACGCCCGCCCGCTCGCCGTGTGCCGGCCCGCGTAGCGCAGCGCATGGGTCCCGGTGAAACCGGCCCGTGCCTTCGCGGTCGGCGAGCCGCTCGGGCCCTTGTCGATCAGCGAGAGCATGTCCTGGGGTACCGGGCCGCCGCTGCCGCCGGTGGAGAACTGGACGTCGGCGATCTGCAGGATGTCCGGTGCGCCGTTGTTCTTCGTGACGTCGAGCCGGAAGTGCTGGTACTCGGCGGGTGCCGAGAGGTCGTACGACCTGGTCTGGAACCGTTCGGTGAAGCCTTCGCCGGTGCGGGTGTCGACGGTCTTCCAGTCCTTGCCGTCCGCCGAACCCTGGAGGGTCCAGTCCGCGGGGTCGCGCTCGGCGTAGTCGTTCGCCGAGGTGACGGCGTACGTCACCAGCTTGATGGGCTTGTCGAAGTCGAACTCCGCCCAGCCGGTGGGCGCGAAGGTGAGCCACTTGGTGCCGGGCTCGCCGTCGACGAGGTTCTCCTTGACCTCGCCCGCGCCGGTGTTCTCGCCGCTGGCCCGCATGTCGGTCACATGGTCGGTGACATTGCCGGGGATGCCGGTGCTGTAGCCGCCGTCGACGCCGGAGGCGCGCGGGGCGCCGCCGGGGTCCGTGTCGACCGTGTCGGTCCAGTCCGGTGACGGATCGCCAGACTCGAACGAGGATGCGAACTGCGTCGCGGCGGCCGGTGCCTTGGCCGGCAGGGCGACCGCGGCCCCCTGGGAGCCCAGGGTCATGACGACGGCGGCCGTGATCACGACCGCCGTACCAGATCTGTGTCCTGTTCTTCGCTGCGTTCTCCGCTGCATCACAACGGGTACCCTCCCTGCCACATGAGACAACGTTGTCAGATGCGTGGCGCAGGAACCAGTAGGTGGTCAAGTGGTCCGTGATGTCAAGGGCGTTGGCTGCGGCATTCAGGGGTCTATGTCGGCTCTTTTTCCGGTAAGGCGTACCCAGGTCGCTCAGATTTCCGACAGGTCTCAACTAGGAAAAGACCCATGGCCAACCTTGCATTCGATCTTGCCCCGCTGGCGTGAAGTGGACTATACCTGTCGGCGTTTCCTGAGTGACTTCCTGCACGGCCCAGCACTACCCGACCGCGGTGCCGGGGAGGATCCGGTTCACCGCCTGAGTCCTGGAGAGGGCGAGGACTTGAGCATGGGATCCACATCCGCAGCCAGCCATGGTTCCGAAGGCGTCGGCCGCCGCGATCTGATCAGGCGGTCAGCCGCACTCGGCCTGATTTCGGTCCCCACCGTCGGTTTTCTCTCCGCCTGCGCCAGCAGCGGCGGAGGCGGCCAGTCCAAGGACAAGGCCGGCAAGAAGACGGCCAAGAACCCGCTCGGCGTCAACGACACCGCCAAGATGGAATTCGTCCTCTTCGACGGCGGTTTCGGCAAGGAGTACGCCGAGGACGCGGTGAAGATCTACCAGAAGGACTTCCCGAAGGCCAAGGTCAAGTTCTCCGCCACCCAGAAGATCCAGTCCACCCTCCAACCCCGCTTCAACCAGGGCACCCCGCCGGACCTCATCGACAACTCCGGCGCCGAGCAGATGGACATGGGTGTGCTCGTCGGCAAGAAGCAGCTGGCCGACCTCACTCCGCTCCTCGACGCCCCGTCGTACGACGACCCGAACAAGAAGGTCCGCGACACGCTGCGCCCCGGCATAGTCGAGATGGGCCAGTTCGACGGCGACCCGGTCTGGATCATGTACTACGCCTACACGGTGTACGGCGTCTGGTACTCGCAGAAGGCCCTGGACTCGCTCGACGCGGAGTACCCGCAGACCTGGGACCAGATGATCGCCGTCTGCGAGAAGGCCAAGAAGAAGGGCATGGCCGGCTGGACGTACGCGGGCAAGTACCCGTACTACATCCCCTTCTCGCTGTACCCGATGATCGGCAAGGTCGGCGGCGTCGAAGTCCTGAACGCGATCGACAACCTGGAGCCCAACGCCTGGAAGCATCCGGCCGTCAAGGCGTGTTTCGAGGCCTACTACGAGCTCTACAAGAAGGGCTACATCCTCAAGGGCACCCCCGGCCTGGACCACATCCAGTCGCAGACCGCCTGGGCCCAGGGCAAGGCGCTGTTCATCCCCAACGGCTCCTGGGTGGAGAACGAGTCGGCCAACGTCATCCCCTCCGACTTCAACCTCGCCGTCTCCGCGCCCACCGGCATCGACAAGAACGACAAGATGCCGTTCGGCACCATCTGGGCCTCCGGCGGTGAGCCGTTCATCGTCCCGGCCAAGGCCGCGAACGCCGAGGGTGGCATGGAGCAGCTGCGCATCATGCTCAGCGAGGCATCCTCCAAGAACTTCACGTCGAAGGTGAAGTCGCTGACCGCGTACAACGGCGGCACCGACGGCATCACCCTCACGCCGGGCCTCACCTCCGGTGTCGCCGCCCTGAAGCTGGCCGGGTCGAATGTGGTCAACCCGCGGCTCCAGGACTGGTACGTGCAGCTCCAGAAGGAGAAGATCGGCGTGTCCGGTCTCGGCGAGATGATGGCGGGCCGGCTCACCCCGGCGGAGGCCATCAAGAAGATCCAGGGCTTTGCCGACGAGGCCGCCAAGGACGACTCGATCAAGCACTACAAGCACCAGTAAACAGAAACCCTGACCGCACCGGAGTGGCGATGCAGCACGGCAAGTACCGGTTCATTGTGGGGTTTCTGGCGTTGCCCCTCGGACTGTACGCGCTCTTCGTGGTGTGGCCGTTCATCCAGTCCATCTACTACTCGTTCACGGACTGGACCGGCCTGAGCCCCGAATTCAAGATGGTCGGCCTGGACAATTACAAGAGGATGCTCCACGACGACATCTTCTGGAAGTCCTTGCAGCACAGCTTGATGTTCGCGATCGTGCTGCCGCTGGTGACGATCAGCCTGGCGCTGTTCTTCGCCTTCATGATCAATGTGGGCGGCCGGAGAAGGAAGGGCGGCCCGGTCGTCTCCGGGGTCCGGGGCTCTTCCTTCTACAAGATCGTCTACTTCTTCCCGCAGGTGCTGTCGATCGCGATCGTCTCGCTGCTGTTCGCCTTCGCGTACAACCCGGACAGCGGCGCGATCAATTCACTGCTGCGGGGAATTGGTCTGGACAATATCCAGCCGCTCTGGCTCGGCGACCCGAGCCTGGCGCTGTGGTGCGTGATGGCCGTACTGGTCTGGTCCACGGTCGGCTTCTTCGTGGTCCTCTTCTCGGCGGGCATGGCGTCCATCCCCACGGATCTCTACGAGGCCGCCCTCCTCGACGGCGCCGGCCGCGCGACGACCTTCTTCCGCCTCACCCTGCCGCTGCTCTGGGACACCGTCCAGTCCGGCTGGGTCTACATGGGCATCCTCGCGCTCGGGGCCGAGTCGTTCGCAGTCGTACAGATCATGACGACCGGACCGGGCGGCCCCGACTACTCGACGACCGTGATGGTCCTGTACGTGTACCAGAAGGCGTTCCGGGACGGTCAGGCCGCCTACGCCACCACCATCGGCGTCGCCCTGCTGGTCGTCACGCTCGCCTTCGCGGCGATCGTGATGCGGCTGGGCCGTCGCGAGCGGCTGGAGTACTGAAGCGATGACGACGACCGAGACCGACACCACCGTCACCAAGATCGACCTTCCCGCGCCGAAGCCGCCCCGGCGCAAACGCGAGGGCGGGGTCCTCAACGTCTTCTCCCACGGCGTCCTGATCATCTGGGCGTTCATGGTGGTCACACCCCTGCTGTGGGCGGTGATGACGTCCTTCAAGGACGACCGGTCCATCTTCAGCTCGCCCTGGGCGCTCCCCGACAAGCTCCACTTCGACAACTGGTCGCGGGCGTGGATCCAGGCCAACATGAGCGACTACTTCCTGAACACCATCCTGGTGGTCGGCGGTTCGCTCATCGGCACGCTGGTGCTCGGTTCGATGGCGGCCTACGTCCTGGCCCGCTTCGACTTCCCGGGCAACCGCTTCATCTACTTCCTCTTCATCGGCGGCATGAGCTTCCCGATCATGCTCGCGCTGGTCCCGCTGTTCTACGTCGTGAACAACATGGGCCTGCTGAACACCATCCACGGCCTGATCCTGGTCTACATCGCGTACTCGCTGCCGTTCACGGTCTTCTTCCTCACCGCGTTCTTCCGTACCCTGCCCACCTCGGTGGCCGAGGCGGCCTTCGTCGACGGCGCCTCGCACACCCGCACGTTCTTCCAGATCATGCTGCCGATGGCGAAGCCCGGCCTGATCAGCGTGGGGATCTTCAACTTCCTGGGCCAGTGGAACCAGTACATGCTCCCGACAGTCCTCAACACGGACCCCGACAAGCGCGTCCTCACCCAGGGCCTGGTCCAGTTGGCGGTCAGCCAGGGTTACAAGGGTGACTGGTCAGGCCTGTTCGCCGGCCTGGTGATGGCGATGCTCCCGGTCCTGGCGGCGTACATCATCTTCCAGCGCCAGGTGGTGGCGGGTCTGACCGCGGGAGCTTTGAAGTAACGGAACGTTTGCGCCCCGAAAGGGGCGCGGGGAACTGCGCGACCAGCCACGACGGCGCCGCACCCACACTCCACGCGCGCCCTCCAACCTGCTGACCAGTGGCCTAGACATGTCGAAAGCATGTCCGTCAGGCAACCCCCGAACCGCCAACGATTTCTGTCAAGGACTTGACGGCGGTAACCCGTTCAGCAGAGCTTGGAGTTCATAACTTGTAAGTGACCCGGTTCCAGTGATGTGACTTGGGTCACGTTGGCGGCGCCGTGGCCGCCTCCGATGGCGGGAGTGGATGGGTCGATGGAGACTCCGGGGTCGCAGTCGTCGCTGCACCGAGCCAACCTGGAACGTGTCGTACGGGCCGTACGTCTGGCCGGATCGCTCACGCAGGCGGAGATCGCGCGCACGACCGGCCTGTCGGCTGCGACGGTCTCCAACATCGTGCGCGAGCTCAAGGACGGCGGAACCGTCGAGGTCACGCCCACGTCGGCGGGTGGCCGCAGGGCCCGAAGCGTGAGCCTGAGCGGTGACGCCGGAATCGTCATAGGGATCGACTTCGGCCACACCCACCTGCGCGTCGCGATCGGCAACCTCGCCCACCAGGTGCTGGCCGAGGAGTCCGAACCGCTCGACGTGGACTCGTCGTCCAGTCAGGGCTTCGACCGGGCGGAAGAGCTGGTCAACCGCCTGATCGCGGCGACCGGCGTGGACCGCACGAAGATCGCCGGCGTGGGCGTCGGCGTCCCCGGTCCGATCGACGTCGAGTCCGGCACCCTCGGCTCCAGCGCCATCCTGCCCGGCTGGATCGGCGCGAGACCCGCCGAGGAACTCAGACTCCGCCTCGGCGTCCCCGTGCACGTGGACAACGACGCCAACCTCGGCGCCCTCGGTGAGCTGGTCTGGGGCAGCGGCAAGGGGGTCCGTGATCTCGCGTACATCAAGGTCGCGAGCGGTGTCGGCGCCGGTCTGGTGATCAACGGGAAGATCTACCGGGGCCCTGGCGGCACGGCAGGCGAAATCGGGCATATTACCCTTGATGAATCCGGCCCGGTCTGCCGTTGCGGCAACCGCGGCTGCCTGGAGACCTTCGCGTCGGCCCGGTACGTGCTGCCGCTGCTCCAGCCCAGTCACGGCACCGACCTGACCATGGAGGGTGTCGTACGGCTGGCCCGGGACGGCGATCCCGGATGCCGTCGGGTGATCGCCGACGTCGGCCGGCACATCGGCAGCGGGGTGGCCAATCTCTGCAACCTGCTGAACCCGAGCCGGGTGGTCCTCGGCGGCGACCTCGCCGAGGCCGGGGAGCTGGTCCTGGCGCCGATCAGGGAGTCCGTGGGGCGCTACGCGATCCCCAGCGCCGCCCGGCAGCTCTCGGTGCTTCCTGGGGCCCTCGGCGGCCGTGCGGAGGTGCTCGGCGCGCTCGCTCTCGCGCTCAGCGAGATGGGCGATTCGACCCTTTTGGACGGCACGTTGCCGGCCGTTGCACCTGCCTTCACTTAGAGAACGAATGGCGCCGTTGCCATCTCGTTAAGTATTTACTTCTTGACGTCGCAGTCACGGCCGAGTTGACTTCCAGCCACCTCGGCCGCAGCGTTGCGGCCCTGTCAGGGAGGCACCCCCAATGAACGCAACGATGCGTAGAGTCGTGATCGGCACCGCCGCGGTTTCCATGGCGCTGTCGCTCGCCGCCTGCGGCAAGGCCGGCGATGACAAGAAGAGCGACTCGTCGAGCAGCAGCTCTTCCGGTGGCAGCAAGACCATCGGCCTGCTGCTCCCCGACAGCGTGACCGCGCGCTACGAGAAGTTCGACAAGCCGTACTTCGAGGCGCAGGTCAGCTCGCTGTGTGCCGACTGCAAGGTCGAGTACGCGAACGCCGCCGGTGACGCCGCCAAGCAGGCCCAGCAGGTCAGCAGCATGATCACCAAGGGCGTCAAGGTCATCGTGATCTCGGCCCAGGACTCCGCCGCCATCAAGTCCTCCGTCCAGGCGGCCGTGGACAAGGGCATCAAGGTCGTGGCGTACGACCGTCTCGCCCAGGGCCCGGTCTCCGCCTACGTCTCCTTCGACAACGTCAAGGTCGGCGAGCTCCAGGGCCAGGCCCTGCTCGACGCTCTCGGCTCCAAGGCGACCAAGAAGTCCAAGGTCGTCATGATCAACGGTGACGACGCCGACCCGAACGCCGCCCAGTTCAAGGCGGGCGCGCACAAGGCCCTGGACGGCAAGGTCGACATCGCCTACGAGCAGTCCGGCCTGTGGAAGGACACCGTCGCCGCGCAGAAGGTCAAGGCGGCCATCACCCAGCTCGGTGCCAAGAACATCGCGGGCGTCTACTCCGCCAACGACGGCATGGCCGGTGGTATCGCCAACTCGCTCAAGGGCGCCGGCATCAGCGGCATCCCGCTGACCGGTCAGGACGCGGAGCTCGCGGGTATCCAGCGCATCGTCGCCGGCACCCAGTCCTCCACCGTCTACAAGGCGTTCAAGCCGGAGGCCGACGCCGCCGCCACGATCGCGGTGGACCTGCTGGAGGGCAAGAGCATCTCCTCGCTCGCCACCACCACGCAGACCAGCGGCTCCGGCGACAAGGTGCCCTCCCAGCTGCTGACCCCGGTGTCGGTCACCAAGGCCAACATCAAGGACACCGTGATCAAGGACAAGCTGTACACCGTCGCGGACATCTGCACCGCCGACTTCGCCAAGGCCTGCAAGGCCGCCGGCCTGCAGTAGTCCAGCCCTGGAGCCGTCCGGCTCCGGCCGTCAGCGCCCGGGTGATCGCAGTACGACACCCGGGCCCCGGCCGCCCGACGCACCCGGTCCTTCCGCAAGGGCTCCGTCCGGCGGTCTCGCGAAACCCCTCCGACGCCCGCTCCGGCCTTCATACCCCGCTGCCGGAGCGGGCGTCGGACGGACCCGTTGCCAAGCGCGACGGATTCGCGCATGTTCATCTTGTAAACCACGTGCGTACACCGACCAACCTGAGGTACCGCACGGCCCTCCGCGCCTGGTCAGCAGGCGCGGCATCCCCGCCGGTCAGGCGGCGAAGGAGATGGTTCACGTGTCCGCTACGCCCGTGCTGGCGTTGCGCGGAGTCTCCAAGCGATTCGGTGCGGTCCAGGCCCTCACCGATGTCGATCTGGAGGTCCACGCCGGAGAAGTGGTCGCCCTGGTGGGCGACAACGGCGCAGGAAAGTCGACCCTGGTCAAGACGATCGCGGGTGTCCACCCCATCGATGAGGGCGTCATCGAATGGGAAGGCAACTCCGTCAGCATCAACAAGCCGCACGACGCCCAGGGACTCGGCGTCGCGACGGTCTACCAGGACCTCGCCCTCTGCGACAACCTCGACGTGGTCGGCAACCTCTTCCTCGGCCGTGAGCTGCTGCACCGCGGCGTCATCGACGAGGTGACGATGGAGAAGCAGGCTCGTGAGCTGCTGAGCACGCTCTCCATCCGCATCCCGAGCGTGCGCATCCCGATCGCCAGCCTCTCCGGCGGTCAGCGCCAGGTCGTGGCCATCGCCCGCGCCCTGATCGGCGACCCCAAGGTCGTCATCCTCGACGAGCCCACCGCGGCCCTCGGCGTCGAGCAGACCGCGCAGGTCCTCGACCTGGTCGAGCGGCTGCGCGAGCGCAACCTCGCCGTCATCCTCATCAGCCACAACATGGCCGACGTGAAGGCGGTGGCGGACACCGTCGCCGTGCTGCGGCTGGGCAAGAACAATGGTTTCTTCCCCGTGAAGAGCACCAGCCAGGAAGAGATCATCGCGGCGATCACGGGTGCCACGGACAACGCCGTGACCCGTCGTTCGGAGCGTCGCACCCCGGAGGCGGCAAAGTGAGCGAGACGTCCAAGACCGTGCAGGGCGACGAGTCGCCCAAGATCGAGAAGGCCAAGGTGGCCCAGGCCGCCGAGGCCCCGACCACGGTGGCCCCCGCCGACGACCCCACGGCCGCGCCGGTCACGGTCGTCGACCCGCGCCTGCTGGTCCGTGAAGAGGGCTTCAAGGGCTACCTCACCGAGTTCAAGCGCCGTGTGAAGGGTGGCGAGCTGGGCTCGCTGCCGGTGGTCGTGGGCCTGATCATCATCTGGACCATCTTCCAGCTGAAGAACAGCCTGTTCCTCAGCGCGGACAACCTCTCCAACATCAGCTACTTCCTCGCGGCCACCGGCATGCTCGCCATCGGCCTGGTGTTCGTGCTGCTGCTCGGCGAGATCGACCTGTCCGTCGGTTCGGTCAGCGGTCTGGCGTCCACGGTGTTCGCCGTCTTCGTGGTCAACCACGGGATGAACCAGTGGCTGGCCCTGATCCTCACGATCATCACCGGTATCGGTATCGGCGCGTTGCACGGCTGGTTCTTCGCGAAGATCGGCGTACCCGCGTTCGTGGTCACCCTGGCCGGCTTCCTCGGCTGGAACGGTCTGATGCTGTGGCTGCTGGGCGACAGCGGCACGATCAACATCCCGGCCGACAGCGGTCCGGTGCACGTCCTCGGCCAGAGCTCCTTCTTCATGGACCAGGCCATCATCGGTGCGTACCTGCTGGCCGGTCTCGGTGTCGTGCTGTCGGCCCTGGGCCAGTTCAACGAGCAGCGCCGGCGCCGCGCGGCTGGTGTGCCGTTCCGGCCCACCAGCGAGATCCTGGTCCGTGTCGGACTGCTGGCGATCGCGTCCTTCGTCGCGGCGGCCGTGCTGAACAACGCGTCCGGTGTCTCCAACGCGCTGGTGATCTTCCTCGCGTCCCTGGTGGTCGTGGACTTCGTGCTCCGTCGTACGACCTACGGCCGTAAGGTCTTCGCGGTCGGTGGCGGCATCGAGGCGGCCCGCCGTGCGGGTATCAGCGTGCCGATGGTCCGGATCACCGTCTTCGCGATCTCCGGTGGGTTCGCGGCCATCGGCGGTATGTTCTTCGCCGGTCAGACGGCGAGCGCCACGCTCAACGCCGGTGGCGGCAACACGCTGATGCTGGCGATCGCGGCCGCGGTCATCGGTGGTACGTCGCTGTTCGGTGGGCGCGGTACCGTCTGGTCCGCCCTCCTGGGCATGCTGGTCATCCAGTCCATCCAGACCGGCCTCGACCTGCTGAACATGAACACGTCGATCCAGTACATGATCACCGGTGGTGTTCTGCTGGGTGCCGTCGTCATCGACTCCGTCTCCCGTAAGAGCCAGAAGGCGGCGGGGCGCGGATAGCGCCGGTCGCCGTCGGGGGTGCGGTGCGTGGGCGGCTTCACCGCCGTCGTGGTCGATCGCGACCACGCGGCGGTAGCCGCGAATGAATACAGCCCCGCGCCCCTGAGGTTTCCGACTGTGCCCGGCACTGGACAGTGCCGGGCACAGTCGTGTCCTGGGGGAGGCTCATGACGGGTACAGCCGAGGCGTGACCTATGACCCATGGGCCGGAGTCCGGCCGCCGGGGCGGAACATTAGACTCGACGAGCCCGGCAACAGCTCGATCAGCTCTACTGCAAGGAGGCACGGGTGCCGCTGCTGACCCGTATCAGGGGACCGCGCGATCTGGACGGGCTCAGCCCCGAGGAGCTGGTCCGGCTGGCAGAGGAGATCCGGACCTTCCTCGTGGAAGCGGTCTCCAAGACCGGCGGCCACCTCGGTCCCAACCTGGGCGTGGTCGAGCTCACCATCGCCCTGCACCGCGTCTTCGACTCGCCGAAGGACAAGGTGCTGTGGGACACCGGCCACCAGTCCTACGTGCACAAGCTGCTCACCGGCCGGCAGGACTTCTCCCGGCTGAAGCAGAAGGGCGGCCTGTCCGGCTATCCCTCGCAGGCCGAGTCCGAGCACGACGTCATCGAGAACAGCCACGCCTCCACCGTCCTCGGCTGGGCCGACGGCATCGCCAAGGGCAACCAGCTGCTCAAGAACGACAGCCACGTCGTCGCCGTGATCGGTGACGGCGCCCTCACCGGCGGTATGGCCTGGGAGGCGCTGAACAACATCGCCGACGCCAAGGACCGCCCGCTCGTCATCGTCGTCAACGACAACGAGCGGTCGTACGCCCCGACCATCGGCGGCCTCGCCAATCACCTGGCGACCCTGCGCACGACGGACGGGTACGAGCGGTTCCTGGCCCGGGGCAAGGACCTGCTGGAGCGCACACCGGTCGTCGGCAGGCCGCTCTACGACACCCTGCACGGCGCCAAGAAGGGGCTGAAGGACTTCATCGCCCCGCAGGGCATGTTCGAGGACCTGGGCCTGAAGTACGTCGGCCCGATCGACGGCCACGACATGGAGGCCCTGGAGTCCGCCCTCGCCCGGGCCAAGCGGTTCGGCGGCCCGGTGATCGTGCACTGCCTCACCGAGAAGGGCCGTGGCTACCAGCCCGCCCTCCAGGACGAGGCCGACCGCTTCCACGGCATCGGCCCCATCCACCCGGACACCGGCCTGCCGGTCAAGGCCTCCGGTGCCGACTGGACCTCCGTCTTCGGCGACGAGATGGTCGAGCTCGGCAAGGAGCGCGAGGACATCGTCGCGATCACCGCGGCCATGCTCCAGCCGGTCGGCCTGAAGAAGTTCGCCGACACCTTCCCGGAGCGGATCTACGACGTCGGCATCGCCGAGCAGCACGGTGCCACCTCCGCGGCGGGCCTGGCCACGGCCGGACTGCACCCGGTCTTCGCCGTGTACGCCACCTTCCTCAACCGCGCCTTCGACCAGGTACTGATGGACGTGGCCCTGCACAAGTGCGGAGTGACGTTCGTCCTGGACCGGGCCGGCGTCACCGGCACCGACGGCGCCTCCCACAACGGCATGTGGGACATGTCGATCCTCCAGGTCGTCCCCGGTCTGCGGCTCGCCGCCCCGCGCGACGCCGACCAGGTCCGCGCCCAGCTCCGCGAGGCCGTCGAGGTCGACGACGCGCCGACCGTGGTCCGCTTCTCCAAGGGCGCCGTCGGCCCCGCCGTACCCGCCGTCGGCAAGGTCGGCGGCATGGACGTCCTGCGCGAGCCGGGCACCGACACCCCGGACGTGCTCCTGGTCTCCGTGGGCGCCCTCGCCCCGATGTGCCTGGAGATCGCCGGCCTCCTCGACAAGCAGGGCATCTCCACCACCGTCGTGGACCCGCGCTGGGTGAAGCCGGTGGACGAGACGATGGCCCCGCTGGCCGGGCGGCACCGGGTGGTCGTCACGGTCGAGGACAACAGCCGCGTCGGCGGCGTGGGCGCGGCGATCGCCCAGGCCCTGCGCGACGCGGGCGTCGACGTCCCCCTCCGCGACTTCGGCATCCCGCCCCGCTTCCTCGACCACGCGTCGAGGGCCGAAATCATGACGGAGATCGGCCTGACGGCCCCGGACATCGCCCGTCAGGTGACGGGCCTGGTGGCCAAGCTGGACGGTCAGCCGGCGGACGTCAGCTCGGTGGAACCGGCGAGGGACTGATCTGTAGCGCCCCCGGCCGGGGGGCGCCCCGGCCAGGGGCGCGCGGACCTGTAATCGACATGCGGCTCCGCCGCGTGGGCGCGGTCAGCCTCACCCACCCGCCCCCCCGACGAATCCCGAACCACCCCCATGGGTCGGTCTCTCTCACCCCTCCGGTGGCGAGACCGACCCATCTGCGTGAACCTGCCTTTGCCGGGGCATACGCGTCCCCGGCCCTCTCGATCATGTCGAGGACGACAAACGTGGGAGGTAGGCAGTGGCCAGTACGCTCTTCAGGACCAAGAACGTCGAACAGTCCATCAAGGACACCGAGGAACCGGAACACGCGCTCAAGAAGTCGCTGTCGGCGCTGGACCTCACGGTCTTCGGCGTGGGTGTCATCATCGGCACCGGCATCTTCGTCCTGACCGGCACGGCCGCCAAGAACACCGCAGGCCCCGCCGTCGCCCTCTCCTTCGTCGTCGCCGGCGTCGTCTGCGGCCTCGCCGCGCTCTGCTACGCCGAGTTCGCCTCCACCGTCCCGGTGGCCGGCTCCGCGTACACCTTCTCGTACGCCTCGCTCGGCGAGTTCCCCGCGTGGATCATCGGCTGGGACCTGGTGCTGGAGCTGGCGCTGGGCACGGCGGTGGTCGCCGTCGGCTGGTCGGGGTACATCCACTCGCTCCTCGACAACGCGGGCTGGCAGCTGCCCGCGTACCTCAGCGGCCGGGACGGCGCCCACGGCTTCGGCTTCGACATCCTCGCCGCCGCCCTGGTCCTCGTCCTCACCGCCATCCTGGTCGTCGGCATGAAGCTCTCCGCCCGGGTCACCTCGGTCGTCGTCGCCATCAAGGTGGCCGTCGTCCTGGTCGTCATCATCGCGGGCGCCTTCTTCATCCACAGTGGCAACTACGAGCCGTTCATCCCGAAGGAGCAGCCGGTCCCGGCGGGTGGCAACCTCAAGGCTCCGCTGATCCAGCTGATGTTCGGCTGGGCGCCCTCCAACTTCGGTGTGATGGGCATCTTCACCGCCGCGTCCGTCGTCTTCTTCGCCTTCATCGGCTTCGACGTCGTCGCCACCGCCGCCGAGGAGACCCGCAACCCCCAGCGGGACGTGCCGCGCGGCATCATCGGCTCCCTCATCATCTGCACCTTGCTGTACGTCGCCGTGGCGATCGTGGTGACCGGCATGCAGAAGTACAGCGAGCTGTCCGTGGACGCCCCGCTGGCCGACGCGTTCAAGGCCACCGGGCACCCCTGGTTCGCGGGACTGATCAGCTTCGGCGCCGCCGTGGGCCTGACCACCGTGTGCATGATCCTGCTGCTCGGCCAGTCCCGGGTGTTCTTCGCGATGAGCCGTGACGGGCTGCTGCCCCGGTTCTTCTCGCACACCCACCCGAAGTTCCGCACCCCCTACCGGCCGACCATCCTGCTGGGCGTCGTCATCGCGATCGTCGCAGGCTTCACCAGCCTCAGCGAACTCGCCGAGCTGGTGAACATCGGCACCCTCTTCGCCTTCATCATCGTCGCGATCAGTGTGATCATCCTGCGCAACACCCGGCCCGACCTGGAGCGGTCCTTCCGTACCCCCTGGGTACCGGCGCTGCCGATCGTCTCCGTGCTGGCCTCGCTGTGGCTGATGCTCAACCTGCCGGCCGAGACCTGGCTGCGGTTCGCCATCTGGATGGTCATCGGTTTCGGCGTCTACTTCCTGTACGGCCGCTCGCACAGCCGCCTCGCCGGACAGCAGCGGACCCGCGCCGACGCTCCGTAATCATCAGGCTCGTCACTCCGGCCCCGTATGTCCCGTCAAGGTGGGACTGCGGGGCCGGATAGCGTGCTCCCCATGCTTGTCGCCCCCCTCGTCCCGGCACGGTCCGTAGTCGTACGGAAGGGGTACTGGCCGCGGCTGCTGCCGCTGCTCGCCGTGCTGGCCTGCGTCACCCGGGTGCCGTCCTTCCGCCGGCCGCTGTGGAACCCGGACGAGGGCTTTCTCGCCGTACAGGCGCGCATACTGGCGCGCGGCGGCCAGCTGTACGAGACGGTCGTGGACCGGAAGCCGCCGCTGCTGCCCTGGCTGTACGAGGGGGCGTTCACGGTCTTCGGCTCCGGGTCGCTCACCCCGGTCCGGGTACTCGCCGTGCTCGCGCAGCTGGCCACCGCCGTACTGCTCGCGTCGATCGCCCGACGGCGGTGGGGCGACCGTGCGGGGCGTACCGCCGGGGCGTTGTATCTGCTGGTCTCCGTGGGGCTCAACCCCGAGGACGCGCAGGCGGCCACCTTCGAGGTGTTCATGCTGCCCGCCACGGCGGCCGCGATGTGGTGCGCCGACCGCCGCCGCTGGGGCGCCGCCGGAGCCGCCGTCGCCTGCGCCTTACTCACCAAGCAGACCGGCGGCGCGGTCCTGCTGCCGGTGGTCTATCTCCTCAACCGGTACGGCGGCCCGCGTGCCGGCCTGCTCCGACTGGCGGCCGGCATCGCCCTGCCCGTACTGGGCGTGGCCCTGCTCACCGACCCGGCCGGCTTCGCCTTCTGGACGGTCACGGGCTCCGGCGCCTACGCCTCCTTCGCCGGCTCCGAACTTCACGTCCTGGCACGGGCGTTGACCAACACCGCGATCCTCGTGGCGGCCTGCGCCGGGCTGCTTCCGCCCGTCGCCCGCGCCCTGCGCATCGCCCGTACCGGCGCCGCCGACCTGTGGCTGTGGCTGGCCGCGTCGGCGGCCGCCGTCACCCTCGGCTTCCACTTCTTCGGCCACTACTTCCTGCAACTCACCCCGCCGCTGGCCCTGCTGGCCACGGCCGCCCTGCGGATCCTGCCCAGGGAGCGCACCTCGGCCGCGATCCGCACCTCGGCCTGTGTCTGCGTCCTGTTCCTGACCTGGGGACTCCTGGCCCCGCGCCCCGAACTCGCGCACGCCCAGCGGCTCGCGCTCGCCCTCTCCCATCGCACCGGGCCCGGCGACCGGGTCCTGGTCTGGGGGATACACCCGGAGACGTACTGGCTCGCCGACCGCACCCCCGCGACCCGCTATCTCACCGCCGGCCTCCTCACCAACTTCAGCGGTGGCCGCGACGGTCCGCAGGTCGGCGAGAAGTACGCGGTCGAGGGCACCTGGCCGGTCTTCCGCGCCGAGCTGGCCGACCGGGCACCGGCCCTGGTGATCGACGACTCCCGGGGCAAGCCCTACGGCCCCGACCGCGTCCCCACCCTGCGCCGACTGCTCACGGCCGGCTACGAACAGGTGGACGAGGTGGACGGGGCGGTGCTGTACGCACGGGTGCCGGGGGAGTAGGACCGGGGAACGAAAGGCGGGCGGGCCTGGGTTCCGCGGAGTGGCGGGTGTGGGCGGGTCGGGTTCCACGGTGCGGCGGTCGGGTTCCGCGGTGCGGCGGGTGTGGCTGGGACCGGCT